>PEXL01000013.1 GCA_002779065.1 Candidatus Diapherotrites archaeon CG08_land_8_20_14_0_20_34_12
TATTTTTTCAAAAGAAATAGGTTTCTGTGAGCTCTCATCTACATCTTAAAAGATGTAGGTTTCCCGCTCACACGGCTAAAAAAACAGGCAATAGATTAGATTACAAAATTCCCATTCTTTATAATGTAATATTTTTTCTTGCTGCCTGTACACATGCCGTAAATGTCCATCTTTTGCCTTGGGTTGTTTATTACCATGTCCCAATGGTACAATGTCTGCCTGTGCGGTTCAAATCCGGAACCTAAGGCAATATGCATCATGCGGGCGATTTTCTCATTTTCAATAAGGTATAATCCTAATTTGGCTTTTGGGTTTGTGTTGATTGCAAATTCCCCAATTCTGTAAAGATTATCCTTGTGCATTTTCAATATTCCTTCAGGCAATACTTTTTTGTGCTCGTATTCTTTTATTAATTTGTTAATATCCTTCATTTCTTTTTTGATGCGGTCCATTATGCTTTTTGGCCCTTTAATTATTTCATATCTTCCTTTGTCCATTTTCACAATTACCGGATTTTCAGGAGTTATTACCCTGCTTCTGTCGATATTTATTACTACATCACCAACAGCAATTCCTGAAATGCTTTCAGGGGTAAAGAAAGCTTCCCCCCCGGGAACATTTGCGAACATGCCTGCATTCACTCCAAATGTTTTCTTTATGTTTTGGTCAATTAAAAAAGTAACATCAGAATCAGAGGCCATTACCCTTACCCTGTCTTTAATAGCGCCTTTCAGGTCAACAGTCATGTCTGTTTTATATCCTTTAGTTGGCCTGTTTGCAATTACCCTTAATTCATCACATTTTTCAAGTATTCTTTTTATTGCATCATTCTTTGCCCTCATTACATCATATTTGATATTTGTAGTTTCAATCAAGCGTTCAATTGGCAATGTTTCAGTAATTGCCACTCTTTTAATAGGCTCTCTTTTATCAATCTTTGTTTGCGGATACCACCAGGCTTTCAAAAACATCGAGCCAGGGGAATCCCAAACTGTTTTTTTATCCAAACTAGGGTAACCCATATTTAATCCAAAGAAATGCTTCCCGCCATATCCCTTGCCGTGTATTCCAAATGAAGCAGTGCTGAATTCAAGTTCATCTATTCCTAATAATTTTGATAATTTTTTAAATTTCTGGAAAACAGGCATATCAATCTTTTTCTCATATTCACAGCCGCCCAAGGTTGTGATTAAATCGCTTACCCTGTCCATCTTTTCCAGTTTTGATTCCCTTGCAGTTGCCGCTCCAAGAGATGCGCGGGCATCTAATTTGATTGCAGCCAAAACAAATGCATAAGCGATTGCAAAATTATCCAGATAATCATCAAGAGGCAAATCTAAAAATTTCTTATTTGGAATTAGATTAAAGCCAACAGAGAAAAGTTCCCCCTTTCTTAACCCAAATACTTCATTTAAAATTAATTCAGCAGTATCAACAAGCTTGCCCCATTTTCTTGGCTTAAACCAAGAGGCATGGTAAGGCAAATTAAAGTTCCAATCCTTTGAAATAAAACCGTTTTCATTTGCAATAAACTCAATATCCGGCCTTTTGAATATTTCATTAAATTCAGTATTTTTGGTTTTGTTGTTTACTACAGTTATGAAGTCCTTCAAGGCCTTAGTTTTATCATTCTTTACGCCTTTCTGCAAATCATCATGGCAATTCCATACTTTGTTGACAATTTTCAGGGTTTTTGTTCCATTAGTAATCACAAAAACACGAACATCGGCTTTTAATTCATCCAAAGCCCTGCTAAGCGGTGCTAAACTATAATATGCTTCTTTATTCTCGAAGCGCAAGGTGAATACTATTGTTTTCTTCTCTACACTGCCTTTCAGCAAGCCGGTATACTCATTTACTGCATGATTAAATTTTCTTATATCATATTTCATAGTTTCACCTCCCTAGAGATAAACCGATTACTTTGGTTAAATAAGAATAATTAACCCCTAATTTGCGAAAGAAGCAACTATTGCCCCTTTTTCATGATTGGCAAGCCAGTTTTAATGTTTTCCACAATAACGTAACCCTCTGGGAGCTCTTCATTTGAAGGTTCCCTGCTAAAATAATAGAGCGTCTCTTTCTTGTGCAGGTAATACATCTGACCTTTGCTATTTGTGAATGTATAACCCATATATATGATAACCCCTTTTTGTGTGTACAGTATATCTCGCAGTTTGGGATTTTAAACATATCTCTCCACCTATGTTTAAGTTAATCAACTAGGGAGTTGTATTATATTAATATATAGTACTAATCATTTTTGATTATGTGGTTTAAATGCCGGAACACGATAAAAACGAGCTTTTTGGCAGGTTTCAGAGATTTGTAAAGAACATAACGCCAAAAGACCGCATTGCCTTATGTTATCATAGGGATCCTGACGGTTTGGCTTCTGCCTTGCTTGTTTCAAAAGCAATTGAGAAATATTCTGGCAATAAGATCAGGTTTTTGCATGCATCAGATTATAATGAACTGCATGTACTTGAAAAGGCAATAGCTGAGGAAAGCCCGGACAAAATAATAATTGTTGACCTTTCTTTAGACTCCAAATTGAATTCTTTTGCTGAACTGAACAAACATTGCAAATCAATCCTTATGCTGGACCACCATAAAATCTACCAGGATTTAAATTCTGAAGATATTATTTTTATAAAATCCCAATATGTTAATGAAGAGTTGGATGGGAGCAAGTATCCTGTTTCAAAATTAAGTTATGATTTATTTTCAAATCTGGTTGATTTATCCAAAAGCAGATGGATTGCTTGCTTAGGGATCATTGGTGATAATGGTTATTCTTCCTGGGAACCTTTTTTCAATGAGGTAATGCATGAAGACAATATCAGTATTGAAGAATTAAGGTCAGGCACAGAATTAATTAATTCAATTGAAACAATACACCCAGAACTTTTTCCGCAATTATTTGATTATTTGAATAATTGCCCTAATCTTAATGATTTTCTGAATTCGGAATTCAATGAATACAGGCAGGAGCTTTATGATATGGCTGATAAGATACTTGCTGAAATGGATGATAAAGCAGATATTCATAATAGCATAAGTTTAATTATTTACAAAATTAACGCAAAATATAATATAAAGAGCTTTATTGCAAATCAAATGTCCTATGAAAATCCTGCAAAAACCATTGTTGTGATGCAGGAAATGGATCCTGACCGCATATGGTTTTCAGCAAGAAGGCAGGATTTCAAATTAAAAATGAATGAACTTTTGGAAGAGGCAATAAAAGGCATTCCGGATTCTTCTGCAGGAGGGCATATTCCCGCATCAGCAGGCTCAATTCCAAAGGCTTATGAAGATAAATTCAAGGAAAATATTGTAAGGATCCTGAAGGAAGGGAAATAATAGAAGGCATCCTAACATATACGTTTTTATCAGAAGGCATATTAATATATATCTTTTTGTATACTATTTGATAACTATTACTTAACAAATTGGTGGAAAAATGACCGAAACATTAGTTAGAGTAGAAGGTGCCCAAGAATTTATTTTAGGGAAATTAGTGGAGTTAGGCATTTTCAAGACAAGAAGCGAGGTAATCAGGGCAGGCATTTTAGAGCTTGGAAAAGAGTATGGGGTATTTGCAAACATAAAAGATTTGGAAAGTGAGCTGGCTGCAAGAAAGATGCAGAAAATAAACTCTGAAGTTGCTTCCGGGAAAAGAAGGTTAGTTAAATTTGATGATGCTCTTAAGGAATTAAAGATCAAAAGAAAAGACCTTAAATGAGCTATTCAATTCTATTTGAATTTGAAGCAAAGGAACAACTTAAACGATTCGATAGATCAATTCAGCTACAGATTTTGAAGAAAGTGGTGCAGATGGAGACGAAGGCATCTGCTAGGCACCTAAAATTTGGAACTGAATTCTTTGTTGAAGAGATAGGGCAATATAGGATTGCATTTAAAGTAGAAGAACAATTGCTTGAAAAAAGAATTTATTTTATTGGCAAACATAAAGATTATGAAAAATGGTATAAGAAACCATAAATCAACCTATGAGCTGATTTTTTTGGATTATTTTCACTGTTTTTTCTTCCCTTTGAGCAATTCCCTTATTATAAAAACCGTTAAAGCTGTGCTAATTATCATCAGCCAATCAAATATATTTAGCGGTGTTACCTTGAATACTTGATTTAGCGGTGTGTAAAGGATAATCATCTGCAGGCTCAATGTCAGTAAGGTTACATAGATAAGCCATTTATTTCTGAATAACTCACCTAGCACAGGCCTATCCAGCGAGCGCCAGGAAAATGATTGGAACTTTTCAAATATAATTAAAGAAGTAAATGCTATTGTCTGCGCCTTAATTAATGACTCATTTAATCCCAGGCTGAATAATGCTAAAACACAGGCTGTTGCAATTAACCCATAGCTCATAATCCCTTTCCAAATGCCATGCCATATACTTTCATCTCTTGGCCTGGGCTTTCTTGACATTATTTCTTTATCAATAGGATCAACAGATAATGCCAAAGCAGGCAAACCATCAGTAACTAGATTAATCCAGAGTATTTGTATTGCTATAAGCGGCATAGGCAGTCCTAAAAGCATTGAAATAAATATTATCAATACTTCAGCGATATTCCCGCTCAAAAGGAAAGCTATTACTTTCTTAATATTATCATAAATGCCCCGGCCTTCTTCTACCGCATTTACTATTGTTGCGAAATTATCATCAGTGAGGACAATATCGCTGGCTTCCTTTGCAACATCAGTTCCGGTAATGCCCATTGCCACCCCGATATCTGCTTTCTTTAAGGCTATTGCATCATTAATCCCATCGCCAGTCATTGCTACTACATGCCCGTTATTCTTCAAAACCTCAGTAATTCTTACTTTATGCAATGGCGAAACCCTTGCATAAACGCAGACATTTTCTACAATATCATTCAATTCTTTATCATTCATCTGGTCTAATTCAAGGCCTGTGACAGCAATACTTTTTGAATCTTTTATCAAACCTAATTCCTGCGCAATTGCCAAAGCAGTTTGTTTATGGTCGCCGGTAATCATCACAACTTTTATCCCAGCAGAATGGCATTTTTTTATCGCTTCCTTGGCTTCTTTTCTTGGCGGGTCAATCATTGCCTGCAACCCTGCAAATGTTAAATCAGATTCTTCAAGTTTTTTTGCATCTTTGTATGCAAACCCTAAAACCCTTAACCCCTGTGAAGCAAAACCAGCAGTAACATTATTTATTTCTTCAACATCCTTCTGGACCAATTTTCTTATTTTGCCGTTTTCATAAATTTGTGAGCATTTTTTCAGCAATTCTTCAACCGCCCCTTTGGAATAAATTCTGTCTGAAAAAACCGACATCATTTTTCTTTCAGAAGTGAATTCAATTTCATCAAGCCTTTTTTGTTTTTTTTCAAAATCAAGCCTGGCTTTTTTCGCGCTCACAATCAGTGCAATTTCTGTAGGGTCCCCTATGTGTAAAGTAGCATCATTGCATTCCATCCCAATATTCAAAAGCAATTCTAAATCTTTATCTGGTTTTATTTCTTTCCCGCCAATTGAGAATTTTCCTTCTGTGGAATGCCCTTCACCGGAAACATCAATTACTTTATTATTTACATAGATCTTCCTTACAGTCATTGCATTTACTGTCAATGTCCCTGTTTTATCTGTGCAGATGACTGTTGTTGACCCTAATGTTTCTACAGCAGTTAATTTCCTTATCACTGCTTTCTTTTGGGCCATTCTGTATACCCCTAAGGATAAAGCTGTTGTGATAGAAGCAAGAAGGCCTTCAGGCACTGCTGCTACGGCCAAAGCAACTGAAATAAGGAATATTTCAATAGGGTTCATCCCTATTGAAAGCCCAACAATGAAAATTATTACACACAAACCAAGGAATAATACACCTAACTGGGTGCCTAATTTATCAATCTTTTTTTGTAATGGGGTTTTTTCCTCTTCGCCCTGAATGCTTGCTGCAATATTTCCGAATTCAGTATTCATGCCTGTTGCGGTCACAAGTGCTTTACAATGCCCATAAACAACAGTTGTTGCAGCATACAGCATATTGTGCCTTTCGCTTATTATTGCAGTATTTTTTATCTCAGAATCAAATTTTTCAACAGGCACGGATTCCCCGGTTAATGAAGATTCATCAATCTTAAGATTTATTGATTCAATCAGGCGGCAGTCTGCCTGTATTTTATCCCCTGCCGCAAAAAGTAAAATATCTCCAGGAACAATTTCCTCGGATTTTATTATTTTTGCCTCATTATTTCTCAGGACTTTGGCGTTTAGTGCTGCCAGCTTTTTCAATGCTTCAAGGATTTTCTCTGCTTTTCTTTCCTGATAAAACCCAAGCAAGGCATTTAAAATCACAATTGCAAAAATAACTGCAGCGTCAAGGATTTCCCCAAGAAATACTGAAACAACTGTTGCCACAAGCAGAATTAATATAAGCACGCTTTTGAATTGGTCCAGAAAAATCTGCAGAGCTGTCTTTTTTTTCTTTTCCTGTATGCGATTCTCCCCAAATTCAAGCAATCTTTTCTTTGCTTCTCCATCGCTTAGGCCATTTTCTGTTGAATTCAATTTCTGCAAAGATTCCCTTGCATTTAATTTGTAAAATTCAGCCTTTTCAATCCCCATTTTATTTCCTCAAAAATTAAATTGCTTTTATAAATTTGCATTCTGTATCCAGTTCAACAAAATGATTTGCTGAAACGCCATATTCATAACATTGATTTTCTTTTAAATCATCTGCTGCAATTCTCGGATTATGTGCAACATCACAAACCCAATCTTGCATATCCCAAGATAAAGTAGCTTCACTTAAGCAAGGCCCGGCACTTAAATCCCATTTTATTTTTAAAGCATCTTTACATAATGTTTTGCAATTCTGTGTAGCAATCTCCTCTTTAGACAATGTTTCTGCGGGTAATGAATCAGTCTGGCTTTGGCTGATAATTTCTTCTTTGGGTAAAAAATCATTTTGGCTTGGTTTATTTTGCAGGCATCCAGACATAAACAGGATTAAGAGTGTTAATAGCATCAATCCGAACAATATCTTTTCCTTTCTCATCAAATCCCCGTACTAATTAGCTCTTTGTTTTATTAATATTTTGCTTTATTCTACCATAAGCATGAAAATAATATTAGCATCAAGCAACAAGCACAAGTTTGAGGAAATGTCAAAAATTCTCAAACCTTACAGAATTGAACTGGAAAGGGCAGATGTGCAGGTGAATGAATCTGATTTTGAAACATTGGAAGAATCTGCAGAGGATAAGGCAAGAAAGGCATTTCAAATGTTAAAAAAACCTTTAATTGTTGAGGATACTGGCGTTTACTTTGATGCATTTAAAAATTTTCCCGGAATTTATCCTAAAAGGATGTATCTTTCCTTGGGTTTTAAGGGCCTTTTGAAATTGCTTGAAGGGGAAAAAAGAAGCGCTTATTTCAAAACCTGTGTTTCATATTATGACGGCTTCAGAATGAAAACTTTCTCAGGAAAATTGCAGGGTAAAATGGCTGAACATGTGCATGATGCTGATAAGGATGTTTTGCCATATGAAAAAATCTTCATGCCAAAAGGGCATAAAGCAACACTTTCTGCAATTTCGCGGGAAGAAAAAAATACCTTTTCGCACAGAGGCATAGCAACAAGAAAATTTGCAGAATGGGCCTCAAAGAGGTTAATAAAACACTGAAAAACAGAAATATGCAAATTAAGCATCTTTTTATTGCCTAAATTATCTGTGCTATAGTAAAGGACATAAATATTTGAACAAAATATAGTCCTTCCTATGAAAGCAAAGCTTTCATGGACCCAAAAAACTTATGTTTTTTAGGGTTACATATAGCAGATGAGCAATAAATGTTCAATTATTAAAGTCATCAGCTATAATCAAAAACTATTTAAACATTAAGTGCTTCTAATAGATAAATTTTTATAAATGCCAATTATAATTGGCAATTTTTATTGGGGAAATGTTATGCCGGGAATATCTGAAAGAACTCAACAGTTAGGCACAGAGGAATCATTTGTTGTGCTGCAGGAGGCGCAAAACAGGATTGCAAAAGGGATTCCTATTATTAATTTTTGCATCGGGATGCCTAATTTTGATACGCCTGAAAATATAAAACAAGCAGCCATAAAAGCAATAAAGGAAGGCAAAACAAATTATACTGCGTCCGCAGGAATCATTCCATTGAAGCAAGCGGTTGCAAAAACCCTGAAGAGAACCCATGGTGTCGATGTCAACCCTGACCATGTTGTAATAGCAAACGGCATAAGGCAATTTATTACCTATTCAATACTTGCTGCTACTGATGCAGGAAAAGGCCATGAGGTAATTATCCCAAATCCCGGCTACCCAATATATGCTTCGCAGACAAGGATGGCTGGTGCTAACCCTGTATTTGTAAAGCTTCTTGAAAAGAATAATTTTTCATTTGATGTGAAAGAATTAGAGGCAAATATTACCAAAAATACAAAATTGCTTGTGCTTAATACGCCGCACAATCCATGCGGTAGCATTATCCCAAAAAAAGACATGAAGAAGATCGCTGATTTAGCATTAGCGCATGATTTTTATGTTTTGACAGATGAGGCATACGGCAGAATAATTTATGGCAATGATTTTTACAGCATATTTTCCATTCCAGAAATGCATAAGAAGGTAATATTTATGGATGGTGTTTCAAAAACATATGCAATGACCGGCTGGAGATTGGGCTGGGCTGTTAATACACTCTTATATGAAAAGCTCGGAAGAATGGTAAGAAATCTGGAAGCTTGCCCGAACCACATTTCACAATATGCTGCTATTGAAGCATTGAATGGGCCGCAGGATGAGGCAGAGAGTATGGTAAAAAGTTACAAAGAACGAAGGGATTTCATAGTAGGTGAATTAAATAAAATTCCAGGGGTTTCATGCAAAATGCCGGGCGGTGCTTTCTATGCGTTCCCAAATATTACCGAAGCCTGCAAGCTTGTTGGGGCAAGGGATTCAGAAGAATTCAGGAAAAGGCTGCTTGATGAGGCAAACATTGCAACAGTTGTTGACATTCATTTCGGTTTCAGGAATCCTGAAGACGGGCAGCACATGCGTTTCTCATATGCAACTTCTATGGAGAACCTGAAAAAAGGCATGGATGGGCTGAGGAATTTCATTGAGAAAAACAGAAAATAGAAAAAACAATATTTTTGATTTGGGATTATAATCCCAAATCATTGCTTATCCCTTTCAGTGCATTTAGGGAAATATCAAAAAATTCTTCCTGTTTTAGGCCAAGTTTTTCATAGAACAAAATTCTTTCCCTTGAACAATTTCTTGCAAAATCCTTCTGCTTTATTTTTTTCGATACAGATTCAACAGTTACATCTGCCAGTTTCTTGGTTGGCTGCACCAAGGCGCATGAGATTATTAATCCGGAAACAGCATCGCTTGCGATCAAGGCAAAATCCATTTCAGATTTTGGTTCAAATTCAGTATTTTCGGAATTATGTGCTTTTATTGCATATTCAATTTCTTCAGAAATTTTCCCGCGCAACATTTCCGCTGCTTTCAAGCCGTGTTCTTTTGGATTGCCTTCAGTTTCCTCAAAATCCAAATCATGCAACAATCCTGCCAAATAAAAATCAGTCTCATTTTTACCCAAGCATTTTCCTAATGATTTCATAATTGCTGCAACCGCAAAAATATGTTTTTTCAGGTTCTGCCTTTTAATGTGCAAATCCAGCAATTGCATCGCTTTACCATTATCCAAATAAATCACCTTAAGAATAAACTCACAAGTTGTTCTTACAGATTAAAAATCCTTTGATGCTAAAATATTTTGCTGGAGAGTTGGCATGATTAGGGTTTACCTAGATTCAAATATTAATGCAATCCAAAAATTTTTCTTACCCTTTCCCTGTCAAAACTCAATTCGTAAACCCTGCCCCTTTTTGGATCCTTCTTTGGGGCACGTTTGAAAAATTTATCAATTAAAGAAGCATAATTTCCACGGACTTCATTTCTTTTGTCACCTGCGGATATCTCATAGGATAATAATACCGGGCGTTCCGGAGAAATTTCTGCAGCATGCATCCGCAAAAATTCACTAAACAAAAAGTCATCAGGATGCATTCCTCCAAGTTCTTCTCGAAATCTTTTGCTTGCTTTTGTCTCCTTTTTTCCACTATAAAAGCCAATGGCATATCCTGCCTTTGTCCTTTCTCTTTGAACTGAAGTTACTAAAAGTTGCCCTGAGGGCAATACCCCATATGCTAAAGTAAATCTTGCAGCCCCATTTCTATCCCTTAAAATCAAATGATTAGCACCATAATAGATTCTTTTCATAGGATTAATGCATTCTTGCCTGTCAACATACACCCAACCCTTTTCTTTTGTGAATGAAAAGTTTTCTTTTGGCACATCATCTTTGTAAAAAGTAGGTGAATTACTTGTTCTTCTTGGTAAGGCAGCTGCTTTTGCTGGTTTTGGTGGCAATCTCCCGCGCAAAACTCTCCTTAATTTTCTCAGAATATGAAAAGGCCTTTTTAGCATATATGATTAATTATCTCAAGAAGAATTAAAATAACTTATAGATTTAGGTTTTTAGGAATTCTGATGCTGCTTTTGCAATATGTTCGGCAGACAATCCAAAATACCTCATTAATTGCCAGGGCTCTCCTGATTCACCAAACCTGTCCTTGATTCCCAGCATTTTCATCTTGAATTTGTCTTCTGGCTTTTTCTCTTCAGCAATTATGCCTGCAATAATATTGCCAAAACCGCCAACTTGATGTTCTTCAACAGTTAAAATGTGCGAGGTTTCTTTCATCGCTGAAACAATTGCTTTGCGGTCAATTGGTTTTACTGAATGAATATTAATCACACGGGTTTCAATTCCAAATTCCTCTTTTAAAATATAAGCAGCACGCATGGATTCAGCAACCATTGTTCCGCATGCAATAATTGCCAATTTTTCATTTTCATTCTTGTGTTTTGACGCTTGCTTGATTTCAAAAGCATCAATAAAATTTGCAGATTCTTTCCTATATCTTATTACATTAGCGTCCCCAATAGCACAATAAGTATCAGGCTTGGTGACAATAGGCATTGCCTCTCTTCCAAATCTCAAATAACATGGGCCATTAATATCCAAAATTGATTTTTTAGTTATTTTGTACGTTTCAATTGAATCAGCAGGCACAAAGAGATGCATATTTGGCAAATAATACATTAAAGGAATCTCTTCTAATGATTGATGTGTTGCCCCATCAGGCCCAACTGAAATGCCACCATGTGCCCCGCCAATTTTCACATTTAAATTATTATAACAAATAGTTGTCCTTATTTGGTCCCAAGGCCTGCCTGAAGCAAACACCCCGTATGTGCCAGCAATTGGGATTTTTCCTTCTTTTGCCAATCCTGCTGCCACTGACATCATATTTTGTTCAGCAATCCCTATTGAAAATACCCTGTTTAAGCGTTCAGGATGGCCTTTTTCAAAATCAGTTATTTTTATTGAATCTGAGATATCTGCATGCAATGTAACAATGCGCTTATCATCACCAATCTCATTTAATGCTTTGCCAAAACCAAATCTTGTTGGTTCCATTTGCACCTTCATTTTATCTGATGAATTCCACCAATAATCTTTGGAAAATTTTGGCGTATCCTCCTTTACCTTTGCATCAATTTTCTCAAAACTCTGTTTTGCTATTTTTATGTATTTTTCATAATCAATATTTGAATTTAATTCTTTCAATGATTGGATCAGCTGATCTTTATTTGGCGCTTTTCCATGCCATTCCGCTTTATTCTCCATAAAGGAAATGCCTTTTCCTTTTGTTGTGTGTGCAATTATGACAGTTGGCCTTCCTTTGTTTCTTTCTGCCAAATCATAAGCATCCAAAATTTCTTCAATATCATGGCCATCAATCTCAAGAACATTCCAACCAAATCCCTTGTATTTTTCAGCCATGGAATCTAAACACATTACATCTTCAGTGCAGCCGTCTATCTGCAATCTGTTTCTGTCAACAATTGCAATTAAATTGTCCAATTTAAAATGATAAGCAGACATTGCAGCTTCCCAAACAGAACCTTCCTGCTGTTCACCATCCCCCATTAAACAAAATACCCGGTGTTTTTCATTATTGATTTTTGCAGCCAGGGCAGACCCTATTGCTGCACCCAATCCTTGACCCAGAGAACCTGCTGATAATTCAATACCTTTGCATTTATTCCTGTCACTATGCCCTTGAAAGGGGCCCCATAACTGCCTTAATGTAACCATTTCACCCAAAGAATAATAACTTGTGTAAACAAGAGCAGCATATAATGCTGGGACAATATGTGCTTTTGATAGGAAAAATCGGTCTCTTCCCTGCCAAGCAGGATTTTTTGGATCGTGCTTTAATTTATTTAAAAAAGCTGAAGCAATTAATTCAACTGAGGATAATGATCCGCCAGGATGGCCTGAACCGGCGCAATGAGTTGCCAGTAAAATATAAGCACGCATTTCATTCGATGCTTTTTTTATTTCTTCAACAGAATAAATGCGTTCTTTGCTTGTTTTAGAATCTACTACCCCCATCTCCTCACTCTCAAAATAGTTTATTTTAATAGTTAGTATAGTTATTAAGTAAGTTGAATGGCAGTATGATTTAAATAATAATGAGAGGCTGCTTACTCTGAAATTATTTCCTTTTCAATAGCACAATTCTGCTGTCAATCCTTTCTTTTGAAAATTTGTAAGAAGAATTTTCTTCAATCTTTTCAGCGAATTTTTTTATTTCATCAAATTCAGGCATATTTTCTTCCTGCAACCTTTTTCTTGAATAGCCAACATGCATATATGATTTAATCTCCAAGAATTTTGGTTTTGCTTTTTCAATAATCGGCAAATATTCCAAAGGATTATCCATATTCATGTTTTTCATTGCTGTAAATCTGATTACTGTGTTTGTTTTTTTCATTTTTTTCATTAATTCAAGGCTTTCATTAAATTTCTTCCAGTAACTTTTACCCACAGGCTTATTCAGCAAGCGATGCTGTTTATCATTTGCAGCTTCCAATGAAAAATAAACATTTGTTGGCATCTTTTTCAATTTCATAATCTTTTTGAGCATTGCAGGGTTTGTGGCATTTGTAACAAGAAAAATTGTTTTGAATTTCTGCTTGTAAAATTCATTTATCAATTCAGGCAATTTCGGATAAAGAGTAGGTTCACCTGTGAGAGAAATTGCAGCATGCGTCGGTTTCAAAGAATCATAAAATAATTTTTCATCAACAAGCGGATTTCCTTTAAATCCTGATAACAATTCTGTTCTTCCGGCAATGCATCCTTCAATAATTTCTTTTGGGTTGTTTAATTTAAAATCAAATTTCTTTGAAAATACACTCGTATCACGCCAGCAATGAACACATCTTTGGTTGCAGGTTAAAGAAGGCGTCATCTGCAGGCATTTATTGCTCGGTATTCCATAAAAATCATTCTTGTAGCAGTATTCCTGCCCGCAAAGGGCTGTTTTATTCCAATGGCAAATCTTTACCGCAGAATGATTTCCAACAATCCTATATTGCTGGTTTTCTAACCTTAAAATCTGTTCTTTTGTTAAGCAATTAAACATAGTAATATTCCAATAAATTAGTAATAAAAATAGATGTAATATAAAACATGAAACTATTTTTGATGAATAATTATCCTGTTAATTCGCCCTTAATGGCTTCTAAATATGAGGTTATATTTGTGTGGTATAGGTTTTCCACTCCGGAAAATGCATCTATCGATATCATAAAGAATTCCATTTCTGCAGGATGTTTTCTAAAAAATGCTTTAACCCCCTCAGAAGATCTTCCTTCAATAGCTTTTGTATGTGCCATTATTTTAGTAATTACATCGATTGCTCTTTGTTTCAATTCTCTTCCATCAGTTATTGAAAATCTTTTTTTAACTAAACCAAGAATTTGCCTAGTGACTTCAGCAAAATTTTCCTGTGTCATGTTTCCAGATAATTTATATGCTGCTTGTGCGATTCTTCTTTCAAAAATAGGCAATGCTGATTCAATGCTTCTTTGTGAAATAGTTCTTCTGGCTTTTATTGCACCTCTTACCTGATTTTTTAGTTCCTCTTTTCTTCCAGGTTCTGCTTCTTTATGCCATGCTTCTGCAAGTGGCTTAATGCTAAGGTAAAAAACTTCCATTTCCTTGGCAATCCTTTTGGCACTTATGTCAATTCTCCTGCCAAAAAATCTTGCAGTCCTTCTTTTTAAAGCCACAGAAGGTCTTCTAACTCTTACGCTTCTTTGAGTTCTTGCTCGAGGATTTCGTTGAGGCATATAATAAATTAGGATAATATTAATTATTATGTTTATTCTATTAACTACATAAAGTCAATAGCACATAAAGATAAATAACCAGTTATTCCTGTAACGAAAATATTTTCATTGCCGGCAAATGCATTAGGGAATGTTCTTACAAACCAGGATGCTTGTTTTCCACCTAACCGTTCAATTTGGTCTGTTTTTGTAGTGAGATTATTAATCAAAGTTAATGTTTCTGCTTTTGCTATTGCATCATCAGTAATTTTTCCTTTAGATTTTACCATATCTACTAAGCGAGCAGTAACTTTTTTACGATCCGCAGCAGTACATTTGGTGTCAAATAAAGTAAACACTGTATCTAAAATACTTCTTTCAAATAAAGGGAATGTTGTTGCAATCCTTTTTTGTGACATTCTTTGCCTTTCTGCTATTTCTTTTTGCAATCTTAGCATAATTGCAGTTTTTCTTTCACCTTCAGGCTGCATTCTCCATTGCTGCACCAAGGGTTTTAGCCGTTTATAAAATTTAACCATGCTTAGGCGAATTTCTTTTTCAGTTAAAGGTTTAAGTTTTCTGGATTTTCTTAAGTTTAAAGTACCATATCTTTTATTCCTTAACCTAGTTCGTTTCCTCAAGAATAGCCCAGTTATTGAATGCCTTATCCTTCTTGAATTCGTTAATCTTGATGGCATAAAATAAATAGAGTACTTAATAATTATAAATTAATGCCCCATAAAAAAATAAAAAAGAAAAGGGCAAATTATTGCCCTCCTCCAAATATATTAGCTAATGCGGTAAAGAAGCCGTACATATTAGCTTCTTTATTTGAAACTGTCTGCTGCAATTCGTTTTTTCTTGCTTCTAATTCTACTATCTGCGCGTTTAATGTATCCTTTAATTTCTGGTCGTCAACCTGTTCCATTATTGCTTTCAAACTTTCAATTGACTGGGTTAATTTTTCTGTTTGTTCTTTTAATTTGGTTGCTTCTTCTTTCTCTTTCTGTGCCTGCATTCCAAACAGCTTAGTCAACTGATATATGAAATCTTTCTGTTTATCCTGGTTTTCCGCTGATGTTACTTCTTCAGCAACATTGAATAACCTTGTTTTTTCTCCGCCAACCCAATTCGCCATTTCTCCAGTCATTTGATTCTGTACACCATCCAATGCGACTATTGGGTTATAAAATTTTTGGCCAACATACTGCTGTGATTGCTTATCCTTCATTGCTTTTACTACGCACAGTTCATGCACTTTTTGTTTTAGCACTGTGGTTATTTTATCCAATGAAGTAGTCCAATCTCCACGAGTTATTCTTTTCGGCATACTAAAAAATGAATGATAGGATATAAAAATACTAAATAGAAGAATAAAATATGTATTTGAAAGAATTATTCCAAGAACTTTATGAAAATTATGGCTCACAATATTGGTGGCCTGCTAATTCCAAATTTGAGGTTTGCATTGGGGCAATTTTAACGCAGAATACTGCCTGGAAAAATGTCGGACTTGCAATAAAAAACCTGAAAAAAGCAAAACTGCTTTCGGCAGAAAAAATGCAATCTGCTGAAGAATCAAAAATTGCAGAATTAATTAAGCCAAGTGGATATTATAACCAAAAGTCAAAAGCACTGAAATTTTTCTGCAAACATCTGGCAGAAAATTATTCCTTTGATCTGGAAAAAATGTTTGGCAAGCCAATTTCTGAAATAAGGGAAGAACTTTTGGCTATGCATGGCATAGGGAAAGAAACTGCAGATTCTATTATTTTGTATGCTGCAAACAAGCCGATTTTTGTGGTTGATGCATATGCAAAAAGGATTATGGGGAGAATTTATGGCAAAGCGCATGATTTGGATTTTGATTCATATGATGATTTACAAAAATTTTTCCATGAAAACCTGAAGCCAAATGCAAGGATTTACAATGAATTCCATGCCCTGCTTGTGCAGCATGCCAAACTTTACTGCAAAAAAGAGCCTTCTTGCGGAAAATGCTTTTTGAAAAAGAAATGCGAATTTGCCCGAAGTGGAAAATAAAAAAGAAAATAAAAAAATTGAGAAATTTTCTTAAAAAAAGAAAAGTAGAGAAATAACGCAAAAAGCATTATTTCTTTTCTTCTGCTTTTTTGTCATCTTTCATTAAGAACATTCTGCTGTAATAAACAGCCAAAACAAAGACAACTAAAAGCCAAAATTGTTCATAATAAAATTTCTTGAAGAAGTCTAAAGCAGCATTTTGGCCATAGAAAAGCATTAATCCGCTGAAGATTTCAACAACCAACCAAGCACCAAACAGTACTTCAAATGAATAAAATGCTGGCTTTAATATTTCTAATTTTTCTGGGGTCTTCTTGTAGAAATAATTCCAGTATCCGACAATAAAGCTGAATGCAAAGAATATCCACAAATAAGAATTCATGAACCAGGAATAACCGCTTAAATATGTTGAGTTAATATTAAAGCTTACATTTGCATAATTCACAATCCAAATTGAAAAATACAATGCTAATGCCAGAACAATGCTCGACAGCAAAGGGTAAAGCATCTTTTTTGTTTCATCACCTTCAAACACTTAAAATCACCTTATTTTATAATATTTAACCCCTTAAAAAAAGCCTTCCTTTTGAAGTATTGGCTAGATATTTAAACTATACTCCTGTATTACATAATATGCAAAGAACTTATTCGAGAAATTTGCCAGAACACACAGGCAAAAAAACAATTGTTTCCGGCTGGGTTGAAGAAACTAGGACCTTTGGTGGATTGAAATTCATTATTTTGCGAGATAAGGAAGGGACTTGCCAGATTACTGTTCCAAAAAAAGCTGTTTCTGAAGAGATTTTTGGCAAAGTAGATACAATTACAAAAGAATCAGTAATTTTGGCCGAGGGATTAGTAAAAGAATCCAAACAAGCGCGCTTGGGCGTGGAATTAATCCCTGAAAAACTTGAAATAATTTCTCTTGCAGGCACCCCAACCCCGATAGATATGTCTGGAAAAATTATTTCCGACCTTTCAGTCCGCCTGGATTACAGATTTTTGGATTTAAGGGATGAAAAAAGAAGGGCAATTTTTAAAATTCGCTCTAAAGTTTACAAATTCTGCTGTGAATATTTTGACCAGGCAGGATTTACCAACATTAATACGCCAAAGATTACCTCTGCCGGCGTGGAAAGCGGGGCAGAATTGTTTGAGGTAAAATATTTTGACAAAAAAGCATACTTAGCGCAAAGCCCGCAAATCTATAAACAAATGATGGTAGCAGCAGGCTTTGAAAAAGTTTATGAATTGGGTTCGGTATTTCGAGCAGAAAAAAGCCACACAACAAGGCATGTGACAGAATTCACCGGATTGGATTTTGAACAAGGCTTTATTGAATCTGAAAAAGATATTATGGGTACTGTTAACGAATTGATGAAATATTTAGTCAAAAGAGTAAATGAAGAATGTTTAAAAGAACTTGAGCTTCTTGGCATCAAATTAACAGAACCAAAAGAAATCCCAAGGATTACAATGAAGGAAGCCGAAGCTTTATTGAAAAAAGAAGGATTGAAACTTTCAGAATTTGGTGATTTGGATTCAGAAGGTGAGAAAGCGTTAGGAAAGATTGTAAAAGAAAAATATGATTCTGATTTTGTTTTTGTATGCAATTACCCTTGGAGCATCAGGCCATTTTACCACATGAAGCCGGAGAATGATTCTAAAGGAACAAAAAGCTTTGATTTAATCTGGAATGGCACAGAGATTGCAACAGGCGCACAAAGGGAACACAGATACGAAATCCTGAAAAAGCAGGCAAAGGAAAAAGGCCTTGATTTGGACAAGATGGAAGATTATGCAAATATTTTCAAGTATGGATGCCCGGCACATGGTGGCTGTGGCTTGGGGCTTGATCGTATTATTGAATGCATGCTGAAATTAGACAACATTCGAGAAGCTATTTTGCTGCCAAGGGATACTGAAAGGTTAAGGCCGTAATATTTCTAATTTATTTTCAATTCAAAGATTCAAATTTCTTCAAGCACAATCATTGAAATTGTTTTATCTATTCCCTCAATGCTTCTCAAATCTTTTGTGATGAAATTATCCAAATCCTTTATGTTTGCACATCTTACTTTTACAAGCAAATCTGTCTGGCCTGTTACAATATCTGCAGATTCAACACAGCTGAATTTTTTAATAAGCTTCGCAATTTCCTGCTGGGAGATCTTTTTTCCTGCAATATGCTGATTTACTGTAACCATAATATATGCAGCTAAACCCAAACCTAATTTTTCAGAATCTAATTGAATAGTATATTTCTTAATCAGCTTTTCTTTCTGCATTTTTTTGATTCTGTTATGCACTGTCGTTAGCGGAATATGTGTTTTCTTGGCAATTTCCCTGTGGGAAAGAGAAGAGTTCTCCTTCAAAACATCCAAAATCAAGCGGTCTTTTTCATCCATCTATAACACCCATATAATTTCAATATAATGGAACATATGTTCCAAAAATTATTTAAATATAGCTATTTTTTGTAAAATTTACCATATTTTTGGAATTATCTTTATATATGCGATTTGATATTATTTATTATAAAAGAAATATATGAATGGTGAAAGCATGGAAAAAGTTATTCAGCATATATTAAGCAAGGAAATGAAGGATGTTCTAATGGTTCAGACATCTGCATTGAAAGCAATCCATGATTATATGTGGAAACATGAAATATTGCAATTAATGCCTGTCATGCTTTCTTCTGTAACAGATCCATTAAGCCATAGCGTATATGATTCATCAATAACTTACGCAGGGCAGAAATTAGAATTGACAAAAAGCATGATATTGCACAAACAAATGTCAATGATGCGCGGCGATTTAAAAGGAATTTATATTATTTCACCAAACATCCGCCTTGAAAAAGAACATTTAGGTGAAACAGGAAGGCATTTGCTTGAATTTAGCCAGGTTGATATTGAATTGAGAGACGCAAAATACAAGGATTTCATGGGATTTACTGAAGGATTATACTCTTACATTTTCAAATTTGTAAAAAAAAAATGTAAAGAAGAATTAGCTTCATTAGAAAGAAAAATTAAGGTTCCAAAAAAACCATTTAAGATTTATGAATCAGCAATGGAATTAAAAGTAGAATATGGCTCATCTTTTGATTTGGAATTATCCAAAAAAGAAAAGGATTTGTTTTGGGTTATGGACCATTACCGTGAATTCTATGATCGCGAGGATCCTGTAACAAAAAGGCATGTTAACTATGATTTGGTATATCCTGAAGGTTTTGGAGAAGCACTTTCAGGCGGGGAGAGAGAAACTGATTATGCAACAATTATTAGAAAAATGGGTGAAAGAAAAACAGACTTGGAAAAATATAAATCATATATTGAAATATCAAAAAGAGGTTTACTGAAGCCTACTGCCGGCGGAGGCTTTGGTGTTGAACGCTTGGTACGATTTTTAACAGGAAGAAAACACATTAGGGATATTTCCTTATTTCCAAGGGTTCCTGGCGAGGAAATAGTTCTTTAATCCTTTTCAACTTTATTTCTTTATTATTTAAAGGTGAAGAAATGTCCATTAAAAAAATATTGTTGTTAGGCAACAAAATTTTGCGGGAAAAAAGCAAAAAGGTTTCTTTGCGACAAATAGATAAAGAATTAATTACTGATTTGAAAGACACTCTGCTTGATTTCAGGAAACGGGAAGGCATGGGCAGAGGTGTTGCTGCACCGCAGATTGGCATGCTAAAAAGAATGATTTACATTATTACTGATGAATTTTCTGGGATAATTATTAATCCCCTAATTATAAACAAAAGCAAGAAAAAAATCAAGGTTTGGGACAGCTGCTTTAGTTTAAAAGCAGCGATTTTCTGCAAGGTTTTAAGGGATAGGGAAATTGAAGTGGAATTCTTTGATGAAAATGGCAAAAAGCAGAAAATAGTTGCAAAGGATGCATTATCGGAGTTATTGCAGCATGAAATCGACCATTTGGGCGGGATAATGTGCACTGATTTAATCAAATCAGCAAAAGACATCATAATGCGGGAGGAGTGGGAAAAGATGGGAAGGCCTTTTTTAGCTGATTGATTGTTTTTTATAATTAATGCTCTTTAAATGAATTAAGATTTTATATGAAAGAAGAAAAAGAGCATTTTGAATTATTATCAGAAAAAGCTTTAAGTAAGGTTTGGAATAATAAAAAGGATAATATTTGGGGAAACTATGTGGGCAAGCAATTAAAGAATAATGATAAGGTAATCATGATCAAGTAATTTAAATCAATTCTATTATATTAGAGTAAACTACTCAGGTATTTTTATGGAACTTACAAAAATTGCCGGAATTTTTGAAAAAGGCAAAGGCTCTTTTTACACAAGGGGCTGGGTAAAAAGAAAAAGGGAATTAAAAAACAAAATGTTTATCCTTTTGAGGGATGAAACCGATGAATTACAATGCGTCCTTGATAAAGATAAAGCAGACAAAAAACTTGTTGATGTTGTTGAAAAAGCAACCATAGAATCAAGCATTGAATTAAAGGGCTCATTAAGAAAGGATGAAAGAGCTCCGAATGGCTTTGAATTGGATATTGAAGATTTGAAAATTGTGGGATTAGCTGATACATTTCCTATTGGCAGGGATTTAAGCGAGGAATTTTTGCTTGATGTCAGGCATTTATGGATTCGCAGTTCAAAAATCAGCAATGCATTAAAAGTAAGGGCAACTGTTTTTGAAGCATTCCGTGAATTTATGAAGGAAAATAATTTTACTGAAACATCAGGGCCGATGTTTGTTTCAGGTTCTGTTGAGGGCGGTTCTACTTTATTCAAAGTCCCTTATTTTGACAAAACTGTTTACCTTACACAAAGTTCCCAATTTTACTTGGAAGTAATGATGTATTCTTTAGGCAATTGTTATACTATTGCCCCTAGTTTCCGTGCAGAAAAATCAAGAACGCCAAGGCATTTAACTGAATTCTGGCATGCAGAGGCTGAAATGCCCTGGGCAGGTTTGGAAGATATAATTGATTTGGAAGAACGCATGCTGAAATATATGGTTGAAAAGGTTGTAACTGACAGAGAAAAAGAATTAGTTAGATTAGGAAGGGATCCTAAAACATTGGAACCAAGCATAAATAAAAAATTTCATCGCATGACTTATGAAGAAGCAGTAAAAGAGATTTCAAAGAAATTTTCTTATGTTAAATCAGGCTTTGATTTAGGGGAAAAAGAGGAAAGGGAATTTACCAAGGATTTGGACAGGCCAATAATCCTGACACATTATCCTACATCATTAAAACCATTTTATCACAGAGCAGATCCAAAGGATCCTATGCATGTTTTATGCAATGATATTCTTGCGCCAGAAGGTTATGGTGAAATTATTGGCTCTGGGGAAAGATGCTGGAATACTGAAGAACTAATTGAAAGAATAAAAAAAGATAAATTACCTTTAGAGCCATATCAGTGGTATATTGATTTGAGAAAATACGGAAGCGTGCCGCATGCCGGTTTTGGAATGGGTTTGGAAAGATTCACTTCTTGGTTATGCAAAGCGCAAACAATCAGGGATGTTGTGCCAATTCCTAGGACTATTACAAGAACTTATCCTTAGATTAAGCAACCCTGAGACTTCTTGGTTTTCTTTTTAAAGGTAAGGCCAATATCTGACCCTTTCTTTTCCCTACTCCTAATACCACTTTTTTAACAGGTTCAGCAAGCGGTTTTTTCTCATGCATAGCTTCATTAAATGCTTCTTCAACAACTCTAATATATTCAGTACTTCTTAAACCAGAACTAGGTCCTTCCCTAGTTACATAATCCCTAAACTGTGGAGAGCTCCATTCAGCAACAAAAGTATTCCAAAAAGCAGTATCTTTCAATGTTTCAAACAATAAAGTTTTTTTGTAGTTAAAATTTTCAAATGCATAATCTAAAACTCTTCTCCTAATCCCAATAACTGCTAATTCCCCTATTTCCAATTGTTTTGCTATATCAAAAGCAGTTCTCCCTTTAACGATCTGAGTTGCAACTCGCATAAATTTCTGTTTATCATTTATTGAAGAATCAACATGTACTTTTTGTGCCAGCAAATGTAATGAAATAGATTCTGTATGTTTCCTTTTTTTCATTTCTCTTCTTCTTTTATTATACTCTGGTTGCATCTCCTGCCTTTCTTTACTAAGATTTGTTAATTTTCTGGGATGATTAGCATGCCATTTAAGATAGGTATCCAAACAGCCCTGAATTCCCCTTTTTTCAAGCAACTGTTTTGTGAAAACACTTTCAATTACACGTCTAGCCCTTACTTCAGGCATTGTTTGTGATAATTCAAGCACTGCTTTTTCAAAATTAATTGCTTTTGTTTCTTGATTTTGATTTCTTTGCAGTGCTTCTGCCACTTTTTCAACTGTATCCCTTGAATAGTACCAATAAAAGTTTTTTCTTTCTCCAGTAATTCCTCTTGCCTCAGCAGATCTTCTAAACCGCTCTTCTTCAGTAAATCTTATTCCCAATTCCTTCAAGCGATTCCGAATTGTAGCTTCAGATAATCCAACTCGTCTTGCTACTTCAATTGTCGGCATGTTTGGGTTTGCAGTAAGCAGCTCAGAAGCCTTCCTTAATTTTGTTGGGATAAGATAACTTGGATGCACCTTAAGGAATGATTTTAATAAAGAATCTGGGGTTTTCCCTTGTGCAATTTCTCTTTGTGGAAAAACATGGCTTAAAACAAATTTAGCAGTATCTGGATTAATCCCTTGTTCTGCATGCAATTCTCCCCCTATTGCCCTATAATTTAATTTTCTTAAGCTTTCCCCTGGTTTTAAAGCCGCTAATCTTGTAGTTATTTTTACAAGAGCTGCTTCTAGCAAATCAGAATCCAGAACCCTGGAAGATTTCAATTCAATAGGTTTTTCTCTCAATTCCATAAACATCATTCCATATTAAATTCTTCTTCGGGTTCTAGCTAATGCTGCAGGAACCTTAGACCTTACAGTATCTTTTATAAATTTTCCTTGAGGCAATTGCCTAGTTTCGGACATTGCTAAAAGCAATGCTTTTCTTACTCTTTCACTATGAACATTCGATTCAAGGCCGCTATTTTCTCCCTGACGAGTGACAACATTTCTTAATCTGGCTGAAACCCATTCAGGCCTGAATGTGTCCCAAAATTTTGTTGTCCCTAAATATGTTTGCAAAAATTCCTGCCCCCCTTCAATAGTTCTAAATCTTCTTGCTGATAAATATGATAACATTCTTCTTCTTACACCAATTATTGCTATTTGATCAATTTTATTTCTCACAGCAATATTGATCGCATCTTTTCCACGCAATATTTCTGTTGCAACTTTCATGAACAAAGGCTTATCCTTAATTTCTTCATCTTTTTCAACCAACAAAGCCATAACTTGCAGTATTTTTTTAGTTGCAAGCCATCTTTTATGTTCTGATTGCTTTTTTGCAACATATCTTGCCCTATATTCTGGATCTTCCTGAAGCCTTCTTTTTCTTTTTTCTTGCTGTACTTTATCTGTTGTTCTAACATCAGGATTCATTGCCAACCATACTTTGTAATTATCTACGCATCCGTCAATTCCTAAAGAAGCTACTCGATAATGCGGAAAAATATTCCTAATCAGATCAGTAAGCCTTCTCCTTTTAATTACACTTGAAAGCTCAGCTACAACTTTTTTCCTGTCCCCATTATGCTTCTTAAGCGCATCTGCAACTTGTTCTATGTGAGCTACACTATATATGTGAGTATATCTGTCTTTAGCTATTTTACCAGAAAATCTCCTGCTTGCAGTTAAACTTATTCTCTCCCCTGGTGTGAAATATCTTGATAATGTCCTTTGTGTAATGCCTGCATCTGCTGCTGCTTTTGTGAAAGTAGTTCCTGCTTTAACTGCAGCTACTGCTTTTTGAATTCTTTCCTGCCTGAACCAAGAAGGATTTTTTTCTAAAAATGTTTCAGCAAGCTCGGCTGGTTTTTTACCAGCATCAATTCTTTCTTGTGGAAAAATAACCTTAAGTTGCCTTACAACACTTTCTGGTTTCAAATCAAGTAATTGCCCTAATTCTCTGGATGCAGCATCATAATCTAAAGCGATTGAACCATTTTGCCTTGGCTGCCCAATCTGCCTTGTAATAATATCTACAGCTAATCTAGCACCTGATGCAAGCAAGAATTTTCTTTTTAATGGTGCCCGATCCTTTCTCTCAAAAAGCTGCGGATTTTCCCTAAGTTCCATAAATTAAGAAGCATTATCTGGTTTAAATATTATTCCAATAGCGCATTGCACTGTTAAATCGACGATTAGCAAATATTTACAGCAATTGAAGGCATATATTTATAGATGTTTGATATCCTGAGATAAATATGCAAAAACTTGCGCATAATTCTAAAATCAAACAAAATGATTTTGATTATCTTAAATCCATTATTTCTGCAAAATCCGGGCAGGAAATAAATAACATTAGAAAACAGTCTACAGAAATAACCGAAAAACTGTTTGGCAAGAAGGTTTATTTTCGTGGAGTAATAGAATTCTCCAATGTTTGTGAGAAGGATTGCTATTATTGCGGCATAAGGAAATCAAACAAAAATGTTTCAAGATATTTAATGCCGAAAGATGAAATAATTAAGCAAGCAATGTGGGCATTTAAATCAGGGTATGGTTCTGTCGTATTGCAAAGCGGTGAATGCACAAACAAAGATTTTATTGATTACGTGATTAAAGCGGTTGAAGAAATAAAACAAAAATCAGCAAAACAGGATAAAAAAGGAAAAGGCTTAGCAATAGTACTTTCAATCGGGGAACAGAAAAAAAAGGTTTATGAAGAATTATTTAATGCCGGAACTAACCGCTATTTGCTCAGGATTGAAACAAGCAGTCCTAAACTATATAAAAAAATACATCCAAACAATCATTCATTCAGAAAAAGGGACAAATGCTTGGATTATTTGAAAGAAATCGGTTATCAGGTAGGATCTGGAATAATGATTGGGTTGCCTGAACAAAAGATTGAGGATCTTGTACTAGACATTTTATATTTCAAAGAAAAAGATATTGATATGCTAGGCATGGGGCCATATATTATTCATAATGAAACTCCGCTTGGCAGGACTAATATGATAGAATGGGTCCAGAAAAAAAATGAGGTATTTCAATTATCATTAAATATGATTGCAGCAAGCAGGATTTTTCTAAAAGACATTAATATCGCAAGCACAACCGCATTGCAGGCATTGAATCCGTTTGGCCGGGAATTAGGATTGCAATATGGTGCCAATATATTGATGCCCATTATCACCCCAAAAAAATATCGGGCAAATTATCTGCTTTATGATAATAAACCATGCATTGATGGGGATGCAATTGATTGCATGGATTGCCTTATCAAAAGGGTAAATAGTGTTGGAAAGGAAGTTGCTTTGTTTGAATTAGGCGATCCGATTCATTTTATTTCAAAAGGTGCAAAAAAATGAGATCGGATATTTTGGCAGATAGAATAAATATCGGAATTTTTGGAAAAATGAATGTCGGAAAAAGCACTGTTATGAATCTTCTTACTGCACAGCAAACCTCAATTGTTGATCCTACGCCAGGCACAACAACAGACATAAAACAGGCAATATTAGAGATACATGATTTTGGGCCAGTAAAGATATTTGATACAGCAGGATTAGATGAATTTACTAAGCTTGGGGAAAAGAAAAAGGCAAAGGCAATTCAGGCATTAAAGGAATCTGACCTTATCCTGCTTGCCATAGATCCTATAGAATTACTTAAAACAAATGATTTTTCGGCTGAAAATGAGATAACCTCCTTGGCAAGAACATATGGAAAACAAATTTTTATAATCTACAATATATTTTCTAGAAAAATGAAATCAAGTGCTGATGAATATGCAAAAAAATGCAATGAAAAGCTTTACCACACTGCAAATCTGCATTTTATTGTTCTTGATGCAAAAGCAAAAGAAGCAGGCAAATGTCTTATTGAATTCATAAAAAATAATTTTGTAAAAATTGATAAAAAAACAGATCTATTACCATTCTTAAAACAAAATAATTTTGTTGTGATGAACATTCCTGTTGACGAGGAAACGCCTGAGGGCAGGCTCTTAAGGCCGCAAAATGCAGTTCTTGATTATCTGTTAAGAAGATTTGTTCCGTTTGCAGGGTTCAGGATGGATTTGACAAAAGCAAGAAGCAAGATAAAGGCGATCAGCAGTACTGAAAAAAAGAAATATCTTGACTTCCTGAAAAAATTAAATGCTCACAAAAATGCCCAGCTGATAATAACTGATTCGCAGGCAATTGATATTGTGGCAAAATGGACCCCAAAAAATATTCCAGTAACAACCTTTTCAATTATTATGATTAATTATCAGAGCAATGGCAATCTGCAAAAACTTATAGAAGGCACTAAAACAATGGATTCACTTAAGGAAAATGATTCAATTCTCGTAGCTGAGGCATGCAACCATGATAGAAAATGCAATGATATCGGAACAGTACAGATACCTAATAGATTAAAACAAAAACTGAGAATTAAGAACCTGAATTTTGAATTTAATTTTGGAAGGGAGTTCCCTTCTGAGCATGAATTAAAGAAATACAAATTAATTGTTCATTGCGGCGGCTGCATGGTTGATTCACAAAAAGTGAATGCAAGGATCAATGATTTGATGAATGTAAAAAGGCCTGTAACGAATTATGGATTATTGTTGTCTTATCTTGAAGGCAAAAAAACATTAAACAGGGTATTAAAACCATGGGGATTATCCATTAAATAAATGTGA
>PEXL01000046.1 GCA_002779065.1 Candidatus Diapherotrites archaeon CG08_land_8_20_14_0_20_34_12
ACATATATATGTGAATTTTAACAAAAGCAAAAAGGGGAAACTATGAATATTACTATGTCAGTAAGCGGAGATTTAGAAAAAGGCATAAGAAAGTATCCTCACATCAAATGGACTGAGGTTGCAAGAAAGGCAATGACAGAAGAACTTGGAAAAGTAAGAAAATTAGAAATATTGCAGAAGTTTATAGATAAGGAAAAGTTCAGTGATGAGGATGAGGAATGGATGAATAGGAATAATTGGCACCCTATAGAACAGCTAGCTTTAAACCCGAAATTCATAAAGGAAGCACAAAGGATTGAAAAGAAAGGAAGATATTTGTAAATAAGAGGTTGCTGAAATGTATAACCTTCAATACAGTGAAGAATGCGCCCAAAAGATAAAAGAGGCAAGCAGGGAAGACTCAAATTTGCAAAAAAATGTGGAAAGCACGCTTAGGGAGATAATAAAGGATCCTTACAAATTCAAGCAATTGCCCTCTCCCTTAGAAAGGCAAAGAATGGTGTATATCGCCGGAAAATACATACTTACTTATTTTGTGGATACAGCCAAAAATACCATAAAAATAGTCACTTTTGAAGAGTATTCAGGGGTATTTTCCTCTGAGGAAGAATCTAAGTAATTTGATCAAAATATTGGATATAACTCATTAATGTGACAAAGGGAAAGGTATTTAAATAAGCTGTGACAGTAGTATTGTATGATCACAAAATTTGGAAAGAAAAGCTTGGCAGTAATTCTGTTGGGAGTATTTTTTATTTTATTATCTGTATTTTCCCATGCGGAATTAAATTACGGGTATGATGGAAAAAATAATTGTAACCTGATTCAAGTGGATACACAAAAAGTATATCTTGAAAAGGATAGCTCAACCACAGTTACTTTTGTTGTGCATAATGCAACAGGAGAACCATTCTATCTGGAAAAGGCTGAAGCCTATGATGAAGTAAGCGGATTGATGACATACGCTTATCTCTGGGATAAAATAATTAATCCAAGCGAATATAAAAATATTAAATTGCAGGTAGAAGCATTGAACAGTTCTCCAAGCGGAGTATTTGATGCCTATGTGAAAGTTAGGGGTCATTTTTTAAACGGGCAGACTTGTGCCTATGATGATATTGGATCAAAGAAATTCAATGTTGAAATAAAGGATGTTCCTACTTTGGAAGAAACATTAACTGATAATTGTGATTCTTTTGAATTAACTGTTCCAAATACCTTAGAATTATCAAAAGGAACAAACACATTCAAGGTATTTGTAAATAATACTTTAGATGAAAAAGTAACAGTAAAATTAAGCGGGGCAGGCCTGACATTGTACTCAGACAGTTATTCAATCCCGGCAAAAACCAGCATGGATTTCACTGTTTATTTATCAAGCGATATGAACAAAACATGGGTAATCTACAATGTTCCAAGCTACTGTGAATTCAAAGCAAAGAAAACCTTGTTATTGATGAAATATCCTGCAAATGAAAACCAGACAGCACAAGATGTTAATATTGTAACAGCTAGCGGCGATACAGGAAATATAAATACAGGAACAACAACTGGATTTTCATTATTGGGAAGCAATGGAGTAATAGCTGGAATAATTGCCCTTTTATTAATCATGGGCGCATTTGTATATTGGGAAAGATAAATTCCCAATATTTTTTCTATTTTTTTCTTTTTTTATAACATTATAATTGAAAACTAATTAGTTTTAGGATACTATTTATTTCCTTAAATAATTTGTTATTTACTTAAGAAATTATTTAATTACTTAGGAAAGTTGTTGATTATTTAGGAAATTAAGTTATCTTCACAAAAGAGAAAAAGAAAATACGGTAGGTTTAAAAAGCTTCATAGTTAGAATAATCTAATTAGGTACACTGTATATCAGCAAACAGTGTATTGCACTTTTAGAACAAATAGAAATATTGTTGTTAAATATTTGCAATACGCTGGTTAAACGTACCTTATTCAAAAATGCGCTGATGTATAAATGCCACAATGGAGATCTCTTTTGAGTGGTACTTTCTAAGATATGCAATGCATGTCTTGCTTGTAACAGGATAAGAGATTGATTTGGCTTTTATATTCAAATTTGCGCTATATATTAAAGAATAATAATAAGAGTGAAAATTGAATGGCTAAAAAAAGCAAACCAAGGGCTGGTTCATTACAATATTACCCACGGGTAAGGGCAAAGCATCATGTTGCTCATTTCCACAAATTTAAAGGAAAGACTGATTCTACTGTAAAAAACTTTTTAGGGTACAAAGCAGGAATGCTGCAAATAGGTGGGATTAATGTAAGGAAAGGAGCGGTTACTGGAAGCCAAGAGGTTGTAATCCCTGCAACAATAATTGAAGTTCCTAATTTGAAAATATTTGGGATTAGGGCATATAGAAAAATACAGGGCGGCCGTGAAACTTTAGCAGAGAAATGGGCCTCTAATTTAGATAAAAACTTGGCAAGAAAATTACATATTCACAAACACAAAAAAGGAGAAAAGAAAGGAAAAGGCAAGGAAGAAAAAAAGGGCGAGAAGAAGGTTGAAGAAAAGAAAGATGTTGATTTCAAAAAATTAATTGACGAAATTTGCGAAGTAAGATTGCTTGCACATACCCAGCCTTATTTAACAAGCTTGCCAAAGAAAAAACCTGATTTAGTTGAATTAACCGTTAAAGGAACGATTGAAGAACAATTAAAATTCGCAGAAGAAAAATTGGGAAAAGATATGTCTGCAGATGAGGTGTTTAAAACAAAGGATCTTTTGGATATCAAAGCAGTTACAAAGGGGAAAGGTTTCGGCGGTGTGGTAAAAAGATATGGTGTTAAAAAACACAGGCCAAAATCAAAATACATCAGATGCATAGGTTCAATCGGGCCATGGCATCCTGCAACAGTGATGTTCACTGTTCCAAGGGCAGGGCAGGTTGGTTACCATACAAGAACCGAATTTAACAAAAGGATATTAATGATTGGAAACCCGGAAGAATTGAAAACATTCAGTTTCAAGAGATATGGGAAGGTAAAAAATAAATTCTTATTAATACAAGGATCAGTTGCCGGCGCGGCAACAAGGCCTATTGCAATCAGATTTTCAACAAGGCCTTTGAGAAAAATGACATACGACTTTGAAGCGGTGAATTTACTTGCAGAATAAAATAAATGTTTATACTATTGATGGAAAGGTCTTGAAACAGGTAAATGTCCCAAATGTTTTCAATGAAAAATATGATGACAAATTAATTAGGAGAGCGGTAATTGCAATCCACACAGCTAATTTACAGCCACAGGGGGTAAAGCCTTACGCTGGAAGGGATTATGCTGTTGAGTATGAAGGTTGTAGGGATATGCCAACGCCGGAAAGGACAATTAATATTGAAAGAGCTAGGTTACCAAGAATGAAAAATAGAAGGCACTTAATTGAGGGGCGTGTTATAAGTGTGCCAAGAGCTGTTGGTGGGCCAAAAGCCCATCCTCCACAAGTAGAAAAAATACTTATTGAAAGAATAAATGATAAAGAACGGAGAAAAGCTGTGAAAAGCGCAATTGCTTCAACAGTAAAGAAAGAACTTATTTTAGCAAGGCACAAGATTTCAGATAAAGTGGAATTGCCTTTGGTTATTGAAAATAATTTTGAAAACCTGGACAAAACAAAAAAGGTTGTTGAAGTTTTGAAAAAATTAAATGTTTATTCAGATGTTGAAAATGCAAAGGACAAAAAACATATAAGAGCGGGAAAAGGAAAATTAAGGGGAAAGAAATACAAACATAAAATAAGCCTTTTAATTGTAACAGGAAAGAAAAGTAAAGTGTATAAAGCTGCTAGAAATTTGGAAGGAATTGATATTTGCACAGTAGAATCATTAAATGCAGAATTGCTTGCTCCCGGGGCCCATGCAGGGCGCTTGGTTTTATGGAGCGAAGATGCATTTGCAAAATTGAGTGATATTTATGGCTGAAACAAGGTTGACAAACTTAAAGAGTTATGATATTGTCTTGCATCCATTAATTACAGAAAAGGCAGTAAATGTAATTGAAAAAGAAAATAAACTTGTATTTGTTGTGAAGAAAGAATCTACAAAAAAAGAGATTAGAGAAGCAATAGAAGATTTGTATGATATTAAAATTGATTCAATAAATGTTGTAAATGATATGAAAGGAAGAAAGAAAGCATTTGTTAGGATAAATAAAAAATTCAAGGCAAATGATGTTGCAGTAAAATTAGGAATAATATAATGTGATGTGAAATGGGTAAGAGTCTATACAGCCAGAGAAGAGGAAAAGGAAGCCCTACTTTTAGAAACCAAAGAAAGGGTGAAGCTACATCATATTACCCACTTAAAGTAATGGTTGAAAACCCAATATTAAAAGGTCAGGTTGTTGATTTGATTAAAGAGAGCGGAAGAAATAATATTTTAGCAAAGATTATGTTTGAGAATGGAATTGTTAATTACGTTATAGCCCCAGAAGGATTATTCATCGGGGATGATATTTTATCAGGGGCAACAAATGAAGTAACTGTTGGGAATATTGCGCCATTGGCATACCTCCCAGAAGGATGCCCGGTTTTTAATATAGAACATGAAGCTGGTGATGGCGGAAAGATAGTAAAGGCAGCAGGAAGTTATGCTTTACTGGTTTCAAAGGATGAAAAATTTGCAACCATAAAAATGCCATCAGGAAAAACAATGCTTATTCCACTAAATTGCAGGGCAACAATTGGTTGTTCAGCAGCAGGTGGAAGAAGGGAAAAGCCTTTGGTTAAAGCAGGAACAGCATATCATGCTGCAAGGGCTAAAACCAAAAAATATTGGAGCTGCAGAGGTGTAACAAAGAATGCTTGTGACCACCCATTCGGAGGAGCACAGCATCATCCTGGTAGAAGTAAAAGTACTTCAAGAAATGCACCACCAGGCAGGAAGGTAGGGGCAATAGCTTCTAAGAGAACAGGGAGAAGAAAGAAGTGATCTTTATGGTTAAGACATTTACGTACAGAGGAAAAACATTGCAGGAATTGCAATCAATGAGCAATGAAGAAGTGGCAAAGTTAATGCCATCAAGGCAGAGAAAAACAATCCTGAAAGGATTTAATAAAAAAGTAGTAAAAAGAATTGAGAATAATAAAAAGATTCTTGCATTAGGAAAAATCCCTAAAGCCATAAGGACACATTTAAGGGATTTTACAATTATGCCAAACATGGTTGGCTTACAATTCGGAGTTCATACTGGGAAGGAATTTTTCCCTGTTTTGATAAATGAGGAAATGATAGGGCATTATCTTGGTGAATATGCTTTAACAAGGCAAAGGGTAAGGCATGGTAAGGCAGGAATTGGTGCAACAAAATCAAGTACTGCTATTGCAACAAGAAAGTAAAGGTAATATTTATGGTAAAGGAAAATTATCAAGCTCAGATCGATGGAAAAAGAATTGCTAAGGCGATGGCAAAAAATGCCCCGGTAAGCACAAAATTCTCAGTAGAATTGTGCCATTTGATAAGAGGTTGGCCAGTAAGTAAAGCAGAAGCCTTGCTTAATAGAATAGTAAATATGGAAGCTTGCCTGCCTTTAAGGATTTATCACAAGAAAGTAGGGCATAGGAAAGGAAAGGGATTAATGGCAGGGCATTATCCTGTATTCTTGGCAAAAACTTGGTTATCTTTAATTAATAATGTTAAAAATAATGCTGAAGAAAAAGGCCTCGATGTTGATTCTTTAGTGATAAGGCATTGCCATGCAGCATATGGCTTTAGAAGAAGAAGCATGCAGGCAAAGGGGAAGATAGGCGGAAAAGTAAGGAGAAGAAAATCAACTCATATTGAAATAATCGTACAAGAAATTCCAGGAATTAACAACAAAAAGGTGAAGCAATGATTGAAAAGTTTTTCATCCAGGAAGGAATAAAGAAAATAAGCCTGGAAAATTACTTAAAGAAAGAATTGAATAAAGCAGGATTCTGCGGTATGGCAATAAACAAGACTCCTTTAGTAACAAGAATCATTGTGAGTGTTACAAGGCCTGGATTAGCTATTGGAAAGGGTGGAACAACAATTGCACAATTGACGCACAACATCGGGGAAAAATTCAAAATAGAAAATCCCCAGATTGAAATAAATGAAATTAAAGTTCCGGAATTAAATGCTAAAGCTACACTAAATAAAATAATTGCTTTAATTGAAAGAGGATTTGCCTGGAAAAGCGTTGCATTTAGAACAACTGAAGATACTTTAAGAAAAGGCGCCATGGGCATTGAATTGGTATTAAAGGGAAAGCTCACAGGAAAGGGCGGCAGAAAAATGAAGCACAGAATCGCAAAAGGCTATATGAAAAAAGCTGGGCATTTAACGGAATTAGTTGACTATGCAAAAGGCACAGCATATACAAAGGCCGGGGCAATTGGGATTAGGTTAAGAATTATTAGGCCTGGAACGATATTCCCAGATAAAATCTCCATCCAAGAAATACTTGACAAATCAAAAGCAAAGGCAGAAGCCGCAAAAAATGTTATAGAAGTAAAACCCGCTTTGGCTGCAGTTGAAGAAGTAACGCAAGCTTTGCCGGCAGCTGAAGAAAAAATTGAAGTAGAAAAACCGGAAGAGAAGAAGGTTGAAGAAATTAAAGTTGAACCTATTGAACACACGGAAGAGAAAAAGATTGGAGAAACTAAAGTTGAGCATACTGAAAAAAATGAAAAGAAAGTACAAGTTGAAAGAAAAAAATTTGCAAGGCATGAAAGAAACGAGCCTAAAAAGATTGAAAATAAAGAAAAAGTAAAAGAAGAACCAAAAGAGGAGAAAGCAGAGCACAAGAAAGAAAATGTTGAAAAAAAAGAAGAAAGGGTTGAAGGGAAATGAAGGCATCAGAATTAAGGACAATGAATGCTCTGGAATTGGAAGCAAAATTAAGGATACTTAAAATAGAATTGGCAAAGGAAAGGGCAGTAATTGCATCAGGGACTAGGCCAGAAAAACCAACAAAGATAAGGAATACAAGAAAGGATATTGCCAGGATACTTACAATATTAAACCAGAAAAAATTAGCTGGTAAAATTGCAGAAATTATTGAACCGGTAAAAGAAGAGCACAAAGAAGTAAAAGAGAAAACTCAGGCACATAAAGAACACAAGGTTCATAAATTGCACAAGTATGAAAAGGTTTCAGCAAAGAAGCAGAAAAAAGAGAAAAAGAGTGCAAGCAAACAGAAAAAGATAGTAAGGAAAAAAACAGGGGTTAAAAAGTAAAATGAGTGAATTTTGCACGAAATGCGGGCAGCCTAAAGAACTATGTATCTGCGGGCAGATCGCAAAGGAAACAGAAGTAATAAAAGTAAAACTAGACAGAAGAAGATTTGGAAAGGTTGTAACTAAAGTTTATGGATTGGGAAATGCGGAGGAATTGAAAGAATTAAATACAAAACTCAAGAAATTCTTGGCATGCGGGGGAACAATAAAGGGTAATGCCATTGAATTGCAGGGAGAACATAAAAAGAAGATTAGGGGTTTTTTATTAAAAGAAGGCTACAACGAGGCAATGATTGATGATTCATAATTATAAAATTGATAAAGAAAATATTTTAGCCCATGAGATTATAGGATTGAATGCGAGAATTAAAAAAAGCGGTGATAAAAAAAAGGAAGGTTTGAATGGAAGGATTGTGGATGAAACAGAAAACACAATAATTCTTGAAACAAATGATTCCTTAAAAACGATTCCAAAGAAAGAAGTTATTTTGGAATTGGAATTGCCGAATAATGAAAAGATTGATATTGAAGGTGTTTTATTAAAATCAAAACCAGAGGATCGTATAAAAGTATTCTGGAGGAAATATCATGGAAAATGCACATAAGAAAAAGGAAATTGCTGAAAAAAAGGGACAAACAGAAAAAGTACATAAGGAAGAAAAGAAAGAAGTAAAGCTAGACTTAAAAGGCTGCGGAGACAGGAAATGCCCTTACCATGGTAATGTAAGCGTAAGAGGGAATGTATTTCGAGTAACTGTAATCAGCGCAAAGGTTCCGAAGAATGCTATTGTTACAAGATCCTTGGCAAAATACGTAAAGAAATTTGAAAGATATAAGAAAATGAGATCAAGATTAAATGTTCATAATCCGCTTTGCATAAATGCAAAGGTCGGGGATATTGTTGAGATTGGTGAGACAAGGAAATTGAGCAAAACAAAGAACTTTGTCATAACCAAAATAGTGGGGAGAGAGAAATGAAAGCGCTAAGTATTAAGCAGGGAAGAGGCCTTACAAGATTGAGTATGTGTACCTGTGCAGACAATTCAGGCGCAAAAGAGGTTTATATTATCAGCGTATTTGGGCATAGAACTAGGAAAAGAATGAGCCCAAAAGCAGGCATTGGCGATTTAGTCAATGTTGTCGTAAAAAAAGGTAAGCCAGAAATGAGAAAGAAAATTGAAAGAGCAGTGATAATAAGAAGCCGCATGGGATTAAGAAGGGCAAATGGGCTTACTGTAAAATTCGAGGATAATGCTGTTGTATTGGTTGATGATAAAGGAGTGCCAAAAGCAACAGAAATCAAGGGGTATGTTGCTAAAGAAGTGGGGGAAAGATTCCCTAAAATATTAGGTTTAGCAGCACAAATAGTTTAATGTTTATTATATGATTTAGGTGAAATGAATGATATCAAGCAAGCCAGGAAAGCAAAGAGCCAGATTTTATCAGGCACCTTTGCATGCTAAACGAAAGCAGATAGTTGGACATTTAAGCAAGGAATTACGAACAAAATACAAAAAAAGGTCATTCCACATAAGAAAAGGCGATGAGGTAAAGATAGTCAGGGGGGATTTCAAAGGGAAATCAGGAAAAGTAACAAAGATAGACTGCAAAAAAATGGTAATCTATGTTGAAGGAATTGCAAGAAAGAAAACTTCCGGAACTGAAAAACAGATTCCTTTGAGAGCATCAAATGCGATTATTCTTACATTATTTTTAGAAGATAAAAAAAGAATTGCTGCTCTGAAAAGAGGCAAGGAAAAAGAATCAAAAGGTGAATAAAGTGGCTAATAAAGGTAACAGCAGAAAGGAAAAAGCTCTTACTTCAAGCAAGAAGAGACTTTTTGACAGAAAAAAATACAAATGGGCAGTAAAGTCTAGAGCTGGGCCAAATGCTAAAGTAGATTCAATTCCGTTGCTAGCTCTTTTAAGAGAAGTCATGAAAATTGTAAGTAATAAAAGAGAGGCAAAAGCAATTTTGACTGATAGAAAATTAAAATTGAGCGGAAAAATAAGAACTGACTTAAAATTCCCTGTTGGCCTTTTCGATGTTGTTGAAATTGAAGGAATGGAAGATAAGCTCAGGGTAGAATTAGACAGTAAAGGAAGATTTATGGTTAAAAAAATTGATAAGAAAGAAGCGAATGCAAAAATCTGCAAGATAACAAGTAAAACTATGTTAAAGGGCGGGCGCTTTGTATTGGGAACAAATGATGGCAAAACCTTTGTTTTATCTAAAACAAAGGCAAATACTGGTGACAGTTTAAAGATTTCTTTAAATGATAATAAAGTTCAGAAAGAATTCACATTAGAAGAAGGGAAAAATGTTTATGTGATGGGTGGAACACACGCTGGCCAGCAAGGAAAAATAAAGAGCATTAAAGAAGCCAGCCAGAATAAACCTAAATTAATTACAATTGAAAGTGAAGGTAAAAATATTGAAACATTAGCAAGCAATGTTATTGTTATTGAGTAAGGTGTGAATGATGGATAATCCAATGAGAAAAATCAGCATCGATAAAGTCACAGTAAATATGGGCTTTGGTGCTGATGAAGAAGCACTGAAAAGAGGCAGAGAAATAATTAAACAGATGACAAACAAGAAATGTGTTGCCACAAAATGTAAAATAAGGCAACCTACTTGGGGGCTAAGGCCAGGATTAGAGATTGGATTAAAAACAACGTTGAGAAAGGCTGATGCGGAAAAATTCCTGAAAAACGCATTTATTGCAAAGGGAAATAATCTCTCAACAGATAACTTTGATAATTGTGGCAATTTTGGTTTTGGATTGAAAGAACATATTGAATTGCCGGGAATAAGATATGACCCAAAAATCGGGACAAGAGGATTTGACATTTTAATTACAGTAAAAAGACCGGGATATAGGATAGCAAAAAGAAAGAAAACAGCTGCAACCCTTGGCAAAAAACACAGGATAACAAAGGATGAAGGAATCCAGTTTGTTAAGGAAAAATTCGGAGTAAAAATAGAGTAAACTGATAATTATGAATAAGGAAAAATGTAGGATGTGCGGAAACAACAAAGGCTTGATAAAAAAATATAACTTGATGTATTGCAGGCGTTGTTTCAAGGAAGTAGCAGAAAAACTTGGCTTTAGAAAATTTGGTTAGTGATGATATAAGTAAAATAGGTGAATAAAATGAGTAAAATTGACCCATTGGCAGATTCGCTCATAGCAATAAAAAATGCGGAAATGGCAGTAAAGAAAGAATGCTATTGTAAGCCTGCCTCAAAATTGCTTGGTAGAATCCTTGAAGTAATGAAAAGTAATGGGTATATTGAAGAGTATGGCACTATTGAGGATGGCAGAGAAGGCATTTACCACATTAAATTAGCCGGAAAAGTAAATGAATGCAGGGCAATAAAGCCAAGATTTGCCGTAAAGAATAGCGAAATTGAAAAATATGAGAAAAGATACTTGCCAAGCAAGGGTGTTGGAATTATGATAGTATCAACACCGCAAGGGGTTTTCACACATAAGGAAGTATTAAAGAAACACCTTGGTGGAAGATTACTGGCTTATGTTTACTAAAATGGATGAGAAAATGAAAAAAGAGAAAAAAGTTGCAGAGATTGAAATTCCTTCTGACATAAGCATTGAACTTAGCAATAACCAGCTAATACTTACGAAAGGAAATAAAAAAGTCGTAAAAATATTTAAGGCCGAGGGAATAGCAATTGAAAAAAGGGAAAATAAAATTACAATAACATCAAATGATTCAAGGAAAAAAACTATTGCAGTGGCCAATGCAATTATTGCACACGTAAAAAATATGATTGTAGGATTGCAGAAAGGATATATTTACAGATTAAAGGTAATATACGCGCACTTCCCGATGAATATACAGAGAAAGGGCAAAAATATTGAAATAAATAATTTTATTGGGGGAAAGAAGCAGAGAATTGCAAAAATAATTGGGGATACCCTTGTTGAGATAAAAGGAAAGGATATCACTGTGAGCGGCAGCAATAAAGAGGATGTTGGGCAAACGGTTGCAAATATGGAATTAGCATCAAGGGTAAAAAATAAGGATTTGAGGGTATTCCATGATGGCATTTATTTATATAAAAAAGAAGTGGGAACAGGCAAGTAATAGGTGAAGCAAATGCAAACAAAAAATACAGCGAAAAAGATTGGACCTAAAGTTGCAAAAAAAGCTGAAATAAAGGCAGCAGAGAAGAAAGAGGTTCAGACAAAGGCAAAGGTTGCAAAAGCAAAACCTGAAAAGAAAAAGAAAGAAATTTCAAAAGAGATACTTAAAGTCCAAAAAAAGATCAAGGCTAAAAAACATGTATTATTCCGGGGGCGCTTTGGTAAAAGAAGAATCCGAAGAATTAGCAATAAGAAATGGCAGCGATGGAGAGTCCCGAGAGGAATAGATATAGAAATGAAACAGCATGATGGATATAGGCCTAAAATAGGGTATAGATTCGCAAAAGGGATAAGGCATTTGCATCCATCAGGTTATCCAGAAAAGACGGTATTTAATGTTGAAGAATTAATGGCTATCTCAAATGAAAAAAAACCTTATGTAATTAGGGTAGCTGGAAAAGTTGGGAAAAGAAAAAGAATAGATATTGTAAAAAAGGCAAATGAATTAGGTCTAAGAATCTTAAATTATAGATATTAAGGTGAAGAAATGAACGTAGATAGGGCAAAGGAACATGCATCAAAAATCCTAACTTGTGGAAAAGGGAAATTGTATGTGGATGCAGCGCAGATAAGCAGGCTTAAAGAAGCGATAACAAAGGATGATGTAAGGCAATTAATTGCTGATAAAATAATTACAAAGAGAAAAACAAATGAACAGAGCAGGGGAAGGGCTAGAGATGCTACCCATGCAAGGAAAAAGGGCAGAAAAAGGGGATACGGCAAAAGAAAGGGCACAATGAATGTAAGAACCGAACATAAAAAGAATTGGATAAGAAAGGTAAGAAGATTAAGGGTTGAATTAAAAAGATTACAAAAGGAAACCCCGAAGGATGTTGAAAAATTAGGTTACAGAAATTTGTACAATAAAATAACGGGTAATTATTTCAGGGGAAAGAATTATCTTGATGCATTTGTAAAAGGTAAAAAAATATAATAGAGTGATAAGATGAGCAAAGTAAGACATGAGATTCCATTGAAAAGAAGAAGAAACAAGGAAACTGACTATAGGAAAAGATTAGCATTATTAAAATCTGAAAAGCACAGGATAGTCATAAGAAAATCAAACAAATACATAAATGCCCAGTTGGTAAAATATTCAACGCACGGGGATGAAACAGTTGTTTCTGCATTTTCAAGAGAATTAAACAAATTAGGATTCGTTGGAACAAAGAATATTCCCTCATGTTATCTTACAGGATATTTGCTTGGAAAAAAGGCTTTGTCTAAAGGATTAAAAGAAGCAATTGTGGATATTGGAATTCAAACACCGCAGCACAAATCAAGGTTGTTTGCGATGGTAAAAGGAATTCTTGATGCCGGCTTGGCTGTTCCTTTTGATGTTAAGGCATTGCCAACAGAAAATATGCTCAGCGGAAAAACAATTGAAGATTATGCCAAATCATTGGATAAAGAAAAATTCGAAAAGAAATTTTCGGCATATTTAAAGCAAGGTTTTGATCCTAAAAATATGGTCAATGCATTCAACACAACAAAGAAAAAGATTGATGAAAACAAGGTGTAAAAATGGTTGAAGAAAAAAATATAAGAAGGGGAAAGAGGCGCAGACCTGTGGAAGTATCTTCTGCTGATGCTGAAATTCCTTCAACATGGGTCCCAAAAACAAAATTGGGAAAAATGGTCATGGAAGGGAAAATCAAAAGCCTTGATGAAATATTTACTGGCAAAATGAAGATTATGGAACCAGAAATTGTAGATTCATTAACTGGATTGCAAGAGAAAACAGTTGATACTGCAAAAACAGCAAGGGTGGTAAGGGCTGGAAGGAAATTTGCTTTCAGGGTTGCTGTTCTTGTTGGCAATAAAAATGGTTATATTGGATTAGGATTGGGAAAAGATAAGGAAAGATTATCAGCATTAAGAAAAGCTTCTAGAAAAGCACGCTTAAACCTTGTAAAAGTGAAAAGCGGATGTGGGAGCTGGGAATGTACTTGTGGAACTAATCATTCTATACCTTTTAAAGTACAAGGTGAATGTTCATCAGTAAAGGTAAAACTAATGCCTGCACCTAAGGGAGTAGGTTTGGTTGTCGGAGATAAAATAAAGGATGTTTTAACTTTTGCAGGAATAAGAGATGTCTGGGGCAAGACAAAGGGGGATAGCAGAACCTCTTTGAATTATGTCACAGCCGCAATAGATGCTTTATCAAAAACAACAAAATTTAAGGTTTCATCAGATATTGAAAAATTAGAAAAATAACGGGTTGATTGTATGTACGCAGTGATAAGAGTAAGAGGAAATGTTCAATTAAAACAAGAAAGCAGGGACACAATGAAAATGCTTAACCTTACAAGATGCAATCATTTATCATTAATTGAAGAAACCGAAAAAAATAAAGGAATGATAAAAAAGGTCCAGGATTATGTTACCTGGGGGATTATTTCTCTCGATACTTTGGAATATTTACTCGAAAAAAGATCAAGATTGATAGGGGATAAAAGATTGGCATTGGAATATTTGAAAAAGAATAAAATTAATTCATTCAAAGAATTGGCTGAGCAGGCAAATAAGGATAAAAAAGTGCTTGCAAAATTGGGCGTTAAACCTGTATTCAGGTTAAATCCGCCAAGCAAAGGATATGAAAGAGAGGGAATTAAGAAAAATTTTAAGGTAGGCGGAGCATTAGGATTCAGGGCAGAAAAAATAAATGCATTAATATTGAGAATGGCCTAGTATTCAAAATTTTTGTGATGATTATGGTTGAAAGAAGAAGGAAGAAAAAGAATAAGTTGAGAGGAAATAGAAGCCATGGCTGGGGAAATGTAAAAAACAGGAGAAGCGGTGGAAGTACTGGTGGCAGGGGAAGAGCCGGTTCATGGAAACACAAAAAGTTAATGTATAGAAATGAGGTTAAAGAGCCAAAATTAAAGATGAAGGAAAAAGGAAGTGCGGTGAATTTAAGCTGGATTGAAGAAAAGCTTGATAATTTATTAAAGAAAAAATTAGTAACCAAGGATGAAGATTATTTTGTGCTTGATGGAAAAGTATTGGGGATAGCAAAATTACTTGGTTCCGGGAAATTAAATCATAAATACTTAGTTAAAAATGTAAAATTAAGTGAAAAAGCAAGAGCCAAAATAACTGAGGCTGAAGGAGAAATAGAAGAGTAAGGAGATAAAATATGGTACTGGATGCATTAATGCCATTGTTCAAGCTTATCCCTGAGGTAAAAAAACCTGCTATAGAGCCAAGCCTTAAGAATAAACTGATCTGGTCTCTTGGAGTCTTATTAATCTTCTATGCATTGGGAAAAATAACTTTGGTTGGGTTATCTGAAGCTGCTTCGCAGAATTTAGCTGGTTTGCAGATACTTCTTGCAAGTGATGTTGGCACTATAATTACATTAGGAATCGGTCCAATTGTACTTTCCTCAATTGTATTGCAGTTATTAATTGGGGGACAAATATTGAAATTAGATGTAAGCACAATGGAAGGAAGGGTAGCATTCCAATCATTGCAGAAAATTTTAACGGTGGTATTATGTTTCTTTGAGGGGGCAATTTATATTATTTCCGGGATGTTAAAACCAATGACCGGCATGTTCTTGCCTGTTTTATTGCAGGTAGCCTTCGGTGGAATTATTCTGATGTATTTGGATGAAGTAGTAAGCAAATACGGAATAGGTTCGGGCATTGGATTATTTATTGCAGGAAATGTATCATCTTCATTTTTATGGCAATTATTGATGCTCCCTGGCATAAGCCCAGTACAACCAGCTGGTGGACTATTGCCAAGATTCATTGCAAGCTTTGGCACTGGTGTTAAT
>PEXL01000030.1 GCA_002779065.1 Candidatus Diapherotrites archaeon CG08_land_8_20_14_0_20_34_12
CCCAAATTGCGGGCATTGCTTGTCTTGAAAATGAGGGCAAAATCCTAGAGGAAAATAAAAGAATATGGAAAACCAGAGTATCCTTTTCTGACAATCAATTAAGAAAAATGGGTTTTAATTTTGTTTCACCAGATGCCGGAATATACCTTTTTGCAACACACGAGAATATTAAGGAAAGCAAGAGTTTTGCCTATTCCTTGCTTGATGAGGGCGTTGCAGTAGCCCCAAATCTCGGCTTTGGAAATTATGACACATTCATACGGATATGCCCTAATCAGGATATTGCAGTATTAAAAGAAGCATTTGAACTTATGGAAAAAGTGCTTTCAAAATAGATTATTCCATCTTTTTCTCTAATTTCAAATAGCAATTTTTGCATATGTGAAATTTTTTTACCATGCTTTTTTTATTTGGCGGGCTGAGTAAAATTGCCCCAAAAGCAGTAAGCTCTTTTTTGCAGTTGTTGCATATTGGTTTTATTGACATGATTAGAATCAGGCAGATAGTGGTTTAAAATATATTTATTGCCAAATACTGCTAAAACTTATTTCAAATTCCCTTTGGGGAAATAATTTATTTTTCTTTGTGTTGTGCGAATGGGAATTCTTAAGAATGTAATTAGTCTTCAGCTGCAGTTTTAGCTATCCTGGTAGCACTTATTTACGAATCAGAACTTTTTCCATTATCCAATAGATTTCTTCTTAATTCTTCCTGTAGACTTGGATCTCTTAATCTTTGAAGCAATTGTTCAACAAAGAAAAAATATTTGTATGGCCTTTTCATTATTTCAGGATTATTTCTTAAAGGCAAAATTCTAGCAGTCATTATCGCTCCCACAGTTTTATTCGGATGAGGTTTATATCTCCAAGCATGCAATGTATCAATATCCAGCGGAATTACTTCTCTACCTTCGCTTGTTTCAAAAGAATGTATCATATCTATTAAAATTAGCTTGAAAAGAGTATTAAAATATTGGCAAGTTAGTTTTTGTGGTTATATCATTCTTTTTGCGCCTTTTTTGACCATGCGAAAACATTTCTTGTGCCAGTACTGCCCTGCCCATTGTTTTTCTACCTGATCTCTCCCGCAAAATGCGCATGCTTTGTCCGAATATTTTGAGTCTTCTACAGATTCTTCAGTTTCTTGCTCTGCTGCTTCTTTTGATTCGGAAGATTTTTTCTCTTCTGTTTTTTCATCTTTTTTTCCGAATTTTAAAAAATCAGTCAGTCCCATAAAAATCTTTTCCGGCTTTTTTAGAATAAAAAATAGAATTAGCATGCAGCAAAATGCCGCATACTTAGATAATTACTTAATTGAAAGATATTTTTTAATCAATTTATTTACTTGACAATTTCTTGCCCTTTACATATACCCAAATTTTCTTGGTCATTTCACTTGGTGAAATCTTTCCTGAACCAAATACCGATTCCATTGAGTCCGTACAACCCTTGAAACAAATACTATATCCTCCAAATGCTGGTTTAGCCATTATAATTACCTCCAATTTTTTTACTAATAGTTAAATTTTTTTACTAATATCTAAATCCAAAGAATTCCCTTATTTTTTAAGTTATAATCGCAGGAATTCATTGCCTGCCAAAAATATTTTTATATGTTTTTGATATTTCTAATAGACTGAATCAGCAAAAAGCATTTAAATGCCTCTTAGAGGTAAAATTTGCTTTTTGCCTCGTATTTTTGACTATGTTTTATCATTCTAATTATTTTGAATTATTTTAATCATTCGAGCAAAGGCCATATCCGCAAACCGGGCAGACAGTACAGCCTTCCTTTTTTATTAAGACAGCGCCATCATTAGGGCATTTTTTTATGTTTGCATTATTTGTCATATGATGCCCGTTTTCATTATTTGCTGCCGCACAATTTTCTGGAACATTTGCAGGCCCAACCACAACATATTCAGAATCCGGTTTTGCTGATTCTGCTGTTAATTCATATGAGCTCCCTTTCCTTTCCCTTTTCTTTGTGATTAATACCTGCTCTTTTAATGAACTGTCCCTGTATACTGTAACATCCTTGCATCCAAGATCATGTGCCAATACATATGCTTTTTCCATTTCCTCTAAACTTACATCTGCCGGAAAATTAATTGTTTTTGAAATGCTTGAATCTGTCCATTTTTGGAATGAAGCTAAAGCCCTTATATGATCTTCAGAAACAATATCATGTGAAGTAACAAAAACATTCTTTATTCTTGGCGGAATGTATCCTATTGTTTGTACGCTTCCATTGCATTTTACAACATCTTCAACAAGAAGATCATCAAACAAGCCTTCAGAACTTAATCTTTTTTCTAATACCCTATTTACATAATAGAAACTTCCAACCTTTACATTTTTTTCAAATACCAAACTGTACATTGGCTCTATTCCAGAAGAGCAGCCAGCAATCATTGAAATACTGCCTGTTGGGGCTATCACGGTTGTAAAACTATTCCTTAATCCGTGCTTCTTAATCTCTTTAGCTAATTTATTCCAGTCAAAATGCCAGCTTTTCTTTTCTTCAAATCCTTTTACCGGCAATTTGCCTTTTGAATAGAAACTCTTATTGTAAAATGGGAATTTTCCCCTCTTCTTTCCCATTTCAATTGATTGTACTTTTGAATAATAATTAACATACTCCATTAATTCTTCCATAAAGCTTCTTCCTTTTGGATTGCTATAGGGAATTTCCATTTCAAACATTGCATCTGCAACCCCCATTATGCCCAATCCTATCTTTCTTGTATTCAAAGACATTTCTTCAATATCCTTTAATGGGAATTTATTAATGTCAATTACATTATCCAAAAAATGAGAAGCCATCAAAATAGTTCCCTTTAATCCTTCCCAATCAAAATGCAATTTTCCATTCTTGTCTTCCTTGCAGAATGCCCAAATATTTATGCTTCCTAAATTACATGATTCATTAGGATAAAGAAGGACCTCGCCACAAGGATTTGTGGAATAAATAGGGCCCAATCCTTCCAGCAACGGATTGTATTTATTTACATTATCAAAATAAATTACGCCAGGTTCTGCAGATTCCCATGCTTGGTGCACAATAATATCAAAAAGATTTTTCGCATCAATTGTTCGCATAACCTTTCCGCTTCTCGGATTCAATAAAGGATAGGGTTTGTTCTTCCTGTAACATTCCCAGAAATCACCCATTACCATAACTGAAATATTGAAATTTCTTAATGCCTTATTCCCTTCCTTGGCTTTAACAAAATGTTCTATATCTGGATGATTGCTATTAAGGATTCCCATATTGGCCCCTCTTCTTATGCCTCCTTGTTTTATTACCTCAGTCATTGTGTCAAACAAGCGCATAAAGCTTAATGGCCCAGAAGCTAAGCCATGTGTGCTTGAAACAAAGTCGCCCTCTGGCCTCAATTTCGAGAAATTATAGCCCATGCCTCCGCCGGCTTTAAACACAAGCGCAGTTTTCTTTAAGGTTTCCATAATTTCTTCCATTGAATCCTCAATGTCTAAAACAAAGCAGGCAGAACCCATCCCTAATGGGTTGCCAAAATTAGCCAATGCCGGGGTGTTTGGCAAGAATTTCTTTGAAACCATCATATTGTAAAAATCATCAATTACTTTCTCATACTTTTCAAACTTTCTTTTTGAAAGCATGTCTAAAAAGTTCTTCCAAGGGATTTTCATATGCCCTTTTGAAGCCATGCGGTCATATGTTCTCTTTAAACCTTCAAGATGATGTTTATTTAATGCATATTTTCCTATGAAAATCTTACCATCATATTTCTCAGCTACAAATTTTTCATGGCCATTTTTTTTCTGGTTTGGAACCTTGCTGAAAATAACTGAATCATATAATAAATCAGGCAAGGCTGTGTGAACTGAAACCCTTGTAAATAATTCTTTCGGGCATTCAGTCAATTTCCCTGATTCATCCTTTCTTAAGTATCTTGAAGTCAATACCTTTAATGCATTTAAATCAAAGGATTTGTCGACCTCATCAATCCTTTCTTTCTGCAAAACCTGCGCCTTTTCAGACCTTACTTCAGATCTTTTTTGCCTGTATGAGATATATGCTTTGGCAGTTCTCGCATGCCCTTCTTCAATTAAAATGCGCTCAACAGCATCCTGTATCTGCTCTACTGTGGGGTATTTTTGTTTTATATTCCTGTTTAAATAGGAAATAACCTGGTCAGCTAATTTTTCAGCCAGCTTCCTGTCACTGCCGCCAGCAGCCCTTGCTGCCGCAAATACTGCATTGATTATCTTTTCCTTGTCAAATGGCACTAATCTGCCTTCTCTTTTCTGGATAAAATCGAATTTACTCTTCATACAGGCACCCCGAATTCTTTCCTTTGTGTTTGTGAATATTTGTTTTTGCGCTTCCCATGTGTCGGAAGAATAAATTATTTAATAAAATTTGAGAACATATTTAATATGTCCTTCTTATTTATAAAGCTTGGCTTGAAGTACATAAAATTAACTTTTTTCTGATGAAAAATTCAGAAATTCAAACCAGAAAAATTAGGCTCTTGCTGAATGCAGATAAATATCTTGAATCAGTCTCTGAAAAGAATATTAATGTTTTGCTCTTCTTAATCTTGTTACTATGTTTGATTTAATTATTGTTGGTGGGGCTGGCGCAGGCTGCTCAGCAGGAATATATGCTGCACGTGCAGGCCTTAAGACAGTATTGATAACCACGGAATTTGGCGGCCAGCTTCTTGAAACAGAAAGCATTGAAAATTATCCAGGAATAAAAAAAATATCTGGTGTGGAAATGAGCATTGCTTTATCTGATCATCTGAAAGAATATCCTGTTGAAGCAATAGAAGGTTCAAAGGTTAAAAAAATTGCAAAAAAAGGCAATTATTTTATTGTTGAAACCGAAGAAATGCTGTATGAGGGTAAAACTGTTATTATTGCTACAGGAAAAAGGCCAAGAAAATTAAAGGCAAGGAATTCTGATTTATTTGAAGGAAAGGGAATGCATCATTGTGCTATCTGTGACGGCCCGCTTTATGCAGACCAGGATGTGGCAGTTATTGGTGCAGGCTATGCTGGCATAGAAAATGCACTTTTCTTAAGCGCTTTTTGCAAAAAAGTCTTTTTGCTGGAATTTGGCGGAGAGATAAGTGGGGAAGAAATAACCAAACAAGAGGTTTTGAAAAAAGAGAATATTGAAATAATTACTAAAGCACAAGTACTTGAAGTATATGGAAAAGAAATGATTTCTGGCTTGAAATATAAAGATTTGTTGTCAGGGAAAGAAAAAAAACTTGATGTTGCTGCTATCTTTGTGAATATTGGGGAAGACCCTAATTCTGAATTTGTTGATTGTGATAAAACAGAATATGGTGAGATCATTACTGATAAGGATAATATGACCTCAGTAAAAGGTCTTTTTGCCGCAGGTGATGTTACAAACATTAGAGTAAAACAGCTTGTGGTTTCTGCAGCAGAAGGCTGCAAGGCAGCATTGGCTGCTTCAAAATATCTTAAATTTCAAAAAATTTAATCTGATTCTTACATGCAAAATGAAAATTTTCAAGAAATCTTGGAAAAAAACATAGCAACAATAAAAGCCAATATCTCTGATTCCTGCCAAAAAGCAGGCAGGGCTAAAGATTCCGTCAAAATTTTGGCAGCAGCTAAATCCCAAAGCACTGAAAAAATAAAAATTGCTGCAAATTTAGGCATTTCTTTATTTGGAGAAAATTATTCAAAAGAATTTTTAGAAAAATATTCCGTTTTGGGAAATAAAATAAATGGCAGAAGGATTGAATGGCATTTTATCGGGCATTTGCAGAGAAACAAAGTAAAACAAATAATTCCTTATATTGATGTGATAGAATCCTTAGATTCAATAGCCTTGGCTGAAAAAATCAATGATGAAAGTGCTAAGCTGGAAAAGGTTTCAAGTGTTTTTATTGAGGTTAATATTTCAAATGAAAGTTCAAAATATGGCATAGATTTAAAACAATTGTCCGATTTTTGTGGGAAAATAAGCCCACTTGATCATATTCGCGTATTGGGCCTAATGAGTATGCCTGCTTTGCAGAGTTCAGAAATGAACAGAAAATGTTTTAAATTGATGAACGAACAATTCAATAGGTTAAAGCCTATGAATCTTAAAAATTTTTGTTTAAAGGACCTTTCCATAGGGACAAGCAATGATTATCAAATAGCAATAGAGGAAGGCTCAACAATCATAAGATTAGGTTCTTCTCTTTTGGGTGAAAGAAGATGCACAAGATAAAAAATTATCAAATGCTTCTTGAAAATTCCCCCCATTTTATACGTGAAAGAAAGGTTGTGCTTGATTTAATTGAAGAAACAATGGCAAGCATTGATACAGACAAAGTGATGAAAGAAAAAGTTTCATTTGATGGCAATATCCTTAAAATCGTGGACAAATCCTTTGACCTCTCAAAATACAAACATGTTTATGTTATTGGTGCTGGAAAAGCTACATGGAAAATGGCAAAATCCCTTAATGATTTATTAGGCAATAGGATTAAGGAAGGCTGGATTAATTCATTTAGAGATGCTACTTTTGGCAATATTCGAGTAATTAAAGCAGGCCATCCCATCCCAAACCAGATTTCGCTTGAAGGTACAAAGCAAATAATCAGAATTGCAAAAAAAGCGGAAAAAGAGGATCTTGTAATTTGTTTAATATCCGGGGGAGGCTCAACCTTAATGATTTTGCCTGCTGAAGATATTTCCTTGCAGGATATGATTACAATGAATCGCCTGTTCTTGAAATCTGACATGCGAATCCAATATATTAATTGTATAAGAAAGCATCTCTCGCAGATTAAAGGCGGATTATTGGCTAAAGCTGTCCATCCGGCTAATTTAGTCAGCATAATAATATCTGATGTTGTTGGTGATAAAATTGATGTAATTGCTTCAGGCCCTACCGCTCCAGATTCAAGCCAATATCGAAAAGCAATTGAATACTTGAAGAAATTCTGGTTGTGGAGAAAAACACCTGCATCTGTAAAAAGACGATTATTGAGAGGCGCAAAAGGTAAAATCCCTGAAACACCTAAAGAGCATGATAAGATATTTGAAAAAGTTACAAATATAATTATCCTGAATAATTATGCCTCTCTTGCAGCAATGCGTGCAATGGTTATTAACCAGGGAATGGACTGTGAAATATATTCAAATCAAATTGAAGGAGAGGCAAGGGTTGTTGGATTAAAGCTTTTGGTTGAAGCAGACCAGCTCTCAAAGAGGTATAAAAAGGATTTTATCCTGCTTTCAGGCGGTGAAACTACGGTTACAGTAAAAGGTGATGGCAAGGGTGGCAGAAACCAGGAATTAGGGCTTGGGACAGTGGGAAAGATAGCCCATATGTCTGCAGTTATCGCTTCATTTGGTTCTGATGGGATTGATGGTTTTAGTAAAGCTGCTGGTGCCATAGTTGATTCAAGAACAATGCAAAGATCCCAAAAATTAGGTTTGGATTATCACGATTATTTAGAGAATAATGATTCCAATCATTTCTTCAAGATTTTAGGTGATGAAATTATTACAGGCCATACAGGGACAAATGTAATGGACTTCCAGATAATTTATATTCCTAAAAGAACTGTTAATGCTAAATGATGCAAAATGGATAGTACAAATCTGAAGATAGATTCAAAAGGCAGAATAATGCTGCCTAAATCTTTTCGTGAATCTCTCGGCATAAAAACAGGGGAAAATCTTTGCCTTGAGTTGGATAAAACAAATGAACGCTTATTATTATTTCCTATAGAAAAAACCGGCCGCAAGCTTTTGATTACTCTTAAGGATGTTTCCGGCTCTTTGTCTAAAGTTGCAAGAATCTTGGCAGATAATCATGTCGATCTTATTTATACTGAATCAAGAAGTGTGAAAAGAAAAAAAGAAGCTGTTTGGATTGTCGTAGCCGATTTTAGTAACGCTGACCTTAATAAGATTAAAAAAGATCTTAAGAAAGATAAGGATATAATAAAAGTAAGCTTTGAAAAAATGAACTAATTCTTCCAATCTTTAATTTCGGATCAACAGCACTGTTTAAAAATAGTTATGGCACATCTATTATCTTATGAATCCCACTTTTTTCCCACCAAAGGGAATCCAAATGAGTGAAAATACCCCAAGTGAGTGTCTTCATCTCAGACTATTTAAATAAACTAGCTATGGGCAGGGATTGTCTTCATCAAGGTCCTTTTGCCCAAAAATACCGGCTTTAAAAAAATTGTTGAGAACCTTAGAACTACAATTATTTCAGATAAGATAGACCTATTACTCTTTAGGGGAGAAGATATTCCTGCACTTGTTGAAGAATTTTCCGCAAAAAATCTTCTAGTTTTAGGCATTACCGGCGAAGACCTCTATTCTGAATACCTGCTGAAAGTCAATAATAAGTCAAATCTTAAAATCATTAGAAAAGGGATTTGGGATGATTCCGCTTTTATATTCAGAAAGCCAACGCTTTCATTACTTTTGCCAAAAAATAAAAAATTGGCTGATTTTTCTGTTTTAAAATTTGCAGTAAACAAAAAATATCGCCAATTAGCCATGCAATTTCTTCAGAAAAAATATTCTGCAATGCCAGAAATGCTGCTTTTTAATGGGGAAACCGAGCAGGCAGTAAAACAGGGTTTGGCAGAAGCCTGCATTGATGTCGTTTGTACCGGCAAAACAGCTTTTGATTTAGGCCTTTATGTTTCTGAAACAATTTTTTTTAGTGATTTTGTTTTAATTGGACGAGGTGTCGAATAAGTACTAATAATGGAATAATCTTGACAGTTTGAAGGTATGTATGAATAGATGTTCGACACCTCGTGGGGGCAAAAACTATGATTAGGATAATAACAAAAAACCAAGAACAATTTCTTGAATCCTTGATATTGTCAAGGCAGCAGAGCAATGCAGATATTGAATCAAAAGTTGCTGAAATCTTGTTAAATGTCAGGCAGAATGGTAATTCTTCCATTTTTGAATACTCAAAGAAGTTTGATAATTTCAAACTTACTGCAAAAAATATGAGAATTTCAAAAAAAGAGATCAAAAAGGCATATTTTTCAGCAGATAAATCATTTATTTCTGCCTTGAAAAAAGCAAAGAAGAATATTGAAATATTTTCAAAAAAACAAAAACCAAAATCCTGGGAAATTAAGCTGAGCAAAGGCATGATTTTGGGTGAAATAATAAAACCAATAGATTCTGTTGGCATTTATGTGCCTGCTGGCAACTATCCTTTAATAAGCTCGGTTCTGATGAATTCAATTCCCGCAAAAATTGCCGGCGTGAAAAGAATAGTGATGTGCGTTCCACCTTCTTTTAAAAAAGAAATTCTGGCAGCAGCATATCTTTGCGGAATAACTGAAATTTATTGTATTGGAGGAGCACAAGCAATTGCTGCTTTAGCTTTTGGTACCCAAACATTGCAAAAAGTTGACAAAATTGTTGGCCCTGGCAACATTTACGTAAGCACAGCCAAGAAATTGGTGTACGGTTCTGTTGGAATTGATTTCATTGCCGGACCAACTGAAATAATGATTATTGCAGACAAAGGAAAGCCAGATTTTATTGCAGCAGATCTTCTTGCACAAGCAGAGCACGATGAAAATGCATCAGCAATCTTGCTGACAACAAATCGTGTGCTTGCTGAACAGGTTCAATCAGAACTTTCAAAGCAGTTGCAAGAACTTTCAACAAAAGGAATTGCATCAAAATCAATTGCAAAAAACAGTGCAATTATCCTTGTTGAAAATCAAAATCAAGCAATTGCTTTGGCAAATAATTTTGCACCAGAGCACTTGGAAATATTCGGCAGCAGAAAAATTATCTCCAAAATAAAAAATTGCGGCTCACTTTTCATTGATGAATATTCCTGCGAAACATTTGGAGATTATTGTTCTGGAACAAACCATGTTTTGCCAACTAACCAAGCGGCAAAATACCGTGCTGGTTTAAGCACTGAGGATTTTGTGAAAAAGATTGCCTTTCAGAAGGTTTCAAAAAAAGCTTCGGTTGAATTGGCAAAGATTTCTGCCAAATTAGCGGAAATTGAAGGTTTAGAAGGGCACAAAAAAGCAGCCCCTCTAAGATATCAAAAATCAAAAAATTAAGTTTAAGAAAGAGGTTAAAAAAATGATAAAGGTTAAGGAGGAGATTGAGAGAATGGAACCATATATTCCCCCTCTCAATTTCAGGGAAAAGATGCTGAAATTAGATTTTAATGAGAATACCTTAGGCCCAAGCGAAAAGGTTAGAAATCTCATTAACTTAGATTCATCGGTTTTGAATACCTATCCAAATTATCTGGGTTTGAAGGAAAAAATTGCAGAATATGCAAAAACGAAACCAGAGAATATTGTCCTGACAAATGGTTCTGATGAAGGTATTGATTTAGCGATGCGGTGTTTTGTAAATAAAGGAAAAGAAGTCATAATTCCTACCCCTTCATATAAACTTTTTTACAATTATGCCCAATTCTCTGGCGCTAAAATTAAGAAAATTCTTTACAATCCTGATCTCTCTTTTCCTACCAAGGAAATTCTCAGAAAAATCACCAATAAAACTAAAATTGTCGTTATATGCAATCCAAATAGCCCAACCGGCACATTAACTTTTTTATCTGACATTAAAAAAATTGCAAAAAAATCGGAAAATTTAGTAATTTTGGTTGATGAAGCTTATTTTGAATTTTCGGGGCTTTCTGCAGTTTCTCTGTTAAAGAAATTTCCAAATATTATTACCCTAAGGACATTTTCAAAGGCGTTTGGGTTGGCTGGTTTAAGGATCGGTTATATGATTGCCAATAAAGAGATAGCCCAGCAGATAAATAAAGCGAAATCCCCCTATAGCGTAAATTTAATTGCAGTTAAATCTGCGTTTCTTGCATTGGGTGATTTGGGCTATGTTAAGAGTTATGCAAAAGAGATAAATAAAAATAAAAAGTTACTTGGAAAATTCCTTGAAAAAAGGAAGGTAAAATATTACAAAAGTAGTGCAAACTTTATTCTTGTTAATTTTGGCCTGAGTAAAACTTTTGTTAAGAATAAGCTTCTTGAAAAAAACATTCTTGTTAGGGATGTTTCTTCAAATCCCTTACTTGAAAATTGCCTTAGGATAACAATCGGTACAAAAAAACAGATGAACTTTTTGATGAAAGATCTCAATATTATTTTGAATAGCCCACTTTTGGTTTTTGATTTGGATAATACCCTATTTGATATTAATAAATCCCAAAAAAAATCAATAAAAAATACTTTTAGCTATTTCACTGGAAAGAAAATCCCTGATTTTGAGATCCAAAAATTGAAAGACACAGGCAATTTCAACAATGATTGGTTTCTCACGCAAAAATTGCTTTCAAATGCCGGATTTTTTATTCAGTTTAAAAAAATAAAATCAGTTTTCCAGAAACTTTACCTCGGGAGAAATTTTAAGGGTTATATCCAAAATGAGAAACCATTTATCTCAGAAAAAATTTTGGACAAACTCTCAAAACAGTATCGGCTTGCAATACTTACCGGAAGGCCAAGAAAAGAAACTGTGTATATCATGAAAAAATTTGGCCTTGACAGATATTTCTCAAAAATTATTTGTTTAGAAGATACCTTCCCGAAACTCAAACCAAATCCTTATGGCTTGAATGGGCTTTTGAAGGATTTTAACGCAAAAAAAGCATATTATGTCGGCGATTCAGCCGAAGATATTACCTGTGCGAAAAAAGCAGGCATTAAACCTATTCTTTACTTAAGAAAAAATAGAAACTTAATGAAAATTTTTAGGAAAGTTGTAAAGATCTCAGATTTCAAGGAGCTTTTTGAGGTGATAAAATGATTTCTCTTGAAAGGAAAACAAAGGAAACAGGGATTTCAGTTAATTTAAATATTAAGGGTAAAGGGAATTACAAGATTAATGTTGAAAATCAGCCATTTTTTCAGCATATGCTTGAAGCATTTGCAAAAAATGCTGCATTTGATATTGAAATAACTGCGAGCGGAGATTTGCAGCACCACATTGTTGAAGATTGTGCAATTGTTTTGGGCCAGGCATTCGACAAAGCAATAGCTAACAAGCAAAATATTGCAAGATATGGTTCATTTATTTTAGCAATGGGTGATGCACTTGTATTAGTGTCAGTAGATATAAGTGGTAGGCCATATTTTTCAGTAGAATACAATTATCCTAACTTTAAAGATTGCACAATTGAAAACTTTGACCTTGAAAATATTGAGGAATTTATGCGAGCTTTTGCAAATAATGCAAAAATTACTTTGCAGATTAAAGTTCTGAATGGCACAAATAGGCACCATATTGCTGAAGCAATATTCAAATGCCTGGGAAGGGCATTAAGGATTGCAGTTTCAGAAGATAAAGTCATTGAAATGCCAAGTACAAAAGGGATTTTATGATTGGAATAATGGATTATGGAATTGGAAATATCCAAAGCGTGAAAAATGCTTTGGAAAAGATTAATGTCAGCTTTGTTTTGATTAGCCGGAAGGCTGATTTTAGCAAAGCAGATTCCATAATTCTGCCAGGCGTAGGATCTTTTGGATCTGCAATGCAGGCCCTTAACAAAAAAAGTCTTGCAAATCCTTTGAAAGAATCAGTTCTTTCGGACAAAAAGCCGTTTTTGGGCATTTGTTTAGGTATGCAGTTGCTCTTTGAAAGTAGTGAGGAAAATCCTGACGTTAAAGGCCTTAATATTTTTGAAGGCATTGTTAAGAAATTTACAAAAGCAAAAAGAGTACCTCAAATAGGCTGGAACTCCCTCCAAAAAACAAATCTGGAAAGCAGGTTGTTAAAGGGCATTCCACAAAAAGGAGATTTCTATTATATAAACAGTTATTTTGTTGTTCCAAAAAACAACAACATGGTTACTGCATACTCAAAATATTCGGAAAAATTTCCTGCGGTTCTTGAATTTGGCAACATTTTTGCCACGCAATTCCACCCAGAAAAATCAGGAAATATTGGACTTAAAATATTGGAAAATTTTTCAAGGTTTTAAAATGTTAAAAAAGAGAATAATTCCGTGCTTGGACTGCATTACAATAAACAAAGAGATTAAAGTAGTCAAAGGCAGGAATTTTCGGAATCTTAGGCCAATAAATAACCCGGTAAAGCTGGCTGAGAAATATTATTTGCAGGGGGCAGATGAACTTTGCTTCTTAGATATTGGTGCAACAGTTGAAAGCAGGAAAACAATGGTTTCAATGATTAAAAAAGTAAGTAAAAAAGTGTTTATTCCATTAACTGTTGGCGGTGGAATTAAAACGCTTGAAGATGCAGAGAAATTATTCAAAAATGGGGCAGATAAAGTAGCCATAAACACTGCAGCAATAGAAAACCCTGCATTGATTGCAGAAATAAGCAATCAGTTTGGCAAACAAGCTTGTGTTGTAGCTATTGATTCCAAAAAAGTTAACGGCCTGAATAAAGTTTTTAGTATGGCAGGCACAAAAGAAATAGAACTTTTGACAGAAAACTGGGCAAAACAAGTAGAACGATTAGGGGCAGGGGAAATTCTCCTTACTTCAATAGACCAAGATGGAACAAAACAAGGGTATGATATTGAATTGACAAGGAAAATTAGTGAAAATTCAAGAATTCCGATAATTGCATCTGGCGGCTGTGGTTCTCTGCAGGATATGGCTGAAATTATTCAGAAAGGAAAAGCTGATGCTGTTCTTGCAGCAAGCATTTTTCACTATGATAATTATTCGATTAAAGAAGTTAAGAAATATTTAAAATCAAAAAATATTGATGTAAGGTTTTGATATGATAATCCCAAGCATAGATTTGATGAATGGAAAGGCGGTTCAGCTCATACAGGGTAAAACTAAAGTATTGGAGTTTGAAAATCCTGTTGAGATTGCAAGAAATCTAGCCATATTTGGGCCTATCCAAGTAATTGATTTGGATGCTGCTTTTGGAAAAGGCAATAACCTTGAGATAATAACAGAAATAGCAAAATTTGCAGAAGTAAGGGTTGGTGGCGGCATAAGGACATTAGAATATGCTAGAAGATTAATTACTCTTGGTGCTGATAAAATAATAATCGGTACAAAAGCAAATAAAAAATTTTTAAAACAGTTGAATAAACAAATTCCAAAAGAAAGGATTATTGTTGCTTTAGATTCAAAAAACGGTTTTGTGGTAAAAGATGGCTGGAGAAAAAGCGCAAACAAAAAACCAGAAAAATTAATTAAGCAACTTGAACCATTCTGTTCTGAATTCTTCTATACTTGTGTTGATAATGAAGGGTTGATGAAAGGTACTGATCTAAAAGAAATAAAAAAATTAAGAAAACTTACTAAAAATCAGATGAGTGCGGCTGGCGGCATTTGTTCTATTGCGGAAATTAAGAAATTGAACTCTATTGATGTTGATCCAATCCTTGGTATGGCACTTTACACAGGAAAAATTGATCTGAGCAAAGCTTTTTTGCAGCAATTAAAATTCAAGAACAAATTAATTCCAACAATTGTTCAGGATTATGAAACAAAGCAGATTTTGATGTTAGCTTACAGCAATAAAGACTCAATTTTAGAAACATTGCAAACAGGTTCCTGTTCTTATTTTAGCAGAAGCCGAAAAAAGCTTTGGAAAAAAGGAGAAACATCAGGAAACTTTCAGGAATTAATTAGAATAAATGCAGATTGTGATTACGATACTTTACTTTATCAAGTCAAACAAAAAAATGTTGCATGCCACACTGGGAAATATTCCTGTTTTTCAGACATAAAAGAATTCCAAGCAAGCATATTAAATCAATTATTTGCCAAGCTACAGGAGAGAAAGGAAACTCTGCCGAAAAAATCATACACAACAAAGCTTCTAAAGGACAAAAACTTGTTGATTGAAAAAATTAGAGAAGAATCAGAAGAAGTAATTCAAGCAATTCAAAAGGAAGATTCTGAAAATCTTGTGTGGGAAATTAGCGATTTGATTTATTTCCTTACGACGGCTGCAGTGGAAGAAAATATTACGGCGAAGCAGGTATTTTCTGAATTGCAAAGAAGGATGAAGCAATAATTATTGATTAAGCCTTTGGCATATCCCTGTCAAAATATTCGCAAAGCAGTGCTGTAGATATCAAGGCATATTTCTTTTGTAAAAGACTGGCTTCTTCAAAGTTTAAAGTATGGCCAGAATACCTTAATTGTGGAATTCTATATTTTCTTTTTCTCTTTTTAAAGAGAAAAAGAAAAGATGGTGG
>PEXL01000004.1 GCA_002779065.1 Candidatus Diapherotrites archaeon CG08_land_8_20_14_0_20_34_12
AGCAACAGCATTGTTTGCTAATGTAAAAATATGGGCATTTGCCACAAAAGGCATTCCAATACTAAGCAACATACTTGAGGGAGTTGCTTGGGCAACAGACACCCCTTTTAATTTATTCCAAAAGATTGTCTTGTCAATTGCTGGTGAAGGAATTACTGGATTAATGGCTATTATGCCCGAAATAGGCCAAGGTTTGGTTTATTTGCTTTTAATGGTTATCTGTTGTGTTGTTTTCGGAAAATTATGGGTAGAATTGGGGGGACAATCAGCCTCAAATATTGCACAGCAATTGCAGAATTCTGGAATGTACATCCCGGGATTTAGAAGGGATAAAAGAATAATTGAAAATGTTCTTGATAGGTATATTCCACAAATAACCATTATGGGCTCAATCTTTGTTGGTTTGCTGGCGGGAATGGGCAATATGTTATTAGGGGGATTATCCTCGGGAACAGGTATTTTGTTAACAGTTGGAATTGTTTACAAATTATATGAAGAATTAGCACATCAGCAAATATTGGGCAATTACCCTTTATTGCAGAAGATACTTTCAAAACAGTGATATTATGATATTTATTAACGCACCGATTGATATAGCAATTATTGCATTTTTGATTGCAATAATTTCGCAAGTAATGAGAATGAAATTTATAAACCAGAAAAAAATGAAGAATGACCAAAAATCATTAAAAGAAAAAAATAAAAGAATGAATGAATTGATGAAAAATACTGATGAGAAATCAAAAAAGGAATTGGAGGAACTTCAGAAGGAATATTTGGATATAACAAAAGAAATGATGCAGGGAAATATGAGGTATATGTTATTCTCGTTTCCTGTTTTCATAATTGCGCTATATTTCATAAAGGAATGGTATAATGGGATAATAATTCCTCTGCCATTTGAATTGCCGTTTTTTGGGCCGGATGTCGGATGGTTGGGATGGTATATTTTAATGGCATTAATAAGTTCGTTGGTTGTTTCAGGCGTGATGAAATTAATTGAAATTGTAAATACTAAAAAGGAAGAAAAAAAAGTAAATATGTGATATTATGGTTTTAAGAAATGCTAAAAAAGTAAGAATTCCTAAGGGTTATGCAAAAATAAGAAGTGTTAAAAAAAGAGGCAATAAGGCAAGATGCCCGCTCTGCAGGAGTATTGTTTTGGGTGTGAACAGAAAAGGTTCAAAGACTGAAAGAAGGCCATCAAGAATATTTGGCGGAACGCTTTGCAATGCTTGTGTTACTAGAGTAATGACAGAAGCAGCCAAGGTAAAGGAAGAGGTTAAACCTTTGGATCACGTAAAACTCGAGATAAAAAAATACGTTGAAGTAGCCCTTAACAAAATGTAGAGGTTTATGTTGAGATAATGATTATTACCATTACTGGATGGCCTGGGACAAATACCAGAAATATTTGCAAACTTCTGGCCCTTCAGCTTGGTTTAAGATATTTAACTGAAGAAAAAATAAAAGAGGATATTGTAAAAGAGCACAATATTCTACCTGAAGAGCTTGATAGCAAGCTTGGGAAGGAAGAATTCATCGAAGCTGTTAATAACACCTTCAAAAAACAAACAGGGGAAAACATAATTACTGATTATGCTTTGGCCTCCTGGCTGGTAAATTCAGCTGAATTGAAGGTATTCCTTGAATCAAAGGAGAATAACAGGGTAAAAAGAATGGTAATAAGCCAGGAAATGCCTTTGATTGTCGCAAAGAACATGATAAGAACAGAAGAAGATGAAAGAAAAAAGAAATACTTATATGAATATGGTATTAATATATTCGATATGCAAAATTTTGATATAGTGATTAATATTGATAAGCTGGATAATGATGGAATAATTGCATTGATAAAAAAATATCTGGAGAAGATGAAAAAATGAAAATAATGACAACCGGAAGGGTCTGCTACAAAAAAACAGGCAGAAATGCCGGTGAAAAAGTAATAATTGTCAAAAGCATAGATAAGAATACTGTTGAAATTATGGGATTAAAAACAAAAAAACAGAAATGCAACATACCACAGTTATTCCCGACAAAAGAGGTTGTAAAAATAAAAGAACATGCAACCAGCAAAGAAATTCAGGAAGCTTTAAAAAAGTAATATTTATTTGGTGAGATAGATGGAAAAAGAAGAAGAATTCAGGCACATTGTAAGAATTATGAATAAGGACCTTGATGGGAATAAAACAATATCAAGGGCGTTAAGGGCAATTAAAGGGGTAAGCCATAGATTTGCTAAAATAGCTTCAGTGGCATTTGAAAAGGATACAGGAATAAAAGCTAATAGCAAGTTAGGATTAGTACCTGAATCAATGGATAAAAAATTTGAAGAAATTTTAACTAATCCGGCTAAATATAATGTTCCGGAATGGTTGTTTAATAGAAGAAAGGATTATGTAAGCGGAGAAAATAGGCACTTAATAATGAACGATTTAGATTTCTCATTAAGAGAAGATATTAAGAGGATGGAAAGGACTAAATCTTACAAAGGGGTAAGGCATGCCCTTGGGTTGCCGGTTAGAGGTCAGAGAACAAAAACAGGATTCAGAAAAGGAACTACTACTGTCGGAGTATTTAAGAAAGACCAGGGAGCTCAAGGAAAAGCAGCGGCTCCTGCAGCTAAGGCTAAAAAATAATGATATTTGGTGTTAATTATGGGAGATCCTAAAAAGAGCAGAAGAAAATATCAGAACCCAAGGAAACCATGGGCTAGGGAAAGAATAGAAAATGAAAAGAAAATCTTGGCTGACTATGGATTGGTAAATAAAAAAGAAATCAGGAAAATGGAAGCTGTTCTGAGAAATAAAAGGGCAAATGCAAGAAAATTATTGGCTTTGCAATTAGAACAAAGAGTTAAAAGAGAAAGAGAACTTATAAACAGCTTATCAAAGTTAAATATGCTAACTAAGGAGTCTACCTTGGATGATGTTTTAGGCTTAAAATTGGAATCTATTCTTGAGAGAAGGTTACAAACAATTGTATACAGAAAGGCTTTGGCCAATACAATTAAACAAGCAAGGCAGTTGATTACTCATGGGCATATTTCAGTACTTAATCATAGAATGACCTCTCCGAGTTATTTGGTAACAAAACCAGAAGAAGATCATATTGCTTATTATGGAAATAAAAAAATTGAATTAAAACCAAAAGTAAAGGAAAAAGTTAAAGCAGCTGAAGTAAAACCGGAAGGTTCTGAAAATACTGAAGCACAAACTCCAGAAAAGGTGAAAGAAAATGGAGAAAATTAAAGAAGGAATTGTAAACATATACGCATCAGCAAATAATACCCATATTGTGCTTACAGATATAACTGGGGCAGAAACTGTTGCAAAATGTTCTGGTGGCCAGATTACAAAAAGCGGCCACAAAAAAGGTGAACCTTATACAGCCATGAAGGTTGCTGAAAAGGTTGCAGAAAAAGCAAGAGAAAGAGGCATACTAAATGTAATAGTTAAGGTAAGGGGAATTGGCGGTATAAAATCAAAGAATCCTGGAAAAGGAAGTGAAGCTGCGATTAGAAGCCTTACTAGAAATGGAATTAGAATAACATCAATTGAGAATGTTACTCCTATGCCACATGATGGCTGCAGAAGAAAAAAGAAATACAGATCAAAGAAATGAATATTAGAGGTGTTACTTTGAAGATAAGCAAACTTAATGATACTGGTGCTTTGAAATTATTAATAAAAGATACGACACCGACATTCATGAACACAATAAGGAGAGCTGTGATGTCTCTTGTTCCAACATTGTCAGTTGAAAATGTTGCAGTATATAAAAATGATTCAGTATTATTTGATGAATTACTTGCAAATAGATTAGCCTTGGTGCCAATAAAAACAGACTTGAAGGAATATGGTGAAAAGGATACTTTAAAATTGACATTAGAAAAAGAAGGGCCTTGCATTGTTTACAGTTCAGATATTGAAAGCCGGGATCCTAAAGCAGAGGTAGCATTCAAAAATATCCCAATTACAAAATTAGGGGAAAATCAAGTAATTAAATTGGAAATGACTGCAATTTTGGGAACTGGAAAGGACCATGTAAAATGGCAGCCTGCCCTTATATCTTATGCTCAGCTGCCAAAAATAAAGGAAGGAAAATCTATCAAAAAATATAGCGACATAATTACAAAAGATTCTTACGAATGGACTGATAACGATATTGAAAAATTGAAAAAAGATCCAAACGTTGAACTTGAATATTCAAATGATTTTATTTTAACTGTTGAAAGCTACGGCCAATTAGAAAATAAAGAAGTGCTAATGGCTGCGGCAAGAAAGTTAAAAGAAAAAATAAAAGAGTTTGAAGAAGTAGTTAAAGAGATTTAAATACGCTGTATGCTTAACAGTGTATTTTAAAAGAGTGCGTCAGATAAATTATTGTTTGACTCATGGGATGCAGGAGTACCCAAGCGGCCAACGGGGCAGGTGAATCCTAAGTAAAATTATATTATACTTAAAATTAGTATTTGGGATTCTGCTAGACTTAAGCCGTTTCATATGGAAGAAATCCTGTGGCTTAGTGCCTTCGCAGGTTCGAATCCTGTCTCCTGCAAGCCCCTTTTCTTTTTTTCTAAAAAAGAAAAGGCCCTTGGGTTCAAAAGAAAAATCTAAGGAATAAATAAAGCCCCATTGAATATTTGAAAAAAAGTGAAAGTTATGGATAACGAAACATTGGTTGCATTAAGAAAAAAGTACTCAAAAACCAAGGAAGCTATCTGGAAAGATATTGCTGAACGCTTGGAAACCCCAAGAAGGAAAAGAGCTTCAGTAAATCTTAGAAAGATTAGCAAGATATTGAAAAAAAATCCGGACAAAATAGTAATTGTGCCCGGAAAAGTCCTTGGCATTGGTACATTAGAGAGCAAGGCAAAGATTGCTGCATTAAATTTCAGCGAAAAAGCCTTGGTTGAGATAAAAAAGAATGGAGAAGCTTTATCCTTTGAGGATATTTGTGATGCTAAATACAAAGCAAAAGATTTCATTATTGTGAAATAACAGGTGTAAAAATGGTAATAATTAATGGAGAAAATTTGATTCTTGGCAGGCTTTCATCATTTGTGGCATCCAAATTGCTGGATAAAGAAAAGGTTGCAATTGTAAATGCTGAAAAGGTTGTTGTAAGGGGAACCAAAATGGCAATCATGGAAAGGTTTGAGAGGAGAAGAACCTTACAAGCAAAGGGTAATCCTATAAAAGGCCCAAAATATTACAAGGCTACGGTAAATCTTGTGAGATTTGCTGTAAGAGGGATGCTTCCATATAAGAGATTAACAGGAAAAGAAGCGTATAGAAGATTAAGGGTATATGTTGGATTGCCTAAAACATTTGAAGGCAAGGAAATTATTACAATTGAAGATGCAAAATGCACTAAAGGAAGATTCTTAACTATTAGTGAAATAAGCACACGAATAGGGGGAAAATGGTAATATTTATTTGGTGAAATTATGGATAAGCCACTAGAATTAGAGATTGATGAATCAAAATCAGGATTAAAGAAGGTAATCCTAAGAAAGCCTTCAGAAAAACAAAGGATTAGGGGGCTTTGTGTAAAAGCAAAGAAGAAAACAGCAGTAGCAAGAGCAATAATAAAAAAAGGAACTGGAAAAGTAACAGTAAATCATAGGGCTTTAGCTATAATTGATCCTGAATATATCAAGATGCTTATTTCAGAACCATTGAGATTAGCTGATCAATTAAGTAAGGAAGTGGATATTGCTGTTTCTGTTTCTGGCTCAGGGCCGGTAAGTCAAGCGGTAAGTGTAAGGGCTGCAATTGCAAAAGCACTTTTACAATATTCTGCCGATAAACTATTGAAACAGAAATTTATGTTGTATGATAAGATGCTCCTTGTTGATGATCCAAGAAGGAAAGAATCAAAGAAACCATTAGGAAGAGGGGCAAGAGCTAAGAAACAGTTGAGTAAGAGGTGAACAGATGATTATTCCAATAAGATGTTTTACTTGTGGAAAGCCAATATCGGAATACTATGAAAAATTTATAAATGAAATAAAAACAAATAAAGATGCAAAAAAAGTACTCAATGATCTTGGTATCAAAAGATATTGTTGCAGAAGAATGTTATTAAGTCATGTTGATTTAATTGATGATATAATGAAATACAAAAGATAAGTGACTCAATGGGTAACACATTAATAGAAACAAAAGAATACCTAAGGACTGGTTCGCATATTGGAACTAAATTTAAAACTGCGGGCATGAGAAAATATATTTTCAAGAAAAGGCCGGATAAATTAAAGGTATTTGATGTAAGCGTAATTGATGAAAAACTTTCAGTTGCAGCTAAATTTTTATCTTCATTTGAACCTAGTGAAATAGTTGTTGTTTCAAAGAAACAATATGGGCAAAAACCAGCAGAGATGTTTGCCCAAGCAATTGGTGCAAAATCAGTTGTTGGAAGGTTTAGCCCAGGAACATTTACTAATCCAGCATTCAAGCATTTCCTTGAACCAGCAATAATATTGGTTACAGACCCTGGCGCAGATGGCCAAGCTATAAATGAAGCTAATAATGCTAGAGTTCCTATCATCGCTATGTGCAGTACGGATAATGAAACAAAGAATATTGACTTGATTATACCTATAAACAATAAAGGAAGGCAAAGTTTAGCATTAGCATATTGGCTTTTGGCCAGAGAATTCTTAAAGATAAAAGGGGCAATAAAAAGCGATGCTGATTTCAAATACAAAGTATCTGATTTCGAATTTGTATTGGAAAAAGGATCAAGAGAGGAAATGTCTCAAGAATTCAGTGAGGATAATAAAAGAACATATGAAGAAAGGTAAAATTCTCTTTCTTTTTCTTATTTTTTATTCTAATAATTACTTTTTTCTTTTTAATTTCAAAAGACATTGATTCAGAAACTTTTTTATGGTCATTTCGTAAAATTTTAATTCAAATTCTATTTTAAATTATTCGAACATATTATTTTTATGAATATAAGAACTGCTGCTTTTGCAGGCCAATTTTACCCTGAAAATCCAAAGGAATTAGAAGCGCAATTGGAACTATTTTTTTCAAATTGCAAAATGAAAAATGATTGTTCTGCAATTATTTCGCCTCATGCCGGCTATATTTATTCCGGGCAAACAGCGGCAAAAGCATTTTCCCGCTTGGGAAAATTTGGCACTTATATAATTATTGGGCCAAATCATACTGGTTTAGGCTCTGCTATTTCAATTGGTGAAAATGATTTCTGGGAAACTCCTTTAGGAAAAATTGAAGTAAATAAAAAATTGGCTAATGAAATTGTTGGGAAAAGCAATGCTGAATTTGACCGCTTAGCGCATATTGGAGAACATTCAATTGAGGTTCAAATACCTTTTTTACAATATATGTCCAAGCTAGTTGGGCCAGAAAAGCCGCCGAAAATTATTCCAATAATTATCTCTGAGGATAATTTAGAAGAAATAAAACAACTGGCAAAAGCAATTTCTGAAATAAGCAAAAAAGAAAGCATTGGAATAATTGCGAGCTCTGATTTCTCGCATTTTATATCAGAGAAACAGGCAAGAAAGCTTGATTTTGAGGCTATTGACTACATAACCAAAATAGACCCAGAAGGCTTCCATCTGAAGGTGAATAGCCTTAATTTGAGCATATGCGGCTATCTTCCTATCACTTGCTTACTCCAGTATTGCAAGGAAATAAGGCTTAATAGTGCAGAAATAGAGGAATATACAACTTCAGGTTCAGTAACTGGTGATTTAAGCAGTATCGTGGCTTATTGCGGAATATGCTTCAAAAAAGCCAAAAATCCTAAAAATTAACCTTATAACTCTAAAACGGTACTTTTAAATACTTGATTGGCTGTATTAGTATATATTAGGCGATTTTAATATGGTTAGGGAAGAAAGGGTAAAAGAAGTACTCACTAATTTGGGTTTAACCGATTATGAAATTCGCACTTTACTAAGCCTATTTAAATTAAAGGAAGCGAAAGCTCCACAGATAAGCCAATATTCCCAAGTTCCAAAAACAAGAATTTATGATATTCTTGACAGCTTGGTGCAGAGAGGATTAATTGTTGAAATGCACAATAGGCCAAAAAGATACAGAATAATGGAAGCAGGAAAGGTATTTGGGACTCTTATTGAAGAAAAGAAGAAAACATTTGATGATATTGAAAAGGAAGTTGATGCTGTTGTAAAAGAACTTTCATACGCAAGCATTCCAGAAGACCAGGAAGATACAGTTATAAAAGTAAAAAGCAAAAATGATTTCCTTAAGATTCTTGCGCAGGAATTGGATAATGCAAAAGAAAATGTTATAGGTTTTATTGATTTGGATGCCGGGCATTCTCCTTTGATTAAATCAATAAAAGGCGCAACAGACAGGAAAGTAAATGTAAAAATATTGCACCATAGGCAGCATAAGGATATGAAAAGATATTTGTCTGAGAATTTAGAATTCAAGCATGTTAATCATGGCTTGACTGCATTTACAATTGACAACAAAAAAGCAATCATTGCTTTGAGCAATTTGAATAAAGACAAATCAGAATATAATTTCGCTATTTGGAATCACAAGCCAATTGTGGATGTATTAAACAATCATTTCGCAGCCTGCTGGGACAAGGCAAAAACAGTCCAATAAATAAAATCTATTTTTTATAATTCTAATCTTTACAATACTAATTACTAATTAATTAAATAGTTTAATGTAAAAAAAGAAAAATGGTTATGAAAACCCTTCTTTAGTTTAGACTTTGCTCTTTAAGTTATTTGGCTATTGTGGTTAATTACAAGTAATGGCATAGCTATTCGGAACTATAGGATCATCTGCACCGCAGGATACCCAAATACCATCCGATGTCAAACCAGAATGAGCCTCTAGGATACAACTTGCAGAAGTTTGGCTTTTCTTTGAACACTCTTTTTGCAGACCAGCTTTTCAACATTGTTTTTGTAGTCAGTATGCTATATTTTTCAGGAACATTTACTGCTAGATGAACATGTGTTCCTGCGAAACCAAACTCTGCAAACTCAAAGCCATATTTTTCTTTCCGAAACTTTTTTAGCCTGATAGCCACTTAAAACATCATTATGAAAATAGGATTATCTTGCCTTTCTTTTTGGCTCTGTTGCAGAATTATCTTCTTAGCCTAATTTTGCTTACTGGTTTAGGTTCTGGATAATTCACTTGCTGAATATTTTTATTTACTGGGCTGGTTACAGCAGGCAAAACAGTAAGGGCAGTCATTTTGCTGTCAGTGCTTTGTTGCCCCTGCTGTGAATTAGATGCATTATTGCTTTGTTGTGGTTGCTGATTTGAACCATTATCCTGTTTTGGCACATTAGCATAATCCTTAATGCCTTTTAACAAATTAACATCAATATATGGGCCTTGCATCATTATTTCCATTTTCTTTTTTTGATACTCTTGCCATGCCTTCATGGCCTCAATATTAATATAAATCAAACATTGCCCATTTGAGCATTTTTTGTTTTGCTCACAGGCCTGCAATAACTCATCAAAAAGACTTTGGGAACAGTTTGCATTTAATGTTCCTGGGTTATTGCAGGAAAATGTTTGTTTTTTCTGATAAACAGAATTGTCAATGCAGAAAGGATTCTCTATAAACGCATCAGAACCGCAGTCTGAATTTGCAGAGCATAATGGAGAAATACATTCCCCTAAATTGCATAACTTATTGCTATTGCCACATTGCTCTATGGATTTATTCTCGGTAGTTGAAGAGCATGAAGCATTTGCCATACCGGCATTGTTGCATGTGAATGTTTTGTATTTCTGGTAAATGAAATTACCGTTGCAGAATGGTGTTTCTATAAAAGAGTCTGTTCCGCAATCTTCATTCTTTGAACATTCTGGAACAATGCATTTCCCATTAGGGCAGATTTCATTGGCTGAGCATTCTTTCATAAGTTTATCTTCAGTATTTGATGAGCATTTTGAAGCCGGGGTTGCAGCATTCTCGCAAAATGGCTTTTTTACTTTTTGGTAGACTGTATTTCCATTGCAGAATGCTTGGCCAATGTTCTCCTCTAGGCCACAATCACTATTCTGTAAACAGTTCATTGGGTATATCAGATAAATGCCGTATTTGTCGCCTGCTTCGAGGGTTCTTTTATTAAAAAGATCGTTATAAGGTGATGAACCCCCATACATTGTTGCATTCTTACAATCTTGGTTGTATAAATCATCCAAGCCAACAGTATGCCCTAACTCGTGTGTTGCTATCCCTTGGAAATCAACAACCGTATCATTTTTTGAATAATCACCAAATGTGGAATACTTATTAAAAACTACATCAGCTTCAATTATTTTAAAATAACCAATATAAATCGAAATTATCATTCCATGGGCAATATTACTTGTATTATCAAAAAATAGCTCATTCTTCCCATTGTCTTTCGCTTCATCCTTTGTAATGGTGGTATAATCAACACTCAAATCCCCGAAAATATATTCATTATATAACTCCCATGTTTTCATGGCTTCTTTTGTTGAGTTTAATAAAAACTCTTCTGATAGATTATCATCATTTGTTGGATGTAATATAAAATTAGGTGTTTCGTACCATTTTGCTTCATCAAGATCATAGCAACTATTATAAGCAGGTGGATAATTCATTAATTTCTTAGGGCTTGATTTAACCCAAAAATCTTTCAGAGGAATCTCTTTCGTGTATTTTTGATATATTTCTTTAGCTTTTGGTATTAGTTTCTTGAACCTCTTGTCATAGAAACAGTTTATTCCCTTGCATTCTTCTATAGTTTTATAGCTATAGAGTTTTCCTTTATCAGGCCCTTTTTCTATTATATCAGTAATATAAGTTACTTTTCTTAAATGAAGATTTTTTAGAAAAGAAGCATCAATGTAAGAGATAGAAGTATTAAGAGAATGAGCTGTAGAGAGCAATAGAAGGAACGATAGAAGAACTACTAATAGCTTAGATATTTCAGATATTTGCATTAATATATTAAGGTGTTTATGAGTTTATAAATATATTTAACTTAGTAGAGTTAATACTTTAGTGATTTATTCATTTAGTCCTTGCTTTTAGGAATATAGTTCCTAAAACAGCTATAATAAGCAGCAGTATAAGAAAAATGTTAGTTTCTGGGATTGTTGTTACTTCTTCTATTATATCTGTAAGTGTTACACAGCCTATCCCAATTGCACACTTTTGGCCTTCTGGACAGTCTGCATTACTTGAACAGGAGGGGTTTGGTGGTTCTTCATCGACATATTTACATACACTATTAACACAATTAGCCTTCTGACTTTCCTTCTCCGGGCAATCCGCCGCAGTCTTACAGCCAGCCTGCTTTGGGCTGCATCCACACGCTTTGTTAACGCAAGCAGCCTCTTCACCAGCATTGCACTGCATTGCAGAACAATCAGTATTTGCAGCACATTTCTTTGTTATTTGTATATCAATAACATCTGTCTCTCCCAGAACAATATCAAACAGCAGTGTTTCTTTCCCATTAACACTCCAGCCGCTGACAATATAGTCAGTATCCAGGGCCTGACTCAATTTAAACCTGTACTGCTTAGGATCAAGCTCAAGTGTTTTTGTCCCGTTTTCTGTTGTTATATAAGTAATATCATCCGCAGTGGTGCATTTATCCGGATCATAGCATATCCCTACCTTAACATCAATCCTCTTTGGCGGATCATAAACATTTATTGAATTTATCTTCAGGAATCCTTTTGTGAAACAGCCAGGCCTTGTTTTCAGGAGATTATATTCACAATAGTTTGTTCCATTAAATATCCTGCAGCTTGTTTCCAGGCAGTCTATTTCAGGGCATGAAAGAGCATTAGTACAGGAAGGAGCCTCAAGCATAATCTTTGAAGTATCCTTGGTAAAAGTAATAGTATCATATAAGTCTTCTGAGTTCAGCATTACATTGACATCAAAGCCCTCATATTTATTTGAGTTTAATGTGAGCGGAGCAAAGATATTGCCTATAAAGATAGCTTCCTTATTCAACGCTGTTTCATTCTTAAAGGTGTTGTTTGCTATGAAAAAAGACTCTTGATTAGGGATAGTGCTTGAGAATGTTAAGGCAGCAGGCAGGACAGGGTGTGAATAGACTATTTTGTTATTTCTAAGAACAAGCTTTTTGACATCAGATATGCCAAGCAGGCCGTTTATTTCAATATCTTGGATATTCACTGCATTGTTGTTATTCAGCAGGAGGATTGCTTTTAGCTTTGAAGTGTTCTTGCCGTCTATAGTGATAAGGCCATTGTCCTTAATGTTTATTGCATTATCCTTGCCGTTAATGCTCACATTCTCAAGGTTAAAGGCTGGAACTTTGGAGATATTCAGTATGGCGGTGCTGAGCTGTGTTGCATCTATGCTACAGTTTTTTAGGGTGATAAAGTCTGTGCCTGTGATATAGCCCATATCGAAGTCCAGGAAGGTTTGTTTTATTTTTAAGGAATCAGATGGCTTATCACATTTTATTGTGATATTTCTTGTGGTGACACTGGGTTTTTTCATAAGGGTAAATGCCTTATTTGAGAAGCCATATATGCCAGAAACCTGCAGGCTATAAATGCAGTCAGAAGCGCCAAGATAGATTGTCATTGGTTCCTTATAGGCTTTATCCCAGGACATATTTGTTGTGCCATTTGGGCATTGCATGATTGAGGTTTCGGCTGCAAATACATTGTTGGCAAGAGATGTGAAAATTAATAATAATAAAATAATAAGGCATTTCCTCATATAATCTATAGTAAATAGTTATGAAAGAGGTATAAATAGGTTGCTTTTTGGAAGATTTTGGGTTATTTTATAAAATAAACTCCTGATGGGATTTTAATAATGTTATTTCCTAAACCTTCTTTCCCTTTACTTGAATTCATTTAAATGGAATATATTTATTATTAAAGCAATCGGGTAAAAAGATTTTTTCCTTTAACTTAACATAGAAAGCATATTTAATGCTTTTATATAAAAATATTGTTGTTGATAAAAATGCAGGTAAAAGAAATAGCCTATAAGTATGCAATAAAAAATGCATATGAACATGAAGGGAAGGCGGATATTGGCGCTGTTGTTGGAAAGGTAAAGGCAGTGCTGCCTGAAATTGACTTGAAAAAAGAAATGATTGAAATAAAAAATGCTGTTTCATTAGTGAATTCCTTTGGAATTGATGAAATTAGAAAAGAATTTGAAAGATTTAATGAGGAAGGATTTGAATTAAAGCCAAGAGAACAGAGAGAAGGATTAGCAGAATTAGATTGGGTGAAAGAAGGAATACAAGTTGTGACAAGATATGCCCCAAACCCTAACGGGCCATTTCATTTAGGAAATGCTAGGGCTGCAATCACAAGCCATGAATATGCCCGCATGTATAATGGGCGCTTTTTATTAAGGTTTGACGACACAGACCCTAAAGTAAAAAAACCAATTGAAAACGCGGAACAGATTTTCAAAGAGGATTTATCCTGGTTAAATTGCAAAGTGGATGAGACATATTTTGCTTCGGACCGCTTGGAAATTTATTATAATAAAATTGAAGAATTACTCCAAGCAGGAAATGCTTATGTTTGCACATGCAAGGTTGAAGATTGGCGTGAGAAGGCAAAGAAAAAGGAAGCATGTATTTGCAGAGATCTTGAGGTTAAAGAACAATTGCAAAGATTCATAAAAATGAAAAATCACGAATTTAAAGAAGGAGAAGCAATTGCCAGAATAAAAACAGATTTAAAACATAAGGACCCATCTGTTCGCGATTGGTGGCTTTGCCGTGTGATTGACAATCCAAAACACCCAAGAGCGGGAACAAAATACCATGTCTGGCCTTCATATAATTTTGCATCAGCCATAGATGATCATCTGCTTGGAGTTACTTTGATAATTAGGGGACAGGAACATGAACAGAATGAAACCAAACAGAGGTTCTTGTATAAATATTTCAATTGGGAATATCCTCATGCGATTTACTTTGGGAGAATAGCCATTGAAGGCAGTGTATTATCAACATCAAAAATCAAAAAAGGGATTGAAGAAGGGCTTTACATTGGCTGGGATGATCCTAGATTGGGCACAATAAGGGCATTAAGAAGGAGGGGATTTACGCCAGAAGCACTAACAAAAGTTATTATTAATCTCGGGACAAACCCAAATGATGCAAAAATTTTGTGGAGCACTTTAGCTGCATTAAATAAAGATGTGATTGCTGAAAAGGTTGAAAAATTGACATTCATGAAAGAGCCTTTGAAATTAAGCGCTGATTTAGTGCCGAAAACAAGCGCAGAGTTAGATGGCAAAATATATGAATTAAATGCAGGGGTGCAAGAATTTTTTATTGACCGCGAAATAATCTCCAAATACAAAGCAGGGCAGATAGTAAGAATGAGAAATGCTTACAATGTGAGAATAAAAACTATTGATGAATATCAGGTAACTGCGGAATATGCCGGAGATATGAAAATTAAGGAAGTCATACCTTGGCTGCTTGATGGCATTGATATTGAATTAATGATGCCTGACGCTAAAAAAATAATTGGATTGTGTGATTCGGAATTATTAAATAAAAAAGTAAATGATCACATTTATTTTGACAGGTTTGGTTTTGTAAGGATTGACTCTATTGATGAAAAAAGACCTTGTGTTTGGTTTACTCATTCTTAGGTTTTAGGAAAATAACTGCTTGTAAAAGAACAATTTAATAATCAATCCTAACAAAAGTTATTTACTGATATTTATGCCTAAACCAAGGATTCAAAGAAGGAAAGCATTTAAAGGATACTTTGGAAAAGAGCTAGCTAAGGCTATTTTTGTTGAACCTGTTAAAAGAGCAGGAGGCATTAAACAAGTATGGTCTCACATTAAAAAAGCAAACGCAGCAATTAGCGCTGTAGAAATCCTCTCTAGTTTATAAATATCCTGACTTTTATCAGTCTCCCTATGTGCTCGATGTTATACGCTATTGCCT
>PEXL01000036.1 GCA_002779065.1 Candidatus Diapherotrites archaeon CG08_land_8_20_14_0_20_34_12
TTTGATTTGCGTGGAAAAAAGATAACTGACATCCTAGCTGAAAATAGATTTACCCTTTCAGTTGAAATTGTTCCCTTGAGGAACGGCAAGAGTTATGGTGAAATTTTAGGGGATATTGGGAAGCTTTCCACGTTAGGCATAGATTTTGCCAGCGTAACTAAAGGGGCAGGTGGCGGTTTAAGGGGAGGTTCACTTCCATTGAGTTATTTTATTACACAAAGATTTGGGATTAATTCAATAGCTCATTTTACCTGCATGGAACGGACAAAAGAGCAGATTGAAACAGAATTGGTTGATTACCATCTTTTTGGTATAAAAAATATTTTAGCATTAAGAGGGGATCTGCCAGTAGGGAATAATTCTCTTAATATAAAATCAGATTATGAGTATGCCTGGCAGCTTGTAAGGCAAATAAATTCTATGAACAATGGTATCTACCTTAAGAGAGCTGAAACGGAAAAAGGTACAGGAGAAAGAACTGATTTTTGCATAGGAGTAGCGGCCTATCCTTCAGCCCCAAATATTGATGAACAAATAGCATATTTGGCAAAAAAGGTTGATGAAGGGGCAGAATATGCCCTAACCCAAATGATTTTTGATAGTTCTGCTTATTTTAATTACCTGGACAAGTGCAAAGAATCTGGAATAAACATTCCAATAATTCCAGGAATAAGGCCAATAGTGAACAGGGCGCAATGCGAATTCAGTGAAAAATTCTTTGGTTTAAAAATACCGAATGAACTTAAAAATGCTGTGACTGTTAATGATCAGGCAATTGCAAGGGAGAACGGTTTGGAATATGCAATAGGCCTGTGTGATGAATTGAAAAGAAATGGCGCTCCTGGCTTACATTTATTTGTGATAAATGATATCAAAGCAGCATGTGAAATAATAACTTCGCTGAGAAAAAAGGAAGAAAATGCACAGTTCTGCCGGGATTTTTACCATAATCCATATAAAATAAATTAATAACCTATCCCTCAAATGATTTTTTATGGCTGAATTACTTGGGTTTAAGATAACTGTTTCAACTGAGGAAGTCCTAAAACAATTGCGTGATGAAAAACCTGATGAAAGGACAAAAAAGTTGGTTGCTAGCTGGATAAATAAAAGCAAAAATCTAATTAACCCCAAGGCAATTGTTAAAGAATTCAAGATAACCCAAAAAGGGAAAGATTTTGTCGAAATTGATAATAAATTAAAAATAAGGAGCAGGAATGTTGCATTCTTGCTTAAGGATTGCGAAAAGGCAACATTTTTTGCTTGCACACTTTCTTCAGATTTCCAAGAAAAATCTGAAAATCTTTTAGTTTCAGTGATAGTTGATGCTATTGGTTCAGTTGCTGTTGAGAAGCTTGCCGAGAAGGTAAGCGCTGTTGTTTGTGAAAAGGCAAAGTGGAAAGGTTTCAAAATTACCCAAAGATATGGCTGCGGGTTTGCAGACTGGTCGCTTGGTGACCAGCCAAAAATATTAAAAATTCTTAATGCTTCAAAGATTGGATTGAAGGCAAACAAGGCAAATATTCTGATTCCAAGAAAATCTATTACCGCAATAATTGGGTGTTATGCGTGAATATCCTAAAGGAAATGCAGGACAGGATTCTTATTTTGGACGGGGCAATGGGCACAATGATCCAGTCATTAGGCTACAATGAACGTTTGAATGAATTGCTTAACCTGAAAAAGCCGGATGTTATAGAAGGCATATACAAAGCATACTTGGATGCCGGCGCAGATATAATTGAAACAAATACATTTTCCGCGAACAGGATAAAGCTTTCTGAATTCAATCTGCAGGATAAAATAAAAGAAATAAATGAGACTGCTGTTGAAATTGCAAGGAAAGCCGCAAAATCAAATGCTTTTGTTGCAGCAGATATTTCTTTTTCAGGAAAGTATATCGAACCTTTGGGCAATCTGACCTTTGACCAAGCCTATGAAAATTATGCCGAGCAGATTAGCTATTTGAAAAAGGCAGATATTCTTCTGGTTGAAACCCTCATGGATATTAAAGATTTGAAAACCTCTTTGATAGCTGCACAGGATAATTGGAAAAAGCCAATATTTTGTTCAATGACTTTTGACACCGATAGAACATCAACTGGCACGGATGTCAAGAGTTATCTGACAGTTGCAGAATCTTTTGATGTTGATGCTGTTGGTGTTAATTGTGGAGATCCAAAACTGCTTATTAAGATTGTAGAAAAGATGTGCCAGAATACAAATAAGCCTGTTTTAGTTTATCCTAATGCAGGCATCCCAAAACTGTTGAATGGCAAAACAGTCTTTGATGTTCAACCAAGAGGCATGGTTCATTATGCTAAAAAATTTGCTTCATTTGGCGCAAATATTATTGGAGGCTGCTGTGGCACTACTCCTTTACACATAAAAGAGATTGCAAACGCAGTCAAGCATATTAAGCCCAAAAAAAGAAATAATGAAATACCTTCAAGGGTTTGTTCGGCGAGCAGAACGATAGAATTTGGCAAGAAGGTAATTATTGGGGAAAGCATTAACCCCACAAATAAAAAAGATTTGGAAAAGGAGACCCTGGAAGGCAAGACTTCTTTGATGAAAACCATTGCACTGGAGGAGAAGAAGGCAGGCGCCGATATCCTTGATGTGAATGTTTGCATTCCCTTGGGCAATGAGGAGATTATGCTGCCAAAGGCAGTTCTTGATATTGGATCTGCAGTTGATTTGCCGCTTTGCTTGGATTCAAAAAACATAAAAGCTTTAGAAAATGCCCTTAAAAAGTGCAGTGGAAAACCAATAATTAATTCTGTTGATGGTGAAAAAAGGCATCTGGAAAACATATTGCCTTTGGCGAAACGTTATGGCGCGTCAGTTATTGCCTTAACCCTTGATAATAAAGGAATACCAAAAACCGCTAATGAAAGATTAAAGATTGCAAAACGGATTTTGGGCAAGGCAGAAAAAATTGGTTTAAGCAGGAAGGATATTTTAGTTGATACTCTAGCAATTACTCTTGCAGTTAATGAAAATAATGCAAAAATTACTTTAGATGCAATTAAAAAAGTAAAAAACTTAGGATTAAACACAGTTCTCGGCGTTAGCAATATCTCTCACGGATTGCCTAATAGGAGGCAGATTAATTTTTCCTTTTTGGTTGATGCATTAAATTCAGGATTGGATGCAGCAATCTTGAACCCTTTTGACAGCGTAATGGTAGAGGCAATGCATGATGCCAAAAGATTTAGTGAGAAAAAATCTATTGAAAAGTATATGCAGGCATTCAAGGAGAAAAAAATATTAAATAAAAAGCGGCCGATTAAGGAACAGTTGAAGCAGGCAATTGTTGACGGCCTAGATGATAGCATAGAATCCTTGATCCACGAAGCATTGGCAGAATTTTCCCCTTTTGAGGTAAATAATTATTTGATTGAAGGCATGGAAATTGTCGGGAAAAGATTTAAGGGCAAGAAAATATTTTTACCTAGTGTTTTAATTTCTGCCTCAGCAATGAAAAAAGCAACAGGTATCCTAAATAAAAAAATTAAGAAAAAAAAGGATAACAAATCCAAGATTGTTTTTGCCACAGTGAAGAATGATATCCATGATTTAGGGAAAAATATCGTAATCACGCTTTTGGAAAGCCATGGCTTTAATGTAACTGATTTGGGTGCAGATGTTTCAGAAAAAAAGATAGTTGAAGTTGCAACCAAGGAACATGCTGATATTGTCTGCCTAAGTGCCTTAATGACTACTACTATGATTGAAATGCCGAAAGTGATTGCAGCATTAAGAAATGCAAATTTTAACAAACCAATAATGATTGGCGGGGCAATTGTAAACCAAAAATTTGCGGAACAATGCGGAGCATATTATGCTAGAAATGCAGTAGAAGGCGTTGATAAAATAAAGGAGATTTTAGCCAAGAACTAGCTTATTTTGGTTTTGTATATTTAAATATCTGAATGCCCTAGTAGTAAATGCCAAATAGCCAGCACAAGGCTTAAATAGTTCTTTTTGTATCTATTCTATTGCTTTGTGGCAAATTCAGGTGATGATAGGGACATCATTTGTGCAAAATTGCTAAGCAAGTTCCACTGTGATATAATGGATATTGAAGAGCCTATTCTGGATGAAATCCAGATAAATAAAGAAGATGACTTAGTCGATTTAATCTACATGCCTGCATGGAAGATGATTCTTATTGATGTAATTAAAAGAGAAAAATTTGATATCTGGGATATTGATATTTCACTGCTTGCTGAAAAATATCTTGGCAGAATAAAAACTTTGCAGGATTCAAATTTAAGAATTCCAGCAAATGCAATCTTAGCTTCAGCATTACTTTTGCGTTTTAAAAGTAAAACTATAAAAATTTCTTCAATTGAAGAAGAGGATGAGGATCTGCTCGCACAGCAGCAAGCTAATTTATACCAGTTTGATGGTTTTATACCAGAATTAACTTCTACCGGAAAGATTAGAACTGGAAATATTTCTTTGGATGAATTGGTAACATCAATTGAAGAAATCCTTGAAAAAACATCAAAGCGCTCTTTGAAGGTTCCGGTGGCAAAACCAGAATTTTTATTAAATTTGGGGACAATTGACTGGGACAAAAAAATGGATGAGGTTTTAGCTTTAATTCTGCAAAATGTTGATTCCCAAGGGTTAGTTTTATTTTCTTCCTTAACAAATGCAGAAAATGTCGATCATCTGGTTGAAACATTTATTTCTTTATTATTCCTCGCAAACAAAAAGAAGATTTCACTATTCCAAGAGGAATTTTTCGGAGAAATTTTCATTAATGTCTTAAGTGAAGCTAGCTAATTCTTTTTTAACTCTGTTACCTTTTTTCACCTCGGCTAATTACATTTATAAAACCACAATCAGTATTTTATAAACAGTAAAACTTATTATTGCACTTGTAGGTATGGTAAATAACCAAGCATATATCATCTTCCTGACAATTTTCCAGCGGACAGCGCTGGTCCTTTTTGTTAATCCTACACCGGTAATTGCTCCTGACATTACATGAGTAGTGCTTACCGGAATCCCTAACATAGTACAAATTATAATTGTAAAAGCACAAGAACTTTCAGCACAGAACCCATTTATCGGCTTTAGGTTAGTTAATCTTACCCCCATTGTTTTGACAACCATCCATCCGCCTGCCAATGTTCCTAAAGCAATTGTTGTGTGAGACAGTATTACTACCCACCAAGGTACATAAAAAGTAGTTCCAAGCAGTCCTGCACTAAATAGCATTATTGAGATTATGCCCATTGTTTTTTGTGCATCATTTGTACCATGCCCTAAGCTATATATTGAAACAGAAAGCAATTGTAGTTTTTTAAAATAGTTATTTACAACTGAAGGGTTCATCTTTCTGGCAATCCATAGTGTGATAATTGAGAATATTATCGCACCAAGTAATCCCACAACAGGTGCGACAAATATAAAAATCACAATAGTAGTCATGCTTGCCATCTGCAATACATTAAGTCCGACAGCAGAAATGCCTGCCCCAATTAAGCCACCAATTAATGCATGGCTTACTGATATCGGTAATCCGAGAAATGTTGTGGCATATGTCCAAATAATCGCGCCAACCAAAGCACTTATAATTAAAATTGGCGTTACCACAGCAGGGTCAATAATCCCCTTTCCTATTGTTGTTGCAACCGCAACACCAAAAACAAAAGCAGCAATAAAATTACAAACAGCAGCAAGCAAAACAGCCTGCCTCATTGTCAAAACCCTTGTTGCTACTATTGTTGAAATAGAATTTGCGGCATCGTTAAATCCATTTCCAAAATCAAAGAGTAATGCAAGCACTACTCCAATAATAACTAGACCCAGAGGATCAATCATACTTTATCACGATAGCCTGAATAATATCGGCTATTTCAGTTCCTTTGTCAAACACTTCTTCCAAGCCTTCGTGCATATCCTTGAATTTTATTATTTCAATAGCATTATTGTTCTCAAATAGCTGAGAGATTGAATCCTCATATAAAGTATCGCCCTTATTTTCTATGGAATAAATATGCTCACACAATCTTTTTGCTTCCTTAAGTTTTGTCAGATTATTTATTGTTATATGTATTTTTTTTACAAGTTCATATATTAATTCAGCCTGTTTTTTCATTAATGTTGGTATTTTATCAATTTTGTAAAGAATTAGTTTTCTTGCATTCTCATCAATTAAATCTAAAATATCATCCTGCAAACCAGCCAATTCATGGATATCTTCCCTGTCAAACGGAGTTACAAGGCTTTTGTTAAGGCATTCAATTATATCATATGTTTGTGTATCGCCTTTATCTTCAATCTTTTTTATTTTTTCAATTATTTGCCTTTTTTTATGATCATTCAATGAATCATATTCTTTTAAAAAATTAGCAAATTCCTCTGATGCTTCGAGAACTGTTTCACTCTGCTTATTTAACATATCAAAAAATTTGGTTTCTTTTGGCAGAAAAAAACTTATTACTCTATTCATGATGATTTTCAGGCACTAAAGGTTTTTAAATATTAGGTCATTATCGAATACATCTATAGTTTATAGAAAATATAGGGCAACAAATCCAACAATAAAAAGCAGCAAATGCATATAGATTATGCGGTATCTCTTTCCAATATCTATTTTTTTCGGATCTTTCAAAGCTTGTTGATATGATGGAAAAGTTAAAAATGAAAGCAAAACAAGCCAGCCATATTTTAATGGCAAATAACCCCAGTCTTTTAAACCCTGCAAAAATTCTAATCCAGTTAATGTCATTAGTATGAATGAAACTGCACCAAAAGCAATTGCTAAATATGAAAGAATCATCAAATTTTTTTCTCCGAACAATACTACGCTGCTCCTATACCCTAGTTCATCCTCAAGATTCTTTGATGACATTCTGTATAAACAAAATCCGCCAAATTGCAATCCTACAATAAACAGCAAAGGCAAGAGCGGAGCATTGAATGTAGGCATTACAAGAATCCAGCCTGCGTAGAACCTGAATATTGGATTAATTGCAGAGCCAGAAATTAAATCCACAATAGGCCTTTTCTTGAAATTAAATGGTTTAATTGTATACAATACCTGGTTTACAGTCATTGCTAAAAGGCATGTTAAAAATAAAGCCCCTAAATTTAAGCCAATCCAAAAAGATATTATTAGAAGAACAATCACCAGTAATTTTGCAAGATTTATGCTGACATCCCCGCTTGGTAATGGCCTTTTTTTCTTCACTGGATGTAAAGCATCCACTTCTTTATCAAATATATCATTTACTGTGTAAAGAGCAGACCATAGGAAACAAACAGAAACCACCCCATAAAACAGATTTAAAAAGTCTATATTTACATTAAACATATAATGTGCAACAATAGCTGCAATTAACATATTTCCTGCCGATTTTGTCCATTCCGCAGGCCTCATAAGATAAACAAGGCTTAAAATTTTAGTAAATAAATCTGACATGGGTAGTTATTCTATATTATTACGGATTAAAAAGATTACTCTCTTTAATTAAAACAATAAAATATTGGCCAATTATATTAAATAATGGAAAGAGCTATGGAGAATATGCCTAACGTAAAAAAGATTCTTGAAGCAGCCTTATTCATGGCTCCACGCGCATTAGATTTCAATTATTTCAAAAAACTGCTAAATCTGGAAACAAAGGAACAGGTTGTTCAAACATTGCGTGATTTAAAAGCAGATTATGATTCAAAGGATTCAGCTTTAGAAATCTTCATTAATCTTGATGATGAAAAAGCCATGATGCGCGTTAAAGGTGACTATTTATCAAATGTAAAAGATCTTGCAACAAATTCTGAATTCCATGAGGGTCTGCAAAAAACCTTAGCTTTAATCGCATTCAAGCAACCGGTAAAACAAAATTTGATTGTTAAATATAGGAATGTAAAAGCATACGACCATATTCACATTCTTGAAGAAAAAGGTTTTGTAAAAAGGATTCCTGCCGGTAGGACATTTATTTTGCATACAACAAAGAAATTTTCTGAGTATTTCAACATTGATACTGCGAAGAAAGAGATGGTGCAGAAGACAGAAACAAATCCCCTGGCTGATGTTAAAGAGCCAGAAAAATCCGCCTGAAAACTAATTTAAACTTTAAGATAGCTTATTTATTATGACCGAATTTAGCTTGCAGGAATTAGGGGCAGCTGGTGTTATCCCTGTTGCGGGATTTCTAATAGTCTTTAACAATGCGCAAGGTCGCAAAGAAACCCTCGCCTCTGTAATGTTCCGGGGCTTTGACCCAGAAAAAAATGAACTCAGCCTTACCAGCCTTGATGATATTAGCAGAAAAGTTAAGGGATACCGAGGCATTAGGCAGGAATTTATAACTAAAGTTGGCACTACCCCAATAAGGGCTCTTTTAGCTGTTTTGATTCAGAAACGCGGTTCTGAAACTCGGGCTTGGCCATAAAGCCAGCAAGTGACATATTGCCAAAGGGAAGAAAATTCCTGCGAAGATTGGAAGCAGAAGGCTTGGTCGTGAAGAAGGATGGCCTATTTTTTGTTTCTCCATTACTTGTAAGAAAAGCAAAAGCCTTGGGCAATCCATTGACTGCTGGTAGCACAAAGGTTCAAGAATTATTTCCTGCACCAGCAAGATTGTTTTCAAGGTATGGCTTGGCTAGAATGAAAAAAGGATTATCCAAAGCACATTCAAGAGTTTCTGGCCTTATGTCAAGGATAAGAGCAAGAAGGCGCTGATTTTATTATTTTATTTTCTTTTTTCTATATTTTACCCCACTATTTTTAAACGTTCATTATGAATAGTATTAGAGAATATTCCAAATTCTAAAAAAATACGGGGCAGATCTTTGCGAACAACAATATTAAACTTTTAATTTTTTTATTAGTTTTTTCAATACCTTTCGTTTTTGCTGGAAATTTGCTGACAAAAACAACTACTGTAACATTTGACAATGTAACAAAACAAAGGACTTACTTAGTATATTTGCCTACTAATTATGATCCAAATATGTTCTATCCTGTAGTATTTATGTTCCATGGAATGGGCGGAAATGCCCAAGCAGCAGCAGGTTCAAATTATGGCTGGCAGGAATTAGCTGATCAGAAAGGATTTATTGTTGTTTTCCCTGATTCATTGAAAGATTTGCCACCTAAAGACATCAACATAGGCCCTGTTTTTATGCCAGGTTATGATGTGCAGGGTTTTTCAGGAAGTCAAACTTATATTAGATGGGATATTGCACACGTATTAGCAGCTGATAGATATAACACCCAAGATACTGAATTTATGAAGGATATTTTGAATGAAATAAAATTAGCCTACAAGATTTCAGAGAATCACGTATTTTTTACAGGGCATTCTTACGGCGCTTTATTTGCATATTATGCCTCAGTTGCAATGCCGGATAAAGTAACTGCTTTTGCAGAACATTCCGGCGGCTTAGTGAAATATTGTTATTTTATTTTCTGTTATTATTTCCCGATAGAGCCAAGAAATGCTAAATTAAATCCAGCATTTGAAGTTCCTGGCTTATTAATACACGGGAAAAATGACAATACTGTTTCATATTCTTGGAGTCAAACATTGCAGTTAGAATTAACTGCAAACGGCTATGCAAATCAGTTAATTGATTCAGCTGCAAACGGCCATGATTGGGACAAATCAAAGAATGAAATACAATGGCAATGGTTTATGGGCCATTCTCTGCCTTTAGTTCAACCTGCTTGTTATGCTAATTCAGAATGCGGTTCAGACGTTTTTATAGGCCAAGCATCTTGCAAAAATGGAGATGTTTCCCAGCAGTATAAAACATTTACTTGCAATAATGCTGGTACGGTAAATGCTGCATGTTCAGAATCAGTTTCAGATAAATTAGTAAAGGATTGTTCAGCAAAAGAGCTTTGTGAGAATGTTAACTGTAAAGCTGTTACTTGTTTTTCAGATTCTGATTGCGGAACATCAGAATATCTTGATTTATTTTGTTCAAATAATTCTGTTTTCCAAAATCTGAAAAAATATTCTTGTTTAAATCCAGGGACATTGCAAGCATCATGTACCCCAACCCTTATTCCAGAATTAAAACAAACATGTGAAGTTGGTTGTTATAACGGAAACTGTTTCAAGCCTGCTTGCACAAAAAATTTAGATTGTGGAAAAGACGGATTTTTCAGTTTTGCTTATTGTAAGAATGGCGGTGTTTACAAAAAATATGCTGCATATGTTTGTAAAAATGCAAATAGGTTTAATTCAGCCTGTTCCAGTTCTGTAACTGAAAAATTAATCCAGAAATGCAATTATGGCTGCTTGCATGCAATGTGTTTGCCAAAGATTCCTAAAAAGATAATTTCTGCCGTGATTAAATTTTACAAAAGATAAATTGTTAATTTCCTTTGCCTTTTGCAGCATGTTCACCGTTTTCTCACTGGTTTAAAATTACTGCAAAAATACCAAAAGTGAAGGATTGACCAAACATATATTTTAATATAAGTTTGGTTGATTTATATGGGTATGAATATTCCTTTATTCAATAGGCTAAAAAAAAGCATTCACCGGGAGATTGCTATGCTGCAGGATGAAGTTGTAGATATCATCTATTCAGTTTCGCCAGAAGCAGTTTTCCATGGTGGCACTGCTATTTGGAGATGTTACTCCGGCAACAGGTTTTCTGAAGATTTGGATTTTTATCTGATGGCTGATGAAAAATTTAAGGAAAAATTCTTTGAAATACTTGAATCCCACAATTTGCAGGTTTTGAAATACAAGAAAACTGAGAATACTGTATTCTCAAAGGTATCTAATGGAAGGGCTGAAATACGGTTTGAAGCAGCTCTCAGAAACATAAGTAAATATGATTCAGGATTCTATGAAAAGACAGACGGTTCTTCTATGGGTGTATTTGTGCTTTCAGCAGAAGATTTGTTGCTAGAAAAAATGAGTGCTTACTCTAATAGAAAACTTGTTCGGGATATCTATGATGTTTATTTCCTGAGCAACAATGATTTGTCAAATGAATCGAGGAAAAAATTAGGTAATTTTGCTAAAAAAATAGGAAAACCACTTGATGAAAAAACCTTGAAGACAATTATTTATTCAGGAGCAATCCCCTCATTTGAACAGATGCTTTCAGCATTGAAAAGGAGATGCATTACATGAAATATATTTCTAAGGTAAGGGAACATTTTGACAAACAAATGGTTTTTACCCTGCGTGATTTGCGCATTTTTTTGAAAAAGGAAGCCATTAGTGTGGGTTATGCTGATTTGTTGTTGCACAATATGGTTAGTAAAGGGGAAATTACGAGAATAACAAAAGGTGTTTATACCTTTAACAAAGATTTGGAAGTAGTGGGTTTTGCATTCCCCCCCTTTTATTATGGATTGCAGGACGCCCTATCCTTAAGAAATATTTGGGAGCAGGAAACAAATCCGATAGTAATAACCCTAAAAAAAGTCAGAACAGGAATAAGGCAGATAATGGATTCTAATGTGTTAGTTAGGAAAATCTCTAGAAAAATGTTCTTTGGATTTGAGTTGATAAAATGTAATAATTATTGGTTGCCGGTTTCTGATGCTGAAAAGACATTAATAGATTTTGTGTACTTTAATGAATCCCTTCCAAAGGATACTTTGGAGGAATTAACGAAAAAGGTACAGGGTAAAAAACTTGAGACATACCTCAAAAAAACACCTAAACGAACAAGGGCCAAGGTTGAGCGTTTGCTTAAATTGAAATGACCTATTTTTTAGAATGCAGAACAAAAGGAATTGCAATCAACATTAAAGCCCCAGATATTGCTAATGGGATTCCATAACCAAATGATTCTCCAATTGGGCCAAATATTACAGAACCTAAAAATTGTGAGAATAAAGTTATTGTTGTTATTGCACTTGCGTGCCCTCCTATTTTGTCTTTTTTAAATAATTTTGCTGTCCAATAAACAATTGCAGTCATTGCCAATCCATCCCCAATCTCGTGCACAATCCTTGAGGTGAATGAAATCGCCAGGTTAGGGTAAATCATCGTAATATGCCCGATTCCGGAAATTAAAATCGCAAAAGCAAATAATTTTTTATAATCCCCTTTTTTATCAATCCATTTCCCTCCTAAATATGCTACAATGCCAAGGAAAATTACAGGGATGGATAAATACAGGCCGGTTTCAAATGTATTCAATGCAAATGCCTGTTTCAAAAATAAAGTATAACTTGTAACCTCTGCTCCCCAATGGAAAGTGAACAACACAAGAGGGATTAAAAAAAGCAATACTTCTTTTGTGAAAAATCCTTTTGTGTATTCCTCAATTTTTACCTTTGTCCTTTTTGCATCCTTAAGAGAAAAGGCCATTACTGCAACAATAAGGAACAAGAAACCAAGCAGCCTGAAAAAGGTTTGGTAATCATAAAAATTCAGGAATAAGCCAGCAGTAAAAAAGCTTGCTGCAGAGCCAAAATAGAAAAATAAATTATATTTTCCAACCTTTTTTCCTTCCCCTTTTTTTCCATGCTCGCTTTTTAGCATGATTGTCTGCAGGGAAACCCAGGTTGCATTAAACCCAAAGCCGCCAATGAAAAATAAAATTACAAGCAGATAAAATTGATTGAAAAAGCTTATCCCAAAGAGAAAAATGCTTGCCGCAATAAAACCAAAAATTGCATTCTTCTTTGATGAAAGCAAATCACTGGAAATGCCTATTGGCAAACTCAGCAATAAGCCGGATATTGAAAATATTCCCAACAAAAGCCCTATTTCCAGGCCGGAAAGTTTTATTCCAGTGAGATAAAGCGGAATGAAAAAAATTATTGAACCGAAAAGCAATTTTGTCAGGAAGACAAAGATGTTGACTTTTGTTAAATTTGTAATGTTCATTAAAATATGTTTTGCAAGTTCCTATTTTAATCCTATTTATTTTTCAAAATAAGCACAAATTTTCCGGTCTGAAATACATACAGATTTGATTCAGTTTCTTTTTGCTTGTACCAATTGCACAATTCAGTATATGCGGCTCTTCCATTATAGAAGTATTGCTCTTCTAACTGGCTATTCATTTGCAAGACAAATGCTTTTGCTTCAATTTCATCGTTTAGTTCAGCAATCAGCAAATCATATTCCTCAAATGTCAGGTTAGTAGTATTTTCAGTTTCAGCTTCTGAAATTACCTTAAATGAAGAATTTTTGTATGTCATCCTAAGCTCATCCATTGTTGTAAAACCTTTATCTTTTATTAAATCAAGCAAAGCATTTGTGGCATCAGTATTCATTGCTGAACTTATTTTTGGAATGCTTTTGTCTGCATTCTCAAAAGTTTTTGCAAGGATCTCGCCAGAAATTGTGTTCTTATTTTGGAAACATCCACTAAGCAGAACCGCCATAATGCATAAGCCAAAAATTAAGAATACTTTCTTCATTTCAGTTCAACCTCATATTGCTGCATTATACTATCAACATTCTTTTCCATTTGTTCATAATTTGCATTCATTGAATCATATTCAGCTTTTTTCTCTGCAAGTATTTTTTCAGTATCTGATGCTCCGGCTATGAAATACATTACTTTTGTAAATAACCCTTTATTTTCTGTTTTCCATACTGCAACATCATCCCTGTATTTTAAGGCTAATTCTAGTTTTTTCATTTTTAAATATGATTTTACGCTGAAGAAATATTCTTTCAAATCATTATCTGTTGGGTTTTGCTTCTTAGCCATCTTTTGTGCAACATTTGCATGTATTGACATAAACATGCTTAATTCCCCTATCTCTGTTTCATATAAAATAGATTCATCAACATTATCTGATGTTAAACTGTTGCTTGCATCTGCCAACAAGGTCCAGCCACCAGATGCTGCTGTTCCTAATGCCCATAAACCATTTTCTTTTATTGCCTTAAAAACAGAATTATCTTCCTTAGTAATTTTTACACCTCTTGCTGCATCTGCTACTTCAATAACAGTGCCCGTTACTGAAGCTAAACCATCTGTAGATTCTGTCAATAATTTAATATTCTGCGCATTTTCAGCAAGTTCTTTTACATTCTTTATTTCAGAAATTTTTTGCATTTGTTTTGGTAGCTGACTGATTGTGTCCAAAAAGCTTGCCAATTTATATGGGCCTTTTATCCCCCAATTTAACATATCAAATAAACCTATATTTTTTGCATTTGTAAGATTCGCCCTTCCTTTCCTAAACTCATAATTTGCAATCTCTTCCCAACTCTTTGCATTTCCAGTGTAACCAATGAAACCTAATCCAAAATAATTGGAGAGTGAATTACCTTTGTCATATGCTTCAGCCCCATTGTCTGACATTCCTATTAAATTAAGCCCTAAAATTTCTTGTGGATTTATGCTTAATTTCTTGCTAGACTCAGTTAAGGCTTCACATACTTTAATTTCATACCCATATGCTACTTTATTGACACATTTTTTCCCTAATTTGCAATCAGAATTCACACAACAAGTATCTGTTCCTTGTCCGCCTATCTTCCCTTCACAACAAAATACTCTTTCCTTTTCATATTCCCAAACCACATTGCCAGAATTTGCACAACCTGTTGAGCTGTCTGAATGCATAATAGAACTGTCTGAAATACAGCATTGTCCTGCACCTGTGCAACCACAATCCTTTGGACACGTATAACAATTTTCGCCACCAGCACTATTGCAAGTACTATCTCCACACACTATCCAAGCGGCCGAGAGTACTGGCTGGCTGAAAGGCTGCCAGGTGAACGGTCGCACTAATTTTATATTTTGAATAAACATACCTCACCTATCG
>PEXL01000050.1 GCA_002779065.1 Candidatus Diapherotrites archaeon CG08_land_8_20_14_0_20_34_12
TTTTCAAAAGAAATAGGTTTCTGTGGGCTCTCATCTACATCTTAAAAGATGTAGGTTTCCCGCTCACACGGCTAAAAAAAAGCATACTCAGACTATGGAACAAAATTAGATATTACTGATAATATACTAACAATGACTATCCCAAACAAGAAATTGCCAATTTCAATCACAGTTGGTAAGTAATATTAAGTTAAAAATGAGGAATTTACTTCCTCATTTCTTTTTTTATTTTTGCAATAGCCATTTCCAGACTGGCTTTATGGATATTTTTTTGCCAATCAGCACTTGTTTTGTACCTCAATAACCCTTCATTACCTTATTTAAATGTTTTGCCTTATTCTACTTATATAAGGTGATAATATGGTAAATGTCACATTAGCAGTACCTGAGCAAATACACAAGTTTATGAAACAGCACAACGAGATAAAATGGACCGAGGTTGCAAGGCAGGCAATAATTAAAAAGATAACAGAGATTGAGATAAACAAAGATCCATTGAGGTATTATGCCCTAAAAAGGCTAGCTGAAGAGGGGGACAATGCAGAAGACTTATTTGAATTTTGAACAAGGAACTATTGTTATTGCAGACATTCTTTTCTCTGAGCAAATTGGCGTTAAAAGAAGGCCTGTTCTTGTTATAAGCAATACTGCATTCAACCAGTTGTCTGACGATATGCTTGTTTTGAAAATAACCTCAGCAGATAAAAAAACTGAATACGATGTTAACTTAAAAAATGAGGACCTTGAGGAAGGGAAACTAAAAACCAACAGTTTTATAATGACAGATTTTATTGCAACAATTCAGAAAAATTTAGTTACAGAGGGCATAGGCAAAATTTCTGACAAAAAGCTTTATGAAGTAAAACAAAAAATCAAAGAACTTTTTGATTTATGAGCGCAATTTATTTTGCCAGTTTTATTTATTAATGTTATTCCTTTATATTTAGTATAACTAATATTTTTGTAGGAAAATTTTGGTGTGATTATTATGATTGGAATTATCGCAGGTTCAGGTGTTTATGACCCAACATTATTGATGGAAGTCAAAAAAGAGAAAGTGCAAACAGAATTTGGTTTGCCATCTGATGAAATAATAATTGCTGATTTTGAGGGCATAAAAGTTGCATTCCTGCCAAGGCACGGGTATAGGCACACTATAAACCCAAGCAATGTGAATTACAGAGCAAATATAAGGGCGTTGAAGAAATTAGGAGTTGATCGCATTTTATCTGTAAGCGCTGTTGGTTCTCTTCAGAAAGAAATTAAGCCAGAAAGTTTTGTATTTTTGAATCAGTTTATTGATAGAACATACCTGAGAAAGAATAGCTTTTATGATGGCATAACAAAAGGCTTTGAAAGGGTGTGCCATATAAATGTTTCAGATGCATTTTGCGAGGAATTGAGAAAACCTTTGGTTGAAGAAGCAAAAAAGCTGAGGATTGATTTTTTTGAAAAAGGAACTTATGTGTGCATTGAAGGCCCTCGTTTCAGTTCTAGGGCAGAATCCGCTTTGTATAGAAGCTGGAATGCCCAGGTTATTGGAATGACATTATGCCCAGAAGTTTCTTTAGCAAGGGAGGCAGAAATTTGCTATGCTAATATTTCCATGGTTACAGATTATGATAATTTATCTGAAAAGGGGGCAAATGTTGAGGAAATAATAAAAACAATGAAAAGCAATACTGAAAATGTAAGAAAATTATTATATGCAACAATCCCGAAAATACAAAACGAAAGAAAATGCGCTTGTAGAAATGCTTTAAATAGCGCATTTTTATAATTTTTGAAATTACTAATATAACAATTAATAATAAGAATCTATCAATGATTAATGGTACAAATATGCCAAGAACAAGCGTAACAAGACGTTTTGGAAGAAGAAAACCTATAATGACCCCTATTGAACATGCAAGAACTGCTGAAAGAATGAGCAGAAAAGCACCTATATGGTATGCAAAAAAACAAAGAAGATTGGATGAATATTATAAAAAACTGATTGAAAAAACCCCGAAAAATAGAAGATGGTACCTTAAGCAAAAGGCAGAAATCCTAAGAGGGGCTACAAAAGCAGTAGAACAAGCAGTAAGACATCATACTAGACCGTTGGCAGCACTTGCTGCAAGGGATGATTTAACTGGATTATGCACAACTAAAGAATTTGAAAGACATTTAACTGCTTTTGTTTCGCATAAAGGAAAACATTACGCGGTCGTATACCTTGATATAAACAATCTCAAGGATGTTAATGATAGACATGGCCATGCTGAGGGCGACAAACTAATACTTTCAATGTCAAGAGCTCTAAGAAGTTTGAAGCATAAAAGACTAAGCAAGGCTGTAGGCAGGATGGGTGGCGATGAATTTGCAGTAGTTATTCCAATAGAAAGTAGGCAAAAATTAGAAACAGCAATATCTGATTATGTAGGGAAAGTAAGCGAATTATTTGTGAGAAATTGGAATGAAATAAGAAGATGTGATTTTCAAGCATCATTTGCTGCAGGATCTGCAAGCACTTTTGAACAATTATTGGTTGCACCTTCAGTTTTTAGAAAAACAAAGGATGGAGACTTTGTAACTGAACGTGTTGCAAGAAACACAGCAAGAAACATGGTAAAAATTGCTGACCAACGGATGCTTACTGAAAAACAAAGGATGGAACTAGAAGGATTAAGGCACGAAAGACGCAGAGAATAGACTAATTATTGTTTATTGACAACATTCATCGGATTTTTTTCAGCAAATGCTTCAACATTTCTAACTGCAATTTCTGTCAATCTTGAAACAGCTTCATTAGTATACCATGCAATATGCGGAGTAAATACGACATTATGCAACTGCAGTAAAGGATCTTTTGCATTAAATGGTTCAATTACCAAGTCACCGGCATATCCTCCAATAATTCCTTCCTTCAGTGCTTTATATAAATCATCCTGGTTTACAATTGGAGCTCTTGCGGTATTAATTATTATTGCATTTTTTTTCATTTTATTGAATTCCTTCATTGAAAACATATTGCGAGTTTCATCAGTCAGAGGAACATGCAGGGAAATAACATCACACTGCTTTAAAACTGTCTCAAAATCAGCATATTCAACTTCAGATGTAATCCTTTTATCATAAGCCATAACACGCATACCCAATCCTTTTGCTATTACACCTAATGCCCTACCAGTATGGCCATATCCAACTAACCCTAATGTTTTGCCATTCAATTCAAAACCTTTATTTTCTCTGAAGTCATATTTCCCTTGAATTCTCATCTGGCACATTCCATTCATTATTTTTTTGCTTAATGCTAACATTAATCCCAAAGCATGCTCAGCAACACTTGAATCACCATAACCTGGGACATTGCTCACAATAATACCTTTAGCAGTAGCTGCTTTCAAATCTAGATAATCATAACCAGTAGCCAATTGGGCGATCATCTTTAATTTTGGCATTTTATCAAGCATTTCTCTCGTAATTTTTGAGACAGCATAATGTGAGGTCATTAAAATGCCTGCATCCTTTGCCAATTCTAAAAATTTTTCTTGCGGCAACATTTGCACTTTATTCCAAGTAACCTTTCCCAATTTTTTCAATCTTGACAATCTTTCAGCAGTAAAATCGGGCCAATTATCAATAATTACTATATTCAGAAGGATCACCTTTGATGAAATAAAAAACTATTAATAAAATAAAGAAGAATTTAATATATTAAAAACTTATTGGTTCTTTTTTTAATTGCCAGCAGGGGCCAATTTTATGGTAAAATGCCTAAGCGATGGCGCCTGATACACAATTTTATAACCTTTAATCTTGTTTTTATTTTTAGCAATTCTTTCAAATACATCAGCAACATAATCTAAATGAGATTGGGTATATACCCTTCTTGGGAATGCTAACCTTACTAAATCAAGCTTAGGCCAAATATCCTTTCCCTGTTTGTCTTTCTTGCCAAACATTATATTGCCTATTTCCACTCCCCTTATCCCGCCTTCAAGATATAATTCATTTACTAAGGATTGCGCAGGGAATTTTTCATTAGGAATATGATCTAAGAAATGCTTAGCATTAATATACACAGCATGCCCTCCAAAAGGCAGGATTGTTTGTATGCCTAAATCATTTAATTTCTCGCCCAAATATTTTATCTGACCGGTTCGGTATGCTAAATAGGATTCATCTAAAACTTCTTTGAAACCTTGGGCTATTGCAACTAAATCTCGGCCAGCTAATCCGCCATAAGTAGGAAAACCTTCGATAATAATACTTAAATTCTTTATTTCAGTAAATAATTTTGCATCTCGGACAGCAAGCATTCCACCGATATTTACCAAACCATCTTTCTTGGCACTCATTGTGAAGCCGTCAACATAAGAGAACATTTCCTGCACAACTTCCTTTACTGTTTTACCTGAATAACCTTTTTCTCTTTGCTTTATAAAATAGGCATTTTCTGCAAATCTGCAGGCATCAAAGAAGAATGGGATTTTTGCAGCATGCGCTACTTTACTCACTTCTTTAATATTTTCCATTGAAACTGGCTGCCCTCCGCCAGAATTATTTGTAATTGTGAGCATTATTACTGGAATTCTTTCCTTCCCATACTCCTCAATTGCTTTTTTCAGTTTTTTAATATCCATATCCCCTTTAAATGAATCTTTACAGTTAAAATCAAATGCTTTATCTGCCACCAAATTTAAAGGCTCACCTTTATTTCTCAAAATATTTGCTTCTGTTGTATCAAAATGCATATTGCTTGGAACTGCACAACCTTCCTTAACAATTGTTGAGAATAAAATATTTTCAGCCGCTCTTCCCTGATGCGTCGGGATGAAATTTTCAAATCCAAACAGCTCTTTAACCACTTTTTTCAATTCATAAAAACTGCGGCAGCCGGCATATGCTTCGTCTCCTGTCTGTAAAGCAGCCCATTGTTCCTGTGACATTGCAGCAGTGCCAGAATCAGACAAAAAATCAACAAAAATATCTTCAGATTTTACCAGAAAGGGGTTATAATGTGCATCCTTTAAAATAGCTTCCCTGTGTTTCCTTGTAGTTATCTTTATTGGTTCAACTGATTTAATTCGAAATGGTTCAACAATATATTTTGGCATTAAATCATCTAATTTAGGGAAGAATAGTAATTAAAAGCTATCGGCAAGGCAAAAAAATGAACTAATAAAAAGGGAGATGGCAACGAAAAAATCGTTGCCAAGAGGGTTTTGTTAAAGAATTACTTCACATAAGGCAATTTTGGGTCAGCATTGTCCTCTTTTTCTTCAATTGATTTTTTATCCAAACCTTTTGATTTTTTTATTTCATTAATTATTTTTTTGAATTCATTTGCTGTCACTTCAATTTTATCTCTTTTGCCATATCTTTTCAGGCGCAGGGCTTCCATACCTGCTTCCCTACAAATTGCTTCAATGTCTGCCCCTGTAACTCCTTCGGTTTCTTTTGCATAGTGTTCCAATTTCACATCTTTTGTCAAAGGCATATTTTTTGTATGCACTTTAAAAATTTCCAAGCGTGCTTTCTCATCAGGCATCTGCACTATTATTTTCATATCTATTCTTCCTGGCCTTAATAAAGCAGGATCAATCAGATCAGGCCTGTTTGTTGCAGCGATTACAATCACTTGTTCTAATTCTTCAATTCCATCAAGTTCTGTCAATAACTGATTCACAACCTTTTCAGTAGCATCGCTTAAGGATAATCCTCTCATTTTTGATATTGCATCAAACTCATCAAAGAATATTATTGACGGGCTTACCTGCCTTGCTTTCTTGAAGATTTCACGGACATGCTTCTCTGATTCACCAACCCATTTTGAAATAAGTTCAGGGCCTTTTACGCTGATGAAATTTGCCTCGCTTTCATTTGCAACAGCTTTTGCCAACAAGGTCTTTCCGCAGCCCGAAGGGCCATATAATAAAATTCCCTTTGCCGGTTTTATCCCTGCTGCTTTGAAATCTTCAGCATGTTTCAATGGCCATTCAATTGCTTCAATTAATTTTTGTTTTGTTTCCTCTAAGCCGCCAATGTCCGACCATTTTATATTTGGCTTTCTGATTAAAACTTCACGCATTGCACTTGGTTCTATTTTTCTGAATGCATCAACAAAATGAGGCATGCTAACCTCTATTGTTTCAAGTAATTTCGTTGGAATTTTCTGCTCTTCAAACTTTTTTATTTTTGGCAAATAAGTTCGCAATGCTTTCATTGCTGCTTCCTTGCACAATGATTCTAAATCCGCCCCGGTGTAAGCTAAAGTCATCTCTGCTAATTTATTCAAATCAACATCTTTTGTGAGAGGCATTCCTCTTGTATGTATCTCAAGAATTTCTTTCCTGCCTTTTGTATCCGGAACATTAATATTAATCTCACGGTCAAATCTTCCTGGCCTTCTTAACGCTTGATCCAAAGAATCAGGCCTATTGGTAGCGGCAATAACAACAACCTGGCCCCTGGATTCTAGGCCATCCATAGAGGTTAAAAGTTGTGCAACAACCCTTCTTTCTACTTCCCCGGATACTTCATCCCTTTTTGGCGCGATTGCATCTATTTCATCAATAAAAATAATGCTTGGTGCATTTTTATTTGCCTGTTCAAATTTGTCCCTTAACTGTTTTTCAGATTCACCATAAAACTTGGACATTATTTCCGGGCCGGCAATATAATAAAAGTTAGCCTGGCTTTCATTTGCAACAGCTTTTGCCAGCAAGGTTTTTCCTGTTCCTGGCGGCCCTGTCAGTAAAACACCTTTTGGCGCCCCAATCCCCAATCTTTCAAACAGTTCAGGATGTTTTAAAGGCAGTTCAATCATTTCTCTTACTTGTGCAAGCTCTTCTTTTAATCCGCCAATATCTTCATAGCTGATTGAAGGAATTGCCCCTGTTGATTTTACTGTTTTTTCGGAAACAATCAATTGAGAATTTTTCCTAAGTAAAACATTATCTTGCGGATTAGTATTTGATATCACATAATGCAAAGTAGTGCCCATTATTTCAAAGGAAATTTTATCATTTTTTCGGAAAGGCCTGTCAATTAATTTTGCTTTCAGGTATTGCGTTGGGTCTGAAGCGAATTGCACTTCCTGAAGCGGGGAGATTGTTACACTTTTAGCATCCTTTGCCTCGACTTTCTTTATTTCTACCTCGTCCCCAACCCCGATTCCCGCATTTCCCCTAATCGTTGAATCAATCCTGATAATATTTGAATTATCATCTTCTGGCTTTGAACGCCATACTTTGGCTAATGTTTCTTTTCCTTTTTGGCCTTTAATAAGAATAATATCCCCAGATGTTAAACCCAAGGAATTCATTGCTGCTGAATCCAACCTTGCAATTCCTTTCGCAACATCTGCCTTTTCTGCTTCGTCAACAGTAAATTTCCAATTTTCCTTGCTCAAACAAACACCCCTTAAACATCCAAAATTAAAAATTATTTTATTTAATCTATTTTTGCTGATTTTGAAACATTTTTCTTTGGGATAATTACTTCCAAAACCCCATTTTTAAATTTTGATTCAATTTTATTTGCTAAAACTTCGGTTGGCAAATGTATTTTTGTGAAAAATCCATTATTTTGGTCAATATTTGCCTTTAATGTTAGGACATTTTTTTCTACTATTACATCAATATCTTTTTTTTCAACTGCCGGAAGGTCAAAGATGATTAAGATATCCTTCTGAGTTTCCCACATATCTAAAAATGGGCTTTCAAAACTGCTGTGCTCTATTTTATAGCTTCTTCTTGGCCCGAAAAAATCATCTTCGTCAATAAAGCTGCTTGAAAATATTCTTTCAAATTCATCAAAAAAATCTTTCAAAATACCACCTTTTCAATAAAGAAAAGTGTCTGAACTTCTTAGACAATTACATAATACTATAGACGGTTACTATTTAAAAAGCTATGCTGAAATAACGAGAAAAACAAAATTTAACACAGTCAGGCAAATAACTGCATAGAATACATTTAAATAATAAATAAACTATAATAGATAAGATTTTTCTACTATAAAAGGAGAGGGATTATGAGCGTATTAAGCGTTTTTTATAAACCAAATAAGGCTGTTTCAGAAGCCTTAAGCAAACCAAACTTGGGACTAGGAACTCTTTTGGTTCTGATTTATTGTATTGTGAGTTTTATTCCACAAATTTACTTAGGTATAGGTTTCGATATCTATAAATTCTTGATGACAATTATTTTCAGTTTAGTTGGCTGGATAGTTGTAAGTGTGATATTTTATTTATTAATGTCAGTCTTCAGGGGAAAATCAAGCAAATTTGTGCAGGGGCCGGCCAGCTTTTCAGGCATAATGACCGCTGTTTCATTAATTTACTTATTTTTCATTGTTGGCGGCTTAATATCTTTAATCTCTGTTACATCATTATCGCCACAATTTGTTTCTGTTGCAAAGATTGCCAAGGAAGAAAATTTCTCAAACCAGGATACAACAAAACTTGTCGGAATAATATCTGCTAAAAATACAGAGGAATTAGAAACATTTGCAAGTGAAAAAACGCTTGATGTTGAAAAGAAAGATGCATTATATGCGGCCATGAATTATGAAGGAAATATATTAGGCAATACAAATGCTTTACTTTGGTCAGTTCTCCTGAGTTTAGCATTAATGTTGTTGGGAATGCTATTTGTGTTCTACCCAATAACAAGTAATTTGTTAAAATTAGGGTTTATAGGGAATTTGGTAATATTTATCTTAGCAATGCTAGTATTTGCATACTTGGGGAATGCAATGGCTGTGATGTTTGCCTAATCTCCTTTCCTTTTTTCTCTTTTTTTATTTTTTAAGATAATTTTAAATTTATTTAGTTTTAATAATAATTAATAATGAAAATCACGGAGGGTTTCCATGTCAATTGATGAAGATTTTGATCTTTTTGACCCTATGAGAAAACTGAATAAAAGAATGGGGCATTTATTGAGCTTCAATTTTCCAGATGATACCCTGGAAGACCTTAAAATAAAAGGGATAAGAGAGCCTTTGGTAGACATTGTGGATATGAGAAATGAAATTGAAGTGATAGCAGAGCTTCCTGGCATTGATAAAAAAGATTTAGACATTAATGTAACTGAAGATATGATTACTTTTAAGGCAAAAACCGAATCAAAAGAAGAAAAGAAAAAGGAGGGTTATTATTACAGGGAAAGAGGCTATTCAAGTTTTGTGAGAAGTTTGCCTTTGCCTGCAGAAGTTTTGCCAAACAATACTAAAGCAGAATTCAGCAATGGGATTTTAACTATAAGATTAAAGAAAAAGCATCCTGAAGAAGCAAAAATAAAAGGATTTAAGGTTCAGATCAGATGATCTGAATTTTTTCCTCTATTTTTTATTTTAACTTAGGATATTAAAAATTAATCCTTTAAGAATTCAGCTTTTACATTTCCAAATAATCTGCCAAATTCTTTAAAGAACAGTCTTGCCCTGAACACGCCCAATTCTGCAGCAATTTGCTCTCTGGCTTTTAATCTATAGCTATTTGGGTTAAGGCCTTTTACTCTAGAATCGCCTTCCATAGTCCCACTTACAAACTTAAATAAATTTGTTGCATATTCTTGCATAACCTTCTGAATCCGGCCTCTTTGTGCTGAATCATATTCCATGCTTAAGCCGACAATATTCATGGCATAGGTTGTAGCAATCCTTGCTGTTACTTTCATTCTTTTTTCAGCATCTTTGGTTACTCCAACACGTCTAATAGCTTCACTGCTTTCAAATGCTTTTTCTCTTCCTAATCCGGGCCTTGCTAGTTCCTGTACAAGTAAAGCCTCTGGCTCTAGGGCTAATTGCCTTAAACCAATCTGCAAAGCCACTGCTCCCTGAAGTTTTCTGCTCCCTTTAGCTAAAGTGGCTCCTACACCCCTAAGATATTTTTTACTTGGGCCTTTTAACCCTCTTTGCCTTGCTTTGAATCTTGCATCTCTCATTGGTCTAGCAGTTGTAGGCATAAAAAATCAAAAAATATAATTAAGCCCCAACAGGTTCTTCCCTGTATCTCAATAATGCACGTCTAACATTTTTATCCCAGGCATACACAAAAGTTACAGCCTTTCTAAAACCAATTAAAAGCGCTACGCTTTCATGTGCTTCTCGGTACAAAGATTTAATGTCTTCTTCAGGAATTCTTTGCCTTCCACTAATTTCATATTTTTTATAAAGTGAAAGAGCTCTATCTACGAAAGGTTTGAATGTTCTTTCAACCTCAGCTCTTTTTGCTGCATCATATTTTTGACTAAGCCCTAAACGATCTAGAGCTAAGCCTATTGCAATATCTGATAATCCCCTAAATACATCTTCCTTTTGGGCTTCAAGCAAAAATTTGGCTGCTGAAACAGCCTGATGAAAAGCTTCTTCTCTTCCTGCTGCATCTCTACCGGTTTCTTCAAAAGTAATAGTTCTATCTCTAAGTCTGGTTGCTTTACTTATTCTGTCTTTTAATTGCAATACATTAGTATCTGTAAGGCCATGCAAACCTCTTTGCTTTGCTCTTTGCCTATCTGAAAATCGTTGTGCCGGCCTTTTTAAGACAGACCGTGCTTTTCTTGCTGCTTGGAATCTCGGCATAATATAATCAGTTGTTTTTTATTTAAATAATGTATGTTAACTTGCGGATAGCTTAAATTATTCCGAAATATTAACTGATGTCAGAATCTTTGATTCTGCTTTTCTCAAATGTTCCTGGAATGTTGATAAACAAATGCCTTGTTTTAACGCAAGGGCTTCCAGAGTAATTTTTCTTGGCACAGAATAATATCCGTGTTTTAATGCAAGGGCAAATGCCTTCTTCTGGTTATCAGACAAATCAGTAATCTTTGCAGGAACTAATATATTTGTTATTTTGTGCTGAGAAATTCTTAAAATTTCAGCTTTATCCATGTGTGCGGTTAAAGAATCGAAGAATTTTTTTAATATTTCTTTATCTTCAGCAGAAACTTCCCAGTATTCATAGCCGTCCTGCATATTCATTACTGGTTTTACCAAAGACATGCTTGGATCATAATACAAGGCAACAGCTTCCCCTTCATTCCCTAAATCAATTTTATAAGTAAAAGAACTCCCAGATGAATTTACGCTAATTATCCTTGGATCAGTTTTTACATCTTCAAGAAATTTTTTATTTATCTCATCATTTTCTTCTGCAAATTTTGAATGTGCTACAACAACGTGTTGGCCGTTTTCCTCAATATGTTCTCCGGGCCAGGATAAAACATCTGCCTGGAATTTTGGCGCCCTACTGACCATAGGACAATCCCTATGGTTTAGCTTAAATTTTGCAACCCAAGTCATATAGTAATAGTGTTCAAGGTTATTTAAATAACTTTCTAAGGTTAAAAAATTAAGCCTAAAAGCCTTAAATTTAGCCTTTTTAGGCCATTTTTGCTATGTACCGGAGTTCTCCGGTAGAAAAAGCAATAATAAAAGAGCCGGAAATTAGATATGCTGATAGCTTTTTTGATTAATATCCTGACACTGAATTTTGAATGGCTTTATTCCTTAGCCATAAATAATCTGCATTATTTCTTTGCATTCAGCGCATTCATGTATTTTGTCACAGCAGGAAAAGACTTTATCAAAGCAACACTAATTTTGACAATATATGTTTGGGCAATGCTTGATTTCATAAATTTAAGCGGCTGGGCTGGTTTTGTTGGCGGCTTTATGCTTCTGAATTATGTTGGAAAAATTTCAGTGTTTGCAATCCTGAGCGAAAATCCGAAACTAGATAAGAAGGCAATTTTAATCAGTGAAATTGTTGCATATGCTGTTTGGTCATATTACAATTTGATAATTGTTGGGGTGACTCTATAATGTCTTATTTTAAACAAGTAATTAATGCGATCTGTTTTACAATTTTCTTTTTTATGCTAATCGCTTTTGCTTCAGGAAATGCAATTTACTTATTCTCAAATACATTAATTACACTAATGGGCTTTATTGTAACAATTATTTTCAGTTTCCTTGAATTAGAGATAATAAAATATTGAATAAATAAACTTCTGCGTTGTACAATAAGTTTATAAATTAGTTTAACTAAGTTTATGTTAGGTGGTATTATTTGAATAAGAACATCAATATGAATATCCGAGTTACGGATTATACCAGCAGAGTTCTCGGTGTTGTAAAAGAGAAATATGGGTTACGGGACAAAGGGGAAGCGCTTGATAAATTTGCTGAATTATGTGGAGAAGACTTTGTAGATAAAGAGGTTAGGGAAGATGTCATCAAAGATGTCATTGACTCTTGTGAGAAACATGTGAAAAAATATGGTTTCAGAAAAATGAACACAAAAGAATTAGATAAATTATGTGGGGTCTGATTAATGGCTTTTTCATTTGACCTTTCCGATGAACTTAAAGCCGAATTAAAGGCATTATCAAAAAGAGACAAGGGAATTGCAGGAGCAATAAATAATAAAATAAAGCAAATTATAACTTCTGATGATTTCTCAATCGATCATTATAAAAATTTAAAATATTCACTAAAGGAATACAAAAGAGTTCATATTGCAAAGAGTTTTGTTCTACTTTTTAAGGTATTCAAAAAGGAAAGACATATCTTATTTGATAAATTCAAGCACCATGATGATGTCTATAATAGATAAGCAATCATGATAATATAATAAAAATCTATCAGCTCCATTGAGTTTATGCAGACTGATTATGCAAAAAGAGAAGCATTTGCTGTCTCAAAAATAAAGGCAGCGATTCCCTCAAAATTCAAGGCAAATATGATAAGCCAAGAAGGCTTATTCGCAGAAATATATGAATGCAATGAGGTAATGCCTAACCATTATCTTGCATGCACCATAGATGGTGTAGGAACTAAGGTAATATTGGCAATTGCTATGGAAAAGTATGATACTATTGGAATAGATTGCGTTGCAATGAATTCAAATGATTTAGCCACAATGCCTAAAGCAAAGCCATTTATGTTTGTTGATTACCTTGCATGCCAGCACAAGATAGAAGAATTAGGGATTACTGGCGATATAATCAAGGGTGTTTCAAAAGGCTTAGAAATGGCTGATTGCGGCAATATCTTAAGGAATTCCGTAAGCCTGCAATTTGGGAAAGGCGAAACCGCTTCATTAGATGAACTGATTGCAAGCCCGAAAAATGGATTTGGGTTTGATATTGCTGGTTCAATGACCGGCTTTGTTGAAAAAAATTCATTAAATTTCAAGCCAAAAGAAGGAATGCAGATAATTGCCTTAAAAAGTTCTGGTTTCCATTCAAATGGATATACTGCTGCCAGGCATTATTTGCTAGATGGTGATTTTGAAGAAAGGCCTGAATTCAAAAAAATGTACAAAGGGAGCTTTTCATTAAATGATACTTATTCAGATCACACTAAACAAACAGTTGGAGAGGCATTGCTTGAACCAACAAGGATTTACAATAAAGTAATGTACACAATAGGTTCTCAATTTGATGTTCTTGGGGTGAATAACACCGGCTATGGTTTGAAAAATTTAAACAGGCAAGGAAAATATCTTGATTTCACCGTAAAAGACCCTATTGAGCCGTTGGAAATATTCAAGGCATTCCAAAAAGAAAGCAAATTTACTGATGAAAAAATGTATAGAACAGTCAATATGGGCCAAGGATTCTTTATAATCGCAAATAAGGAAGATGTTGAAAGCATTTTGAAGATAGCTAAGAAGCAAGGGGAAGAAGCAAAAGTAATTGGGGAAGTAAAGAAAGGCCCTTCAAAGGAAAATCGCGCAATCCTTGAAAAAAATGGAAAGAAATTAGCATTTGAAGGTTATTAATTTGCCCAACAAACATATCATTCCAATATATTTTATATGTTCCTAATAATGTTTCATTGTTATTAATTATCCTCTTTTTCTCAACTTATAATAGATTATGAGAAGACTTATTAATCCAATAAAAATTATTGCTATTATTATAAAACTGTTTAATTCAACCGGTTCATAAGTACAAGGTATTTTGTTAGAACAAAGCTCTATTTCTAACAATTTGCCATTTAAAGATAAGCTATATTTGCCCAGTAATCCGCCGACTAGGGGAACATAATCATAATTTTGGTTGTTATCATCCATATGATAAAATGAGAATTTGTAATTTTTAGGTATGTTAAACTCATTGACCTTTTCCATAGCTGCTGTCGGGGAGTAGGATATTATTTTTGCATCAGTTATTTTCTCCCCAAATACTTTCAATGCGGTTCCATCACAAGTAACATTTAAATTGGGATCTTTCTGTAAAATTTTGCAGGTATCTATTTTGTTTAGGGGCACTGCTATTGAATTCATCAAACTAGTATTTGATGCTGATTCATTTTCTTTCACCACATTAAAATATCCAACAAACACATTATTCCAGTATATTTTG
>PEXL01000042.1 GCA_002779065.1 Candidatus Diapherotrites archaeon CG08_land_8_20_14_0_20_34_12
CGCACTAGGGATATTTTATTTTTTCAAAAGAAATAGGTTTCTGTGGGCTCTCATCTACATCTTAAAAGATGTAGGTTTCCCGCTCACACGGCTAAGATTTTTATGAAAATTTGTTTAGCAGCTTCTGCTGGCGGACATCTAACTGAATTATTGCAATTAGAAAAAGCTTGGCAGGGAAAAGAACACTTTTTTGTTTCAGACAAAAGGTTAAATGCATTGGATTTGGCAAAAAAAGAAAATGTTTATTTTTTAAATTGCCCAAGAAGAAATCCCGTTAATCTCTTAATAAATTTTGCGCAGGCAATTTCGGTTTTTTTCAGGGAAAAACCGGCTATTGTAATTAGTACGGGTGCTGATACAGCAATACCTTTCTGCATAATCGCAAAGATATTTGGAAGCAAAGTTATTTTTATAGAAAGTTTTTGCAGAATAAAAGAAAAATCCCTTAGCGGAAAAATAATGCAACACTTTTCGGATTTATTTTTGGTACAATGGAGAGAGAATTTGAATTTTTATAATAAAGCAGAATTCTGTGGAAGTGTTTTCTGATGCCTAAAAGGAATATTTTCATTTCGGTTGGGACTCATCCACAACAATTTGACCGTTTGCTTGCTGAAGCTGACAGAATTTCTGCAAAAAATAAAGATCTGCAGTTTTTTGCACAGATCGGAAATTCAGAATACGAACCTAAAAACTTTGGGTTTGCCAGATTTTTAGAAGAAAAAGAATATGTTGAAAGATTTAAGAAAAGTGATTTGATAATTGCGCACGGAGGCGCAGGAACAATAATTAATGCTTTAGAACTTAATAAACCGCTGATTGTTGTCCCGAGATTAAAAAAATTTAAGGAACATACTGATGACCATCAGCTTGATTTGGCAAAAGTTCTGGAAAAAAATGGGAAATGCCTTGCGGTTTATGAAATTGAAAGATTAGAGAATGCGATAAATAACTCAAAAGATAAGAAATATGAAATGAGTTCAGAAAAAGAAGGGATAATTAAAAAGATTAAAGATTTTATAGAAAAAGAGGGAAGAAAATGAATTTTCCCAATGTCAGCATAATAATTGCGGCACACAATAACGCAAATATCCTGAAGAAAGTATTAGATGCAATGCTAAAATTGGATTATCCTAAAGAATATGAAATAATTGTCATTAATGATGGATCAAAAGATGAAACAAAAAAGATGCTTAATCAAAACTTTGGAAAAAATCCAAAAATAACTATCATTAATCTTGAGAAAAATCAAGGGGTTTGCAAAGCACGGAATACGGCAATTAAAATCGCAAAGAATAATATAGTTGTAAATATGGACCATGATTGCATTCCTGAGAAAAACTGGCTCAAAGATTTGATGCTTGGTTTTGATTCTGAAAAAGTTGGGGCAGTTACATCATATGGTGGCTATGGAGGAACAAGTACAGCATTCAGAAAAAATCTTTTAGACAAAGTTAAAGGGTATGATGAAGATTATGGCTATTATAGAGAAGATACTGATTTAACATTCAAGATAATTGAATTAGGCTATGAATTTAAGCAGGTAAAAGCTAATTATGTGCACGATCATGGAGAAACTAAGCCTAAAGGTATTTTTGGTTTGATTAAGTATGTGATAAATAGATGGAAATACCATATGAATGATGTACTCCTTTACAAAAAACATACAAACAAGCTGACAAAGGATTTTTTAGATATTAAATTTGGATTTTTGGTAAATCCATTAAAGGATATTTCTCTAGCAACAGGCACTTGGAAAGCTGGGGAAAAATTAAAATTAAGCTCTCCGCGCGGGATAACCTTCCTTGAGAATAAAACACCAATCCATACTATAATAATTTTACTGGTTGGAATAGGATATATGCTCGGCCTTAAATTTTTCAGGGCAATTGCAAGCATAAAATATGGAAAATTATTAATCTGAATTTGAAAAAGGTAGTTGAATGAATAATAAAATTCTTGTAACCGGTGCAGATGGCTTTATTGGAAAATCATTGTGCAAAAAACTATCAAAAAAAGGATTTTTTGTAATTGCACTTATTTTAAATAAGAAAAATTCTGAAAAAGACCTGAGGAAAATAAAAAATTTGAAGATTATTGAAGCAGATATCACCCAGAAAAATCTAAGTGGGATAATTAACCAGAATTTTGATTTTTGCATACATCTTGCAGGCATATCTGATGTCAATTTTGCTGAAAAAAATCCTAAAAAGGCAGAAAAGATAAATGTTGAAGGAACAAATAAGGTTTTGCAGGCATGCAAAAAACTAAATTGTAAAGGAATTATTTTTGCATCTTCAAATAAAGTTTATGGAAAAGGCAGAAAAGGATTGATTGATGAAAAATCAAAGGTAAGTGGAGAAACAATATATGCAAAAACAAAAATTAGTGCAGAGAAAAAAGTATTGGATTTTTGCAAAAAGAATAAAATAGCTGCAATAATCGCCAGGCAGACAAATGTTTATGGTATTGCAGATTCTAATCTAACTCGTTTAATACCTGCCAGCATCTTATGCTTTATGGAAAATAAAATTCCAGAAATTACCTCGGATCCTTCAACACAAATAAACTTGATTTATTTAGATGATGCTTTGGATTTTTATTTAAAAGCAATAAAATATGTTGAGAAAAACAACAGACAAGAGATTGTGAATGTAACAAATGATAAAAGTTATTGCCTTATGGAAATCATTAATTCAATCGCAAAGGAAATGGGAAAAAAAGAAATAAGTACAAGGGTGAAAAAAAACAAATATGAAGTAAAATTCTCAAATATTAAAGCCAAAAAATTGCTGAATTGGCAGCCAAAAACTGCATTAAAAGCAGGATTAAAAAAGACTGTGGAATGGTACAAAGAACGTTATAAACAGGTTTGTACTAAATCTATTAATAAGTTATAAAAGAGGATTTAGGTATGGAAAAACTATTGGTAACCGGTGGCTGCGGCTTTATAGGTTCTAATTTTGTGAGGAATTTTTTAAAGAAAAATCCTGAGATTAAGATAGTTAATCTGGATAAGTTAACCTATTGCGGAAGAAAGGAGAATCTATCAGATATTGAAGCAGATAAGGAATTAGCTAAAAGATATGAATTTATTAAAGGCGATATTTGCAATCAAAAAATTGTTAAGAAGGCAATGAAAGGTTGTAAAGCAATAGTTCATTTTGCTGCAGAAACACATGTTGATCGCTCAATTAATGACCCCATGCAATTCTTGAAGACAGATGTTATTGGCACGGCAACACTGCTTGAAGAAGCAAGGAAACAAAACATCGAGAAATTTGTTCATATTAGCTGCTATGATGAAAAAACAAGGGCTTTGACTACTGCCGGTCTAAAAAGATTCGATGAGTTAAAGAAAGGGGACATAGTATTTTCTTTAAATCAAAAAACACAACAGATAGAGACCAAACCAATAGAAAAAATAATAATTCAGAACTATAAAGGAAAAATGATTCATTTTAAAAATAAGAGAGCAGATATCTTAGTAACCCCTAACCACAGGATGTTTATCCTAAACACTAAAAAAAGGTTACTAGTAGAAGATGCAGAAAAAGTAAGGTCAAGGGGTTATTTTTATATGCCTAATGGCATTTGGAAAGGCATCAATACTGATTTTTATGATTTCAACTCAAACAAGAAAGTAAAAACAAAAGATGTGTTATACTTATTAGGAATATTTATTGGGGATGGCTTTACTGCATACCAAGAAAAAGAAATGCATACAAAGAGTGGTTTAGATAGAAGCGATTTTCTTAAAGATGCCAGGTGCAAAGATACAGGCAGATTTATAACGATTAATAAAAAAAGCGATTATAAGTCCATTTGCCACAGTTATAGGATTTTTTTTGATATACCGGAAAAGGATAAGTGCAGAAAAAAGGTTGAAAAAACGTTGAAGAGATTAGGGATAAATTATTGCAGGCATAGTGGGAAGTCTGGGACACACTTATATTTCTCATCAAAGGAATGGATGGCTTTTTTTGATCAATGCGGACAAGGGGCCCATAATAAACAAATTCCTAGATGGGCTCTGGAATATTCTCCTAAATATCTTAAGTATTTATTTAACGGGCTAATGGATTCTGATGGGCATGCTCAAAAAATATTCCATACTGTCTCAAAGAAATTAGTATATGGCATGGTTGAACTCTGTACAAAATTAGATCTCCGGATGAGCGTATTGCATAAATACCACGAATCAAAAATAGGCAAAAGAAAAATAAGTGGAAAAATTTATTGCCTGTCAGTTGCAAAGTCATTGAAATCAATAAGTCGGGAAAAAAGTATGGCAGTCAATTATAGTGGGAAAATATGGTGTTTGAGAGTAAAAGATAACAAAAACTTTTTAATTGAGAGAAATGGAAAATTTGATTTTTGTGGAAATACTGATGAGGTCTATGGCCATATACTTGAGGGATCATTTACTGAAGAATCAGTATTAAACCCAAGGAATCCGTATTCTGCGAGCAAATGCGGGGCAGACCGCCTAGTCCACAGTTACTTTAGCACATATGATGTTCCTATTATAATTATTAGGCCAAGCAATAATTTTGGCCCTTACCAATATCCTGAAAAAGTTATACCATTATTTGTCACGAATCTTATGAATGGCAAAAAAGTACCGCTTTATGGTGATGGAAAAAATGTAAGGGACTGGTTATTTGTACTCGATAATTGCGAAGCGATTGGATTATGCTTAAAGAAAGGAAAAATTGGTGAAGTTTATAATGTGGCAGGCGGAAACGAACTTAGCAACATTGAATTGACAAAGTTAATTTTGAAAGAATTTGGCAAAGGAGAAGAAATGATAAACTTCGTGCAGGACAGATTAGGGCATGATAGAAGATATTCTATGAAAGCAGATAAAATAAAGAAAGAATTATGCTGGAAACCTCAACATAAATTTGAAAATGCTTTGCATGAAACTATTGAATGGTACAAAAACAATGAAAAATGGTGGAAACCATTAATAAAATAGAAATAAATACTTATTGAAGATTCAGTGATTAAAGAAATAGGCAATTTTTGATTATTATGAAGGGATTAATTTTAGCAGGAGGAACAGGAAGCAGATTAAAACCATTAACCGATGTAACAAATAAACATTTGTTGCCAATTTATGGAAAACCAATGATATATTATCCGTTAGAAACCCTAAAAAGTGCAGGAATTAAAGAGATTATGATTGTTACTGGTAAATACCATGCAGGCGAGGTATTTGCATTGATGGGTTCTGGTAAAGAATTTGGCGTAAAATTTACATATAAGATTCAGGATGAGGCTGGAGGGATTCCACAAGCAATATCGCTTGCAGAGGATTTTGTCGGCAATGATAAATTTGTTGCAATAAATGGTGATAATATTTTATTTGAATCAATCGCACCCTTTGCCAAAGAATTTGAAAATGGGAAAGAACTGTCAAGGGTTTTGCTGTATAAAGGAACAATTGAGCAAGCAAAAAAATCAGGGGTTGCAATGTTAAAAGACAATGATGTTTTACAGGTTATAGAAAAGCCGAAAGAGCCGAAAAGCACTTGGGTGGTAATTGGAGTTTATATATATTCTTCAGATGTTTTCTCAGTAATAAAACAGTTAAAACCATCTGCAAGAGGCGAGCTTGAAATAAGCGATGTGCATAACCATTATATCTCAAAAAAAGCATTAAAGGCAAGCAAATTAACAAAAGCATGGTATGATGCAGGAACTGTTGATGAATTGCTTGAAGCAAATAATGCAGTAAAATCATGGAAAAATACGGAATAATCGTTCTTTTTTGAGTTTTGTACTTGACATATTTAATTAATAAGTAATAGAAGGTATATGCTATTTTGTTGTGATTAAATGAGAATTGCTGTGATAGGGACGGGCTATGTTGGCTTGGTAACAGGAACTTGTTTGGCTGATATTGGTCATAGAATAATTTGTATTGATATTGATAAAGAAAAAATTGCAAAGCTTGGAAAAGGGAAGTGCACAATCTATGAGCCTGGCTTGGAAAAAATAATTAGAAAAAATCTTAAAAATAAAAGACTGTTATTTTCAACCGATTTGGAAAAAGCAGTAAAAGAAAGCGAAGTTATTTTTATTGCTGTCGGCACTCCCCAGGATAAAGATGGGTCTGCTGACCTGCAATATGTAAAAAAAGTAGCTGAGGATATTGCAAAAAACATAGGTAATAAAGATAAGGGTAGGATAATTGTGATAAAAAGTACTGTTCCTATCGGCACTTCAGATGAAATTGAAAAAATTATTTCCGAAAAATACAAAGGGACCTTTTTTGTGGCATCAAACCCGGAATTTTTAAGGGAAGGCACAGCTATTTATGATTTCATGAGACCAGACAGAATAATTATTGGGACAAAAGATAAAAAAGCAAAGGAAATTATGAATGCTATTTATAAAAAGTTAAAATGTGAAATAGTAAGCACCGATAATAAAAGTGCTGAATTGATTAAATATGCAAGCAATACCTTCCTTGCAGTAAAAATTTCTTTTATAAATGAAATTGCTAATTTATGTGATCAATGTGGAGCTACTATTAAGGATGTTTCTGCAGGCATGGGTTTGGATAAAAGAATTGGAAAACAGTTTTTACATGCTGGCTGCGGCTATGGCGGCAGTTGTTTCCCAAAGGATGTGAAATCACTTATATATATTGGGAAGAAATTTGGGCAGGAATTAAAGATCGCAAAAGCTGCTGAAGAAGTAAATGAAAAACAGAAAATAATTCTGGTTGAAAAGGCAGAAAAAGAACTAGGAAATTTAAGCAATAAGACAATTGCTTTGTTGGGTTTAGCATTTAAACCAAACACTGATGATATTAGAGAAGCGTCTTCCCTTGAAATAATAAAACAGCTTCTGATTAAAGGTGTTAAAATAAAGGCATACGATCCAATTGCTGAGGAAAATGTAAAAAAAATATATCCCAAAATTGAGTTTTATAATTCTGCTTACGAATCATTAAAAAATGCGGATATTATGTTTTTGGTAACTGAATGGGATGAATTCAAAAAATTAGATTTTAAAAAAATAAGGAAAATTATGAAAAACCCCATAATATTTGATGGAAGAAATGTTTATGATGGAAAAAAACTAAGGGCTTTAGGTTTTAAATATTTTGGAATTGGTGTTAATTAACTATTACTTTTATGCTTAATATTAAGGGGGTAAATTATGGTAGAAACTACAATATCTTGTATCAAAGCAGATGTAGGGAGTTTGGCTGGGCATGTAATTGTGCCAGAGCCAATGCTTGACATAATGAGGGAGCATCTCAAGAAAGAGGCATTAAATAAGGGCATTATTGATGATTTTTATGTATTTAATGTAGGTGATGATCTAGAGACAGTAATGACCCATAATAGAGGGGCTAATGATGAGAAAATACACGAATTAGCATGGGATGGCTTCATTAAAGCAGCAGATTATGCTAAAAAGAATAAGTTATATGGTGCTGGCCAAGACTTGCTTGCAGATGCTTTTTCTGGCAATGTAAGGGGGCAAGGTCCCGGAGTAGCGGAAATGGTTTTTGAAGAGAGAAAATCAGACCCTGTTATTATCTTTGCCTGCGATAAAACAGAACCGCAAGCATTTAACCTGCCAATATATAAGATATTTGCTGACCCGTTCAACACTGCTGGTTTAACATTAGATCCAACAATGATCGCTGGCTTTACATTTGAAGTTTATAATTTATATGAGCACACGAGAATAATGCTAGATACCCCTGAAGAAACATATGAATTGCTTGCTTTGATCGGAACTACAAGCAAATATGCTATTAAAAGGGTTTTCAAAAAAGGGGAAGGCAAAGAAACACAGAGAATCGCAGCAGAAATCTGTACTGAAAAATTAAATGTTTCTGCCGGAAAATATGTTGGAAAGGATGATCCTGTTGCAATTGTAAGAGGGCAATCCGGCTTTCCAGCAGTCGGGGAAATAATGGAAGGATTCACCCATGCGCACATTGTTTCTGGATGGATGAGAGGTTCACATAAAGGGCCTTTATTGCCTGTTTCAGTAAAAGATGCTACACCAACAAGGTTTGATGGCCCCCCAAGAATTGTGGCATTAGGATTCCAAGTAGGAAACAGAAAGCTGTATGGCCCGAGAGATATGTTTTCAGACATAAGCTTTGATCTTGTGAGAAAAAAGGCTTTGGAAATAGCTGATTTTATGAGAGAGCAAGGGCCTTTTGAACCGCATAGAGTAAGCGAAGCTGAATTGGAATATACTACAATGCCGCAAGTAATGGAGAAACTAAAGGGCAGATTCAAAAAAATAGAAGAATAAAGTTGGTTAAATGCACGTATTAATACCTGCGGCAGGATATGGCACAAGACTGTATCCATTAACTAAAAACATTCCAAAAGCACTGCTCAAGATAGACAATAAACCAATATTTGAACACATAATTGCAAAAGTAAAAGAATTACCTAAAGTAAAAAAAATTACTGTAATAAGCAATGATTTTTTTTATGAAAAATTCAGTGAATGGCTTTCCGGTTTTGAAGATAACAAAAATATTCAAATTATTAATGATGGTACAAGAAATGAAAAAGAACGGCTTGGTTCAATTGGCGATATAAATCTTGCAATTGAAAAATTTAAAATTAAGGAAGATGTTCTTGTTGTAAATTCAGATAATGTTTTTGAATTTTCTTTGCAAGAAAGCCTAAACTATTTTAATGAAAAGAAAGCCCCAATAATTTGCCTATTTGATGTCAAATCAAAAGATTTGGCAAAGTTATATGGGGTAATAAAGATTGACAAAAATAACAGGATAACTGATTTTAAGGAAAAGCCTGAAAAGCCAGAATCTACTTTAATTTCAACAGGCATTTATTATTTTCCAAAAAATACAGTGCCTTTCTTTAATCAATATCTGGCAGAGGATAAAAGCTCTGATAAATCGGGTTATTTTGTTGAATGGCTTTATAAAAAAGTGCCTACTTATGGTTATTTATACAAAAAAGAAGCATGGTTCGATATTGGTTCATTAGAATCATTAAAAGAAGCTCAAAATTGTTTTTTAAGGAAAAGGGAGGAACATGAAAACTAATTTAATTACTGGCGGTGCAGGATTTATTGGTTCGCATCTTTGCGATTATTTGATTGAAAAGGGACAAAGGGTAATTGCGGTAGATAATCTTATTAGTGGGAACAGAAAAAATATAGAACATCTGTTAAAAAACAAAAATTTCTGCTTTATTGAACATGATGTTTGCAAGCCTCTCAAAATAGAAAAGAAAATAGATTTTATTTACAATCTTGCCTCTCCGGCATCTCCCGCAGATTTTGAAGATTATGCAATTGAGATAATGATGGCTAATTCATTAGGAACAAAAAATGTTTTGGATTTGGCTGTCGAGAAAAAAGCAACAATTCTTGAAGCATCAACATCTGAAGTATATGGGGATCCATTAAAACATCCACAAGCAGAAAATTATTTTGGGAATGTAAATTGCTTTGGTCCAAGAGCCTGCTATGATGAAAGCAAAAGATTTTCAGAAGCGCTTGTTTATTCATATCAGAAAAAATTTAAATTAAATGCAAAGATTGTTAGACTTTTCAACACTTATGGCTCAAGAATGAGGAAGGATGATGGGAGGGTTATCCCTAATTTTATAATACAATCATTAAACAACAAGCCGCTTACTATTTATGGAAAAGGACAGCAAACAAGGTCATTATGCTATGTTTCCGATATAGTTGATGGACTTTACAGATTGATTAATTCAAAATATAATAAACCGCTAAATTTAGGCAATCCGAATGAGATAACAATGTTAGAACTAGCCAAAAAAATAAAAAGTATAACCAAATCAAAATCAGATATTGAATTTAAGAAAATGCCGATGGACGACCCATTAAGAAGAAATCCTAACATAAAATTGGCTAAAAAAGTTTTGGGATGGAAACCAAAAATATCATTAGATAAAGGTTTGAAGCAGACTATTGGTTGGTTTAGTAAGAATTATTAAAATAGAGTGAAATAATGGGATTTAAAAGATATATTATTTTGATAGGATTTCTGCTCTTAGCATATATATTTTATACAATAGACTTGGAAAAATTAATCTCAATAATTTTAAAAGCAAACATAATTCTGCTTGCTTCAACACTTATTTTGTGTGTAATAAATCTTTCATTAAAAGCATTCAAATGGAAAACAGTAATAAAAGCAGCTGGGTATGAATATGAATTCAGAAAGAGTTTTGCTGGCTGGGCTACTGGTTTTTTCATTAGCATTTTTACACCTGCAAGGATTGGAGATTTTTCAAGAAGTTTATACTTAAGCAAAGACAAAAAAATACCTTTAGGGGAAGCATTCTCCACTGTTTTAATCGAAAGGCTTATTGATGTTGCAATACTTTTATTCTTAGGATTTGTATCTGTTTTGGCTTTTGCAATAATATTTGGAAAAGAAATAATATCTTTGCAGATGCTTTTAGGGATAATTGTCATATTTGTAATTGGCTTAGCTGTTTTTATGAGAAAGAAATATGTAAAGATTATCCTTAAACCATTTTTCAATATTGTTGTCCCAGCACAATACAAAGAAAAAATGCAGTTAAACTTTTCTGCATTTTATGATTCTGTCAAAAAATTGCAGAAAAAGAAAATCATGCTTGTAAAAGCAACAATTATTGGCTTTATTTGCTGGTTTATTTCAATAATATTTGCTTACATTATTTTTCTATCACTGAATTTGGATATCCCGATATATTATTGTTTAGTAATTGTGCCCATTCTTGGTTTGGTTGATCTTATCCCAATAAGTGTTTCAGGATTTGGAACTAGGGAAGCTGCAGCAATTTTCCTTGTATCCGTTTATTCTATTAGTCCAGAAAATGCGGTTGCATTTTCTTTGCTTTATTATTTCTTTGGGTATATCCCTGCAGCAATTACTGGATTTTATTTCTTAATAAAAAGGCCCATAAATTTCAAAAAATTCGAAGTTGAAGGATAAACCAAAAATATTATTTGTTTCTTTTGACCGTTAATGCCTTTTCCGTTTCTTTTCTTTTTCCTTCTAAAACTTAAAGAGTTTTAGAGGACCCGCAAACTTTAGTTTGCTTGGTCGTTAACGTTTTTCTCTTTCTTTTGACCATTAAAGACTTTTCTTTCTCTTTGCTAAAGAGAAAGAAAAGGGTTTAGCCCCGAGGAGATTCGAACTCCTGTCTCCGGCTCCAGAGGCCAGAATGCTTAGCCGCTACACTACGGGGCTAAAAATAACAATATTAAATAATCAGCATAGGATTCTTTTAATAATCTTTTTACTAAGCAAAAAAGTCTTATTCTTTATGTCTTTTTTCGGGTTTACTTCAACCAAATCAAACCCAGACACTTTCTTGGATTTAAGGATAATGTTTAAGAGAATAAAGAATTGCTTTTCAAAAAGGCCATTTTTGACCAAATAGCCTGTTCCAGGCGCTATTTTAGGATCAAAAACATCAATATCAATTGAAACATAAACTGAATCTAAATTCTTTATAAAATCAAGCAATAATATTTCACTTTTTTTTGGTTTTTTAGAGTTATTTATTTCAGAAGTCCTTACTATTTTAATTTTCTTTCCAATTTTGTCATTCTTCAGAAATTTCTTTTCAACATCATAAATTTTTCTAACACCTAAAATCAAAATATTTTCCGGTCTGATTAAATTTTCTTTTGCTATTGACCGCATAATATCTTCATGGCTTGGCGCAAGGAAATCTGAAGTGCAATCAACATGGGCATCAAAAACAATCAAACCAGTTTTCTTTTTATTTTTTTTATTTGTTTTAGAATAAGCAGAAATTATCGGGAAAGTAATTGAATGGTCTCCGCCAATAAAAAAAGGCAGGGCTGATTTTTTTGAAAAATTGGAAAATGCACAGAATTCAATGTTTTTAGAAGTAGAATCAAAGTCGGATCGGATTACTTCTGCACAGGATATTTTATTTTTAGGATAAGTTTTCTGTAAAAAAGCCCTGAGGTGAGCCGGGAACAATTCTGTTCCCATATTTTTTCCCAAGCAGCCTTGTGCACTCGGCACTTCTACAAAAACAAATTCTGTTTTTTGCATATTTATTAGCTCAAGAAATAATTATTGCATTACTCCTTAGCTGCCCTGATGATTCTTACATTCTTTCCATACCTTAAGAATTCTACTTGGAGCCCTTGTTTTACATCAACATCCTTAGGTTTTAGAGCCGTAAATGTTTCATATGATTTTTCATCCATAACATGGACTTGATCCCCAACAATAGCAATAGCCATGCCTTTGCTTCTTTCAACAATAGGCATAGCAGTATCTGCATCAGCTGGTTTAAGCAGATTTCTTTTTTGATCATCAAAAACACCAATCGCAGTAATTCTTGCTTTTGCAGATCCGTGCTTTCCTGGCTTTGATTTCTCAACACTTTTTACCTGACAGACAAAGTCATCAATTAAAACATAGTTACCTTCCTTAAGATGACCTACCTGAATAAACTTCTTTTCCATATCCACAATCCCACCTCAAATAAAAAATATTAATTTCTAGAAAAAATATGCTCGGTTAATTTATAGGCAATATCAAAAATAACTAAGGCAATTATATAAATATAATCCTTCAGCAAGAATGATACTAAAAGTGCCAATATCCAACTGAATAACCTATATTTTGACAAAACAATAAAAAGCTTGTGCTTTTTATCCCTTTTTTCGCTTAAATCGTGCATTTTTTCATCAAAAAGTGCAGAAATAAAGAAGAGTAATGCAACCATCAAAAGTATTTTTGAAAAACCTAAGATAAAAGGGATTAAAAAGAATGGAATAATGGCAAGCAGATGGGAAAGATCATCAAATTTATTGCTGAAAATATTCGCAAGTATTATGCCTGCAATAATTGCCCCAAATCCAGGGTCTGCATGTATTAAATAACCAAAAATTGAACCATAAGAAATAGCGGTTAAGAATTTGAATTCCTTGAAAAAGAATTTTTTATTATCATCAACCTGCAGATCAGTAATTTTCACAAAAAATGCAGATAAGATTGTCAAAATAAGATAAAAAATATCTTGCTGATTTAAAATAAGGAATTCAAACACGCATATCACATTCGGAATAAGTCAAATTAATTAAATAAGCCTTTTCTGCTTTAAAGAAGAGATAATTAATGGGAAAGCAATTGTTGCATCAGCATTAACTGTTACAGATCTTGCTTTTTCTTTTATCTTACCCCAGCTTTTTGCTTCGCGTGTTTGTGCTCCGCTTAGACTGCCATCAAACTCTTGTGCTGTTGAAACATAAACTGCATAATCCAAGCCATCTCTTACCAAATTTGCGCCGATAATATGGTGTTTAGAAATGCCTCCCCCTAAAATTATTGCTGCTGTTTTATCTGCATTTAAAACTAAGCCAGCCAAATCCTTCATATCTTTTGTAACATCAATCCCAAAATCCTTATGGTCTTGCTTGAAGAAATACATTTGCAAACCAATCGCGCCATCAGTCACGCCGGGGCAGAATACTGGAATATTATTTTTTGCACACCAATACAAAAAGCTGCTTTTGTTTAGGGATTCACCAATCTTTTTATTTAAAAAACTCGGGGAATATGTTTTTTGTTCTTTATAAAGTTTTGAAAATATTGGCTGGATCTTCTTTTCAAGCAAAATAAAGCGGTCTGTTGGAATAAAAATATTTCCCAAGCGATTAATCCCCTTTTTATGCAAATCTGCATCATCAACAAAAAAAGAACCTTTCAAATATGGCTTGTAGGATTTGATAATGTCATGATCTATGCTTCCTGCAGTAGTTACAACTACATCAATAAACTTCTTTCTGCACAATTCTTTGATTATTCCACGCAGACCTGAAGCAACTAAATTTGCTGTAAAACCAAGAAAAATTTTGCAGTTTTCTTTTTTCATCCTTTCAATAATATCAATTGCTTCAGCTAAATTTGTTGCTTGGAAGCCGGTTTTTGAAAAGTCATTAAGGCTAAAATCTATTTCTAAATCTTTTATCTCATTCATTGTAATAATTTAGTATGTGAAGGTTTTAAAAATTACTATATATTATAGATAATTATGCCTACTCCAAGACCAAGGTCAAGAAGATCTTTCAAAAGAACTCTGGAAAGACGAACTGTATTAAGACCAGAAGCAGGCTTAGATCCTAGAAGAGCCGAGGTAGAAAAAATGACAATAGG
>PEXL01000035.1 GCA_002779065.1 Candidatus Diapherotrites archaeon CG08_land_8_20_14_0_20_34_12
ATTTAAATATATGCCTCCAAAGGAATACCTGCTTGAGTATAGTGTTACAAACTTGTGGAAAATAAATCTCCCAAATTATTGGAGAATGATTTATACAATAAGGCAGCCATTAAGGGAAAAGTCTGAGATCGAGATTCTTACAATATTTTTAGATGTTTTGGATATTGTTGACCACAAAAAATATGATAAGCTATTTGGATACGGTTGAGAAAGGGGTTATAAATATATACCCCCACATACTTATTAGGTGTTTCTTAATGAAATCTTTGCAGAAAACTGAGGTATTGCATTATCCCACCCTTAAGACAGTCCTTGCCATTGAAGAGGTTGTCAAAAATTCTAATTTAGCCGCCAGCCGAAATGAAATCTTAAGAAGATTGGAGAATAAGGTAATGCGTTCTTCTTTGAATGTTGTTTTGGATTATTTAGAAAATAGGGGGATGATTTTAGAGACTGATAAGGGATTTATCTGGACATTTAACTCAAGCAAAAGGCTGTTGAAGGCAGAGAAAGGTGGAAAAATATGTTAAGCAAATTTAAAACTGATTATGATGCTGAGGAAGACCTCCTTTATTTGTATAATGAGAATAAAAAATCCAAAGGAAGCATTGAATTTGGCGACTTGATAGTTGATCTGGAAAAACAGGGCACAATTGTTGGGCTGGAAATATTTGAAGCCTCAAAATACCTGAGCGAGCTTACTAACAAAAAAATCACCAAAGAAATCCTTGATAAAATGCAAAAAACAACCATCTCTTTCGTAACTAAGAAAGGCACAACAATAATTAAAATATCTCTTCCAATTGAGAAAGGGGAAGTGCCTGCCACAATTGCAATCCAGAACATGCACTACAAAAGCCCAATGACCGCATAATGCTGATTTTAATATCTGCGGTTAAAATTCCGCAGCCTCGCCAACAGTAACAAGCAGTTTTTTAAATAATATACTCTAATTGTTTCGTTATGAAAAAAACAACAAAGATCATACTCATTGTTTTAGGGGTTCTGGTCGCTCTTTTGGTGTTAATGGCAATTTTTAAGATTTGCCCCCCGCAGGGACCTTGGCCAATGCCGCCGTGGTGTGAAGGTGGAACACAGTTGCCCAAAATTGAAGCGCCGAACAACCAACCAAATGGCACTCTTTTTCCTTCTGCTGAAGAAAAAGAATCTTCAAAAACAACAACCGGAACAACTTCTGCTGAACCGTCTAATGTTCCTGATGAAACATCCAAAATTCCTGATGAACAATCTAAAATTCCAGATGTTCCTGATTATACCATTAAATTCAGTGTTCAGGTTCCTGAAAATACCCCAAGCCATACAATAATTTACCTTCAAATCGGTGAAGGATTAAGCGAATGGGGAAGAAATTTAAAAATGGAAAAAACTGCTGAAAATGCCTGGGATTTGAATGCTGATTTGAAAGATTTTAAAGATAAAGAAATCAGGTATAGGTATCTGCGTGATAATTGGGGTTTTACCGGGGCAGAGGAATTTTCACCAGACTCAAAAACAGCCTCGCGCAAAGTTTTGGTGGAAAAAAAATCAAAAGAAGTTAAAGATGTTGTGGAAAAATGGAGATGGCTGCCAAAAGCTGAGTACCAAATGCCAGCAGTTCCAACAAGCGCAGGCAAGGTTCAATTTTTACCAAGACTGAACTCTGAGAAGTTTCAAAAAGGGGCGATGATAGTTGACTTTTGGTGGGATAATTTTAAAGATTTGCTTGACAGCACCCATGCACGCCTGAAGGAAAAAGGATTCGAATGGATTGAAATAGCGCCGCCATGGGATTACAAACAGGTAAATCCTGTTCCAATAATAACTTCTGAAGGATTTGGCCACACATATTCTGATGAAGAATTAGACTTTCATTTAAATAAGATGAAAACTGACGGCTTCAAGGTTTATATGATGCCACAAATCTGCTGCGCAGATACCAGCAAAGCAAGCTTTACTAAAGAATGGTGGGATGCTTGGTTTAATGAGTATGAAAAATACGCAATGTATTTTGTAGACAAGGCAAATAAGTATAATGTTGAATATTTAGTTATCAGCGGAGACTGGGTGGCAGTAGCAGCATCACCTGATAAAAGGCCGGCAGATTATAAAGAAAGATTGGAAGCGATTTATAGCAAAGTAAAATCTGCTTATAAGGGAAAGTTTGGCCGCAATTTGTTCATTGGTGGAGAGATCAAGGATAATATTCCAGACATTTGGCCGAATCTAGATTATATGCCATTTATGGAACAGGCTGATTTTATTAGCATTAACTGGTGGGTTGGTCTTACTGACAAAAACAATCCAACGCAGGAAGAATTAAATGCCAATGCTAAAAAGATTTTTGATTTAAGATTAAAACCAGTATATGAAAAATACACAAAGCCGATTATTCTCCAGCAGGTTGCTTATCCAAGCATTGACGGAGGATTAACCGGCAAAGCAGGGGTTGATGATGCAGCAACCGCTGTTTGGGAACCTTATTCTGACAAATACAAACTTGATGTAGAAGAACAGGCAATGGGTTTTGAAGCAATAATGGATGCAGTTTCCCAGTCCTCTTATATTACTGGAGTTTATCCTTTTACCTACTGGCCGGATGAATTCCCGCTGACCAAAGAATACAACATTCGCGGCAAGCCTGCTGAGGATGTATTAAGCCAGTGGTATAAATCACTGCCGTAGCTCTAAAATTTAATTTAGAAGACGGGTAAAAAGGTCATTTGAAAAACGCGGCTTTAAAGCAAATTTTTTCTATGTGCCTGAAAACAGGCCCGAAAATCTTCCAGTAAACATACTGATTATCAGGAAAATTAGGTAAGGATTCTCCCTGACTGTTTATCTTTTGCCGTATTTTAGTAATTCAATTTTTTCTGATTATACGCTGCGGCAGCAATTGCAAGAATTGCAATGGCTAGGAAAAGAATATTTCCCATTGAAAAGCCTGAAGCATAGGGCAGATCATACTTTACCCTGTTTGATTCAGCATCAAAGGAAATATTGCTTGCGCCCTCTGGCAGATTGATTGTTGTTGTTATCATTTTCTTGTAGTCACTGCCCTGGTCTGCATAAGTGAAAACCAATGCATTGGCTGTCTGCGCTGAAAGCGTTGGTTGAGCTCCTTCAGCAGCAGCAATAATCTCCCAATGGCTTTCCTTGTTCACTGACATTCCTTTTATCAGGTAAGATGCGGTTATCTTATTGTTAAATTCATCAACCTTTACATCCAGGTTCTCAAGCTGCAATGGCATATTCTTCGGTTCAAAGACACGGGCAAACATGCTTAACTGCGGATACTGCTGCTTAAATGCAATAAATGCTGTTGCAGTCAGGGCAATATCCTCCTTTACCTGCGCATCTCCGTTTGGAAGAATATTCATTATAGAGGTTTCCTTCATTTCAATTACTGCGAGCGGCGCTGTTTCTGCACAAAAAACGCTTGCGCTAAACATTAAAACAATTAAAGAAAAAAACACCAAACTATAAGCCAAAAATTTCAATTTAAAGAATTTTGAGTTCATTTTAATTACCCCCTACAACAAAAGTTGCTGCAATATCATTCAATTCATTCATTGATGCCTGCACATTTGGATTCAAAGTATCATAAAAAAATGCAAAAGCATAAGTGCCTGTGGAGAAATATTTTCCAACAGCCCTTCCTGTTTCACCAGTTGAATAAATGCTTGTGTTATAAGTTACAACATCAGCATCATAAAGGTTTGAAATCTTTTGCTGCGTTATAGTAAGGGCATCAAAAGAACCTATTGTGGTTATTGCAGCTTCAATGTAGTTGCGCATGTTTTCCTTAGTTTCACTCGGAAGCCAGCTGACCAATACCTCACTTTTTGTATCCGGAGAAGTTAGAATAATTTCTGTTGCCCCGTTTTTCTTCAGTGACCAGTTACTCGGATAGGTAATAGCCCATTCTGGAGTTGTTGTGTTTGAATAAACCTTTAAATTAGCACCAACAATATCTGTGGCATAATCGGATTCAGTTCCAGTTGCTGTATCACCTGTTTCAGCAGCAGTAGTTCCATCAAGCGTTTCTTTTACATTCCACTGTTTGAAAACATCTTCAGGCAGGGCTTCAAGCTGCGGAGGCGTAATCCCTGAAATCTGGAAAGACTTTATATCAATTACAAGATACGGGCCTTTCATTGCTTTGTTAAAGGATTCTTCCCCTGATTTTACTGCATCTTCAAATGTTGTTTTATTATTCAATTGGGTGGATTCAATTGGGATAAGGTTTCCGCTGATAGGCAATTTAACCACTGGGAAAGCATGGCCTGTCATTAAAATAACATATGATTCAAGGCCTTGGGACATTGCAAGCGATGCAAAAAAGATTGCAGTATCAATGCAGGTGCCTGCCTTATCCTTTAGCACATCCCTCGGATATTTTAAATATTGAGAAAACTGCCCGGTCCAAAAAGCATCTGGCTCTGTTTTATAAGAAATGCCGTTTGCAACAGAAAGAGACCACATTCCATTAAGGCTTTTAATTGCATCCTCATCTGAAAGTTTTGCTGCTGCCCCTCCAGCTACTTTATTTCCTGCATCAGCAAACTTCATTACAACAGGGTCTGTTGGAGTGATCCATGAAGCAAGCAATGGGTAATTTGAAAAAGCATCATAAAAACTTCCTGTGCTTTTTTCCGGAGGAATGCTGGTAAACACAAAGTCATGCCCCCCTAATATTTCAATATTTTTGCTTTCGCTTATTTCCTTTAATGCACCCTCCTTAGTTTCAGAATAGGTTATTTTATACTTTACTTTTGAGGGCGTTGAGGTGGTTAATTTCATTATTGTGTCCGAAAGCAATGGATAATATAAATCAACAACAGTGCTGCCAGGCAATAAGATTGGATAGCTTTTTCCTTCAGCCCACCCAGAATAGCCTTCAACAATGTAATTAGGCCTAACATTATATGCTGGAGCAGTTCCGGAATTTGTTATTATCAATTTCGCTGCCCAAGTGCCAAGCGGTTCTTTTCCATAAACCTTATAGGCTCCGGAAAGAATATTTGCAGGAGCCAAAATCTTGTACTCTAATTTTGGGGTTCCGCCTCCGGCAGAAGCACTTACAGGGGAAGTGAAATATAAATAAAAACTCCCCAAAGCAACCAATACCAATGCAATTGAAACAATTGTCTTAATCGGAATATTATGAATCAAACAACCACCAATCTTTTTTTCTTTTATTACTTTTATTTATAATATTATTGGGCAAACTATTGCATGTTAATAACTCTTAACTGCTTAATAAAACTTTTTATATCAAAGAATCCAAACAGTCAGGTCATTGAATGAAAAGCGTGCTGTGTGAAGCTCCACAGGCTAAAGTCTGTGGCTTCTCATATTCACAATGGGCTTTAGGCGGAAGCCTGTGCAAGAAAAAATAACAGATAGGTGCGCTCCTCCACAACCTAAAGGTTGTGGCTTCACAGTGTGATATATTATAATAAGTTATTAATAAAAAATAATTATAAAAAATTAATACTATAGGATATCACACTGTGCCCGCGCACCTGTGGAGCTTCAGTGATGCTTTGTGGGATAAAAATTAAAGTAAACGCCAAGGTTGCTTTAAAATAAACCTCGCGTATATATTGTACTTTAAACTAATTACTTAAGGTTGAATCCAAATGAACAATGCATTTTGGCAAAACAGCAAACAAAGGTTTTAAATATATATTAATAACTAATAGTTATTAATCAATAACTTTTAGTGATTAATATGCAAGATCAAAAACAAATGATAGAACAAAGATTTGAGCATTCCCCTACATTAAATACTGTATTAATGGTTGAGAATGTTTTGGAGAATATGAATGAAACTGTAATCAAAGTGGCAGAATTGAAAAGAAGGCTGCCAAAGAAAGTAAACCATAACACCTTAAAAGTAATATTGGAGTACTTGGAAGAAAGCAGCAAGATCACAGTAAGCCTCAAGGGCATTACTTGGATTCATAACCAAAATAAAAATCTGAGAAATGCAATTGGGAAAGGTCTTGAGCTATGAAAATTGTTCGGGTAATTTTATCTCCGGAAGCTGAAGAGGTTTACAAATACTTAAATGAAAAGTCAGCAAATTCAAAAATTGAGAAAAGCATTCTGCTTGCAATTAACAAAAAGGTTGAATTAATCAAATTAAATACCCACTATGGAAACCCCATTGGCAAAGACTTGATCCCAAAAATGTACAAAGAACAGTATGGCATAACAAATCTTTTTAGAATTGAGCTTCCAAACCGTTGGAGAATGTTATATTCCCTTACAAATGGCGGAACTGAAATTGAAATAATTGCTTTTGTGCTTGATATAATAGGCCATGGCACCTATGATAAAAAATTTGGTTATAAAAAGAATTAATTTAGTAAACATTTAAGCTTATTTAAATTACCACACATAAACAGGATAAGGCGTGAGTTTAATTGAAACCTTGCCATTTTCAGGGCTGATTTGTTTTGCATCCTTGGATGAAGAAGTCTGCATCTGTTCAACAGTGAGTGCACTTGATGCATCTAAAGTAAAGGTTGTTTCTGGAATAACATCTTCTGGAAGAATAAGCTTTCCGGTTTCAAGCCAGGCAATCCATACTGGCTTGCTGTTTATTGTAAATTTGTATAATTTGATTTCATGATTATCCAAAACTGGAATTTTTTCAACATTGGAATAGCCTTTTATGGAAGAAGCGAGCTGCTGTAAGGCAAAAAATGATGGCCTTAAACTTTTTACTGTCCTTTGCTGTGTTGCAATATTAAATGAAACTTCAGACATTCCTGACCATGCTGAAGTACCGGCACTTGCCTGCATAATTTTTGATTTAAGCAGGTCAAAATCCTCTGTTGAAGCAATATTTATAAGTTCAACATTCTGCTCAGCAGCAATTATTACCCTTTTCACTATGTCTGAAGCATGATATTTATATGTCCAGCCAAGTGTTTCTTTATTTTCTCCAATAAGGTTATTGAAATATGTGGCTAACCTGCATTTGTCTGCTTCTGTTACTGGCTTGATAAGGATGCCCTGCCCTGTACCTGTGCATTTTGTTGCAATTCCCTGGCCAATAAATGAATTAACTAATGTATCAGAAATTATTATGCTTTTTTTGTAATTGCGCTTATTCATTTCATAGTTAAGCCATTGCATAGTATTTTCAATTTCATAAAAATCGCCTAAGCTATGGAAATTAATTGCATCAAAGAATTCCGGCTTGTCAAGAATTTTTTTAATGTCTGAATAGGAATGGGTCATAATCCTTTGGTCTACCTCATTAAATGCAGATTCATATTGTTCTGCTGAAGGATTATCCTTGAAAGCTGTTGTAACTAAAAAGGCAGCATGCAGCACAATAACTTTATCTGATGCGCTATGCGCCGCAGTGTAGGCACTTTCAAGCATTTCAAGATATTCTTCTGCTGTTTCTGGCTCATATGATGAAAATTCTGTACCTATTTCATAATATTTCACAGGATATTTGAGGGAAGGCATATCTTCATCGCCATCCAGATCATATCTTTCAACAACAGAACTCACCCATTTTTTGTAAGCATCAACAAATTCTTTTTTTGGTGTTGGGTTAAACAGGCCTTTTTCTGCCCATTTGCTTCTTGATTTTAATGCAACTACCAAATCGGTAAAGCCTGCTTCCTGAAATTCTGTTACAAAATTATCCATTACTTTAAAATTTATTTCAGAAGTTTCAGAAGGCTGCATATTGTCCCAGGCAATTGCATCAGGGTAATATTTCACTGCAGGAATTCCCAACTTGCTGAATTCTTTTGCGATGCCGGGCATTGCATATTCAATGCCTATAAGAATTTCTTTTTTCTGCGCAGTATTTAAGATTTCAGATTGGTTATCTTCAGCCGGATTTTCTTTTTCTGGATCAGCTGCCGAAATATTATTATCTAATTGAACAGCAGCAGATTGTAGATTATTGCTTAAATCATTATTCAAATTTGCATTAGTGGAATCATCCAGATTATCCTTTGCATCTGTTTGATCTTGTGGTTTAACTTTTGTACATCCACTTAAAAGAAGCAAAGCTAGGATAAGCAACAATACTAAACAAGATAACTTTGTAAATTTCATAATCTTCATTTTCCAGCTCAAACTTTTTCCGAACCTTTAATGCAATAATAATAATTGATATAAAAATTTGCTGATTTTTAGCAATTATTTCAAATTAAAAGACCAGACAAATGCTGGCTTTTTCTTTTTGAGTTTTGCTTTTTTATCAGACCTCTTCCTTGAAATTACCGAACTCAGTTTCTTGTATGTTTTTGTGGTTGTCTTGAACTTAGCCCTTTGTTTCTTTAAACCCTTAATTTTTCTTCTTTTGTAAGATTTTACCATAATATCACTTCAGTATGTTGCATAATATTTATCAAATATTTTTTTTATATTTGTTTTATGAGCGCAACACGCTGTTTAGAATAAGTATTTTCGGCTATTTATTACTTTCTTAAAGGGCTTTTCTGCTGTTTAAAGCAGGCAGCGCGATGTTTTAAATATCTTTCTTTCTATTATTTCCTAATATTAGACTTAATTTAACTATACGTAAGTCGTTATATTAGTATATTAAAGTATTAATAAATGAGATTTTATTTTTAAATTTGAAGGGTGAATAGCGTGGCAGGAAAAGCAAAAGGGCCAATGGCAAAGACTAGAAAAAAGTTTAGGAGAAAGAAAGGTATCCTAACAGTAAATAAAATACTGGCAAAATATGAACCAGGAACTAAGGTACAAATAGATACTGACAGTTCATTCCATAGGGGTTTGCCTTTTAGAAGATACCACGGAAAGATAGCAACAGTAAAAAAGATGAGGGGAAACTGCTGCGAACTTACATTAATGTCAGGCAATAAACCAAAACTTTTGATTGTACACCCGGTACATTTGAAGCCAGTAAATATGGCAAAAAAGAAAGAAGCTGCAAAGGCAGAAAAAAAAGAGGCTGTAAAAACAGCCGAGAAAAAGGAAGCTGTAAGAGCAACAGTTAAAAAATAAATTATACTAAAAATTGCGTGATATTATGATTGGAGAAAAAATTCTTGAAGAAAAGTTTGTCTGTCTTCCACAGGTAAAAGAGTTATTGAAAGACAGGAAAGTGGAAGATAAGGAACCAACATATGAACAGGCAGGAAGCACAAAATACGTAAAGCAGTTTGCCAAAGTAACTGACAAACAAGCTGAAAAATTAATGGAAGAATTAATGAAACTGGAAGGAATGACACAGGAATTAGCAGTAAAGGTAGTGGATCTATTGCCAAAAGACAAGGAAATAGTAAAAGCAATGATGAAAAAGGGAGAAACTATTAGCGACGATAATGTTACTAAAATTCTTGAACTAACTGAAAAATATTTGAAATAAATTGGGAGAAATAATGGAGGGAGAAATATGCCATCTGAAGATTATGCACTTGTTTTGGACTATCTCCCACGGGGAAAAGGAAACGATTTCAAAGAGCAGCCGATAGTACAGCTAATTGGAACAGAATTTTTTACCCTGCTTGAGGCTGTGCCAAAGGTCGAAGATATTAAACAATTGGAAAAGGTTTACATTGGCCAGGATAAAAGGGAAAAGATTTCACTTATTAAGAGAAGAATTTCTTACAAGGAATTAACTTCAAATGCAGAGTTAGAAATACCTGCTGCGATTGAAAGTATAATAAAAGAAAATCCGCAGAAATTCCTGGATTTTTTTAATAAATCATCTTCAATTACACTAAAAATGCATCAGCTTGAGCTTCTGCCAGGCATTGGAAAGAAGCATGTGCTGAACCTGCTGGATGAAAGGGAAAAAGGGTTATTTGCATCATTTGAGGATATAACAAAAAGGGTTTCTTTGATGCCTGATCCGGCAAAAGCAATTGTAAAAAGGGTAATAAGCGAATTGCAGGAAGAGGAAAAATATTATGTTTTCACAAGAAAGCCCATAGTGCCAGAATTCAGGAAAGATCAGCAGGGATTTAACAAAGGCTCAAGATTTAACCAAAGAAAGGAAGAAGATGAAGAGTGAATTATTCAAAGAATTAACCGATCTCATTAATAAATTCCATATTTCTCACTATGAAAATAGGCAATTTTTTATCACTGATTCTGAATTAATTAAAAAAATTGCTGAAGAATTAAATGTTTCTGAAAAGGATTCTGTTTTAATAGTCGGAACAAACCCCTTCCTTATGCGCACCTTGCAGAATGCCAAGAAGATTTTTGTTTTTGAGGAAGAAGAAAACCTGCAAAATATGATAAATGCTGAGAAGCTCAAGAATGTTAATTTGATTAATGATATTGAAGGTATTCAAAAACAAAATTTTGGCAAGATTCTGATTTTAAAAAGCATAGAAAATGAATTTATTGTTGAATTATTAAAAACAAAATTTAAAATAGGCCTTTTGATTGCACCAATATCCCTATCCAACCGATTAACAGCATTCCCGGGACTGACAAATTATACCCAATTGCCGGTAATCGTGCAGTCATACTGCAATGTTGAAGAAAAAATGAAAATAAATTCAGAGGTATTCTTCCCAAAGCCGCAAGACCAACATGTCATGATTAAATTAATTGCAAAAAAGACTGTAAGAATAGAAGAAAAACAGCATGATTTGTTTTATGAATTCTTAAAAACAATTTTCAGGTTCAAGAACAAGGATTTAACAAAAGCTTTGGGGCTTTGCATTCAGGAAATGTGCAAAAACAATAAAAAATTGAACAAAGAAAAAATACTAAAAAATATTGGTGAAATAAAAGTGGCAAAAGATAAAGTATATCTGCTTGAGGTTGAAGATTTAGGGAAGATCTTCAACACGCTGTTTTGTTAAATAAAAAAAATGAAATGATGTTTTTATACTGTTTTTATGATTTTCAAAACATCATTCAATAAGCTTAAAGTCAAACAGAAAGCCCTTGTTTCAGCAAAAGTTACCCCAAATATAATTTAATAGATATAACCCTATTTATTTGTTTGGTTTTTTTTCGGTTTTTGTTAGCACTATCTAAGATAATAAGATGATTTTTCAGGCATACTTCCCCAAAATCATGGTTTCAAGATTAACAACAGTATGCTGAGCCGCATATTTCCTAGCAAGCTCGAGTTTCTGGTCATTATTCCCATAAATAGTATATAAAACAGTATCTGGTTTTACCTTTTCACCGAGCCAAATATTTAACAAAACACCTGCTTGCTGATCAGCAGGAGCACCAGCAGTTCTTGCAATCTTAATTAATTCTTTAATATCAAAGGAACTTATTTCCCCTTCTTTAACTGATTTTATTTCAATAAATTTATCACAAAGCTTAACCTCTTCAGAACTTATTGCTTTAGGCCCTTGCGCATTAATTATTTCTTTCATTTTTTTAAGGGCTGCACCACTTCTTAAAATTTCTTTTGCCATATCTGTTCCCGCCCCTAACTTAGCCCTTCCAACTAATTCAAAAATTACACCGGCAAGCTCACAACTTTTTTGTGCTAATTCATCGTATACCTTGCCTTCAAGAACTTCCATAGCATACTTTGCTTCCAATGCCGGACCGAATGCCCTTCCAGATGGCTGTGCCCCATCAGTCAAAACTGATTCTACTTTCAATCCAATCCTCTTCCCTACTTCAATAAACATATTTGCTAGTTTTTCCGCACTTACAATATCCTTTACTTTCATGGCTGGGCCGACAGGAATATCAATAACAACGTAATGTGCACCAACAGATTCTTTCTTTGCAAGCACACTTGCAACAATCTGGCCGGGTGGATCTAAACTCAAAGGATGCTCAATCTTAATTATCTTGTCATCAACTGGCGCAAGATCTAAAGAACCGCCCCAAACAATTACTGCCCCTATTTTTTCAGTGATTTCTTTTATTTTTTCAAAAGGCAGGGAAACATTTGCCAATACTTCCATAGAATCTGCGGTTCCTGCAGCAGATGTAATACTTCTTGAAGATGTTTTTGGGCAGTATAATCCTGCAGCGGCAACAATCGGCACAATGATCATTGTGGCTCTTCCATTCAAACCGCCAATTGAATGTTTATCTACAACAGGCATTGCATTTATTTTCAAACGATTGCCATTCTCAACCAAGGCCTGTGTCATAAAAATTGTTTCATCAAGGGAATATCCATTTATAAAAATAGCTGAAACAAAAGCAGAGGCTTCAATCTCACTAATCCTATTCATATCCAAATCCTGAACAATCTCAAATAGTTCTTCCTTAGTAAGATGTTTATTTTCCATTTTCTTCCGTATATATTCAAGGCTTCTTGGTGCTGGAACTACTTTAACATCTAAAATATTAGAATCGTCAATTCCTATTGCCTGAACAATACTTTCAAATACCCCTATTTCACCAGGCTGAACCATGTTTTTGGTGATATCTACAACAGTTACAATAGATCTTTTTGTTTTTGGATTATAAAGCTCAATTCTTTCAAGAGGATGCACTCCCAATTCTTTTCCATCAACTTCATTCAAAATAGCAATATATTTTCCTGCATCCAAAGCAACTTGCTTTGTTTTCAATTGTTTAGTATAATGCTCATTTACCATCTAATCACCAAAAACCAAAACTATAATTTACTTAAATATAGTAAATAAGGGGTTTTGGTATAAAAAGATTGCTTTCCTTCAAAACACACAAAACTAGGCTGATTTGACAATTCCCCTGTTTCCATCAACAAGCACTTTCTGCCCATTGCTAAAAATTTTTGTTGCATTTTTAATTCCTACAATACAGGGTTTTTTCATTTCTCTTGAAACAATTGCTGCATGGCACAGCATCCCGCCCTCATCAGTAACAATTGCTGCAGCTTTATTCATTGCAACAACGTAATCAGGATGTGTTGTAACCGCAATTAAAATATCCCCTTTCTGAACATTTTTTAGATCCGCAATTCCTTTTACAATCCTGGCGGTTCCTTCAGCAATCCCTTTGCTTGCAACCAATCCTTCAAGAATATGGTTGGCTTTTACCCCAGATGTTGTAAAATGCAATTTTTCTGAAAGGGCTTTTTCAATATTTTTGCCAGAAACGCAAACAGTTTTTTCATTTTCAATAAAAATCAAAAATCCTTTTTTTCTTTCTTCAATTAATTCTTTTTCAACCAATTTTCCTGCATTTAAAAATTCAGCAATCTCATCTTTCAGAACACAAGAAATATCTTCAAGGGCCAAATTCATTTTTCCCGCGATTAATTCAAAGAATGGCTGTGAATAGAAAACAGCCTTTCTCCTAAAATCATCCCTTACATCTTTCAAATATGCCAAATCCTTTGCAATTTTAATTATTTTTAAATCCTCTTGTGGGATATTCAATTTTGCCAAAACTTCTTCAAAACTATGCTGGTTTTTATTGTTATTTCCTAAATGTTCTAAAAATTGCCTAAATTTTTCCTCAGAAAAAGGCTTGTTATGGATATCTAAACAGGAAAGCCAGCGATATTCTTCGAACAGATTTTCAAATGTTTTGCTTTTCACATCTTCATTCAGCTGCAAAAGTGCTGCTTTTTTTGATGGCCTAAGCAATTCTGCTTCATATTCATTCACTAAGTTTACACCAGTTATTTTTTCAATATATTTTTGGATTTTTTCATGTGTCAGATGTGCATAATAATCATTCAACATGAATGCTGCCAAAAGCGCTGCAGAATACTGTGTCCAAAGAACCCAATATTTTTCATAAACAGCCAAAATTTCTTTATTGTTAAAATATTTAACATTAGAAATCCTCTTTGATTCTTCAACATATTTATTTCCCAAATCAAAATAATCTTTTATGAATTTTTCCACAATCTCTGGGCTTGAACCATAGGTTTCTGCCAGGAATAATTCCAGATCAGCCCATTCATTTGGTTGGGCATAATAGCATTGATTGCCATTTTCCGGAACGAACGCTTGATTCTGAATGGATTTAAGTTTAATCCTTTCATCATTCACAAACTGCATCCATAATGCAACTTCAGAATACTGCACGCCATATTCCCTTGAATAATATTTCTGCCAGTTCATATAAAAGACCTCAAGCAAAGTTGTTTACAAACCTTTCTAAATCGTTTTTTTATTGCATTCCTAATATTTTTTGGCTTCCCAGAATAAATATTTGGATCATAAAGCAAACAATCAAGCAGATCAGCATCTTTCAACAATTCGACCAATTTGTTCCCAGAATATTTTTCCTTTTCACTATGCAATTTTATTGCTTCACATATCTCTTCTATTTCTTTTTTTGAAAAACCATTTGAAAGCAATAACTCTCTTGCGATTTCCGCGCCTTTTGCTGCATGTTTTTCATATTTTCCAGTTTGTATGGCATAAACATCATGCAATGCTGCAGCAGCAATTGCTTTTTCAACATCTAAACCGCGCTTGATTGCAAGCAATTTTGCTATTTGTATTACTCCGGAACTGTGTTTAAGCTCCCAAGCAATAGAATTTTCCCTTTTGTTGTCTGGAATATTTGAATTTAATATTTCTTCAAGAACTATTTTCTCGATTTTCTCGCTTCTTGGCAGATTTTCTCCAACATAATGGTGAAACATATTTTTTGCCTCTAAAATATAATGGCTTTAAGAGTATTAATAGTTTAACCACCCCTTAGGGGGGTAATAAACAAAGAGTATATAAGGGCTTATCAGCAATATAATAATATGGAATATTCAGCACTAAAAGAAATCGGCCTTACTGAAGGGGAAATAAGGGCATATATTGCAATTCTTGGTTTAGGAAAAACCTCTGTTGGGCCTTTAATCGGGCAGTCAAAGGTTTCGCCCTCAAAAATTTACCTTATTTTGGAAAGGCTTGTTGAAAAGGGATTGGCAACAGTTTCAATTGAAGGCAAGGTTAAGAGATTTTCACCTACAGAACCAAAATATTTATTGAAGATAATTGAAGAAAAAGGAAATAGATTGAAGGAAACTGAAAAAAAGCTTCAGGAATTAATTCCGCAACTTGAAAAGAAAAAAGGATTAATTAAGGAGGAGGAAAGGGTTGAGATTTATCGAGGAATAAATGGAATAAAGGCATTCTTTGAATTAGGATTAAGGGAAATGAAGAAAGGGGAAATGATGTATACTCTTGGAGTGTCAAAAGAAATGAGCCGCCTATTTAATAACTATTTTAAGGATTTCCACAAGCGAAGGGCAGAGAAAGGAATATTTTGCAAATCAATCTATAATTTTGATTCCTGGCAGTATAAGAAAAGAGAAAAAAGAAAGCTCGTGGAATACAAAGTATTTCCTAAAGGGCAGAATAGCCCAACCTTTTTGTTTATCTTTAGGGATTTTGTCGGAACAATAATTGTAACAGATGATGAGCAGGTATGCACAGCAATAAAAAACAGGGAAATAGTAAAAACCCACAGGGATTATTTTGATTTAATGTGGAAAAAAGCAAAATCTGTTTTAGCATAGCACAGGCCCCAAAAACAATACTTTTTTAAAAAGCACCTAGTACTACATAGTAATATGGAACATATTAGTTTAAAATTAGAAAAAAATCTCGCAAGAGCTTTGGAAAAAGGAATGAAAGAATTCAACTATTCCACAAAAACAGAAGTAATAAGGGAAGCTCTAAGGGAAAAAATAAAACAATGGGATGAGGAAAGGAAAAAAGAGATTGCGTGGGATAATCTGTTTAAATTGCGTGGCATTTTGAAAGGAAAAGAAAGATTCAAGACAGATGAGGAATGGTATGAATGGAGAAAAAAATATGGGGAAGAACTTATGGGCGAATTAACAAAAAAATATAATATAAAAACTCAGTAAATTTCTTCAGGCAATTTGCATTCAACTATCCCAATCTCTTGGAAGTGTTTGTCTCTCGATACCAACAATGTTTTGTTATCTCTGGCAATTATTGAATGTAATATATCGGAAGAGGGATATTTTTTATTTGACCTAATCCAAAAAGAATAGGCCTCTGACACATGCACTTCAGCATGCATAATTTCAACAATAATATCCTTAAAACTAGAAAAAATTTCATTAACAAGTTCAATGGAAAAATATTTCAGAAGCTCTTTTTTTACGATGTCTGAAACAAAAACAATATCTTTTCGCTTCTGGCATTCTTTCAAAAACCTGAAAGCAAATTCGCCCAAAGGCCTAAGATTGTCTTTCCTATCCTCGAAGTAATCTCGCCAAATAGACGTATCTAAATAATAATTATTACTCACTATGACCAACCTCTTAGCAAATAACAAAAGAAGCAAATCAATTATAAAAGTATTTATTCATCGGAAATGCACTTCCAAAAACTAATTAAATAGATTCGAAGATTGTTTTTGTTAGCATGATAGATTTCAATGAAATGATTTCAAACCACCTCAAAAGAGAAATGAGGCCAAAAACAATTGGAAGATATTATCCGAGCGAAGTTGGCTACTGTTTGAGAAAAAGTTGGTATTCTTACAAAAAGCCAAAAGAAACAGACATTGAAACAATAAAGATTTTTGAAATGGGGAATATTGTCCATAACTTTGTAGTTGATGTCTTAAACAGCGAAAAAAATCCGCATGTGGAATTGATTGAGGCTGAAAGCCCTTTTTTGCTGAATATTGACAATTTCTTAATTTCCGGCAGGATTGATGATATTATCCTTGTAACTGTTGATAATCAAAAAGCGCTGCTTGAAGTAAAATCTACTTCAAAACTGAATTATGTGAAAGAACCGCAGGACAGCCATGTAATGCAGCTGCAATTGTATTTGCATGCAAAAAAAATGCAGGTCGGGTATGTTTTGTATATTGAAAAGAATACATTGCAGAGCAAGATTTTTGAAGTGCAGTATGATGAAAATAAAGTAAATGAAATAATTGACAGATTCAGGGCAATGGATTTTTATTTAAAGCAGGATCAATTGCCGCCAGCAGAAGCAAAAATGAATGAGAAGAAAGGCTGGCTGTGCGCTTCATGCCCTTATTTTGAGGAATGTGAGAAAGAAAAAGTTCAGTAATTATTTTATCCCAAGCCATTTTTCATATTGCTTGTGGTTGCCAACAAAAACAATTTTTCTAATCAGAACTCTTTCATCTGTTTTGAAAACAATGCGGTATTGCCCAGCTTCAACAACATAACAATTAATGTAATAAAGATGTCTTGCTGAAATTTCCAACTTTAATTGTGCAATCTTTTTCAGAATTTTTTCTTGGACAGATTTATCAAATTTTATGAAATTGATGTTCCAATCGCTAATGTACTCTATCGAATAGTCTTGCATCTAATCCAACTCTCTCAGCTAAAGAATACCTATATCATCTACTAATCTTTTTTAAAATGTTTTTGTATGGCACTAATGCTTCCTCTTCAGAAAGCCATCTCTTCCTGCCTTTCTTAACGTCATCTTCAATTTGCATTATTTTCTTCAAAGCTCTTTTATCAGTTATTGGTTTAATTATAAGAGGATCATATTCATCGCCAAGCTTCATTATCCCAGCCCTAATAACTTCAGATTTTGTTTTAAAAATGCCATTCTTAATTAGAACATTCATTATATTTTCAGGAATGCCACTTATTTCAACCAGCATCTTCATACAAAAACAATATCTGCGCTATTTTTTAAATATATGTTTTTGATATGTTTTTTATATATACAAAAAACAGCAATTTTTATCACAAAAACATCGGCAGGACATTCAGGAACAAAAGAATTAGGAATATTTTCCACAAAAAGCCCTGAATCCAAAGCTCTTTTTCCTTTCTTGTTTTTTTCATAAAACCAAGATAAGGCATAAACATTATCTTTGCAATCTTTCCGCCGTCAAATGGTTCAATAGGCATAAAATTCAGCATGCCTGCAGCAAGGCTTAACATGAAGAACCAGAGAAGAATGCCATAAAATAAAGATCTTAAAAACAAAACAAGTTCATAATTTTCGGGAAATTTATAACTAGGGTCAAGGATTTCATTCACATCAAAACCGAATTTACCTAATTCATTGCTCTGCAAGGTTATTTTTGTAATCTCACCAGTATTCTTATCAAGCAATTCAAACTCTGTGGGTTTTTTCCATGTTTTTGACAATTGTTCTGCAACATCCTCATAGATATTTACATCAACACCATTAACTTTTTCTAAAATCATGCCTTTTTTCATAACACTATAGGCTGAAGAATCAAATACCTGGTTGCAAAAGGTAATATTTTGATCAACATCCCCCATCTGCAGCTCGGTTATTGATTGTTTTTTTATATTTGTGATGTTGTCAGTCAAAGGAGCCATCACGGGCACAAGAATAATTGATAGGAATAAGAGCAAAAGTAATGCTGAAATTAAATTAGACGTTGGTCCTGCTGAGAAAACTTCTAACTTTTTGCGTTCTGATGCTTTTTTCAATTCTTTATCATCAGGTTCAACAAATGCACCAACAGGCAAAAGCCCAAATAAAAGGACACCTGCTGATTTTATCGGAATTTTATGCCTTCTTGCAAGTATTCCGTGGAAACCTTCATGAATTATTAAAATAAAGAAAAGCGGAATCCATGCATATAACGGAACAATAATTGGAACATTAGGCAATTGCACCCCGGGAATTACTGGGGCAACACCAGCGCATGATTTTTGGCCTGTAAGAATCCTTGAAACAACATACCAGGCATGGTCTGCTAAAAAATAAAGGGTAACTAATGCAAATCCTCCCAGAGCAAAGAATGCAGACATTAATTCTTTGGGACTGTTAGTTAATGGATTCTCAAACATCGCGGAAACCAAGAAATAAAAAAGTAAATATAATACCAAAAAACTAAAAGCCAATATAGCGATTCTTTTCAACTTGGTTTTGGCCTTTCTTGCATAAAGAAAATCAATAGCAATTATCCCGAAACCGGAAATTAAACCCAGGGTAGCAAAAAAACTCAATGCTTTTTTGAAAACAACAAAATTGTCAAGCAATGGGACAAATCTCTTGCTCCTTACCATTGAAAGAATATGCCAGTAGGTTTTGACATTTTTCCTTTTGCTTATGAAATGGGTGAAAACAACAAAGACCAAAAGAACTAGGATAATCTGCAGGATAATATCTAACATTTAATTATTTGTTACTGCTCTGTTTTTTTAAGTCTTATCCCAAGCAAGGATTCTAATTTTGGGACATATTTGTCTTCTGGCTTTAAGGATTGATTCTCAATCTTCTGCATTGTTGAATTTTTTAGGGATATTTTCTTAGCCAGGTCATCAATTGTCCATTTTCTGCTTTCCCTTGCTTTTTTTATCAACATCCCATAATTCTCGGCCAGATCTAAATTTCCTGCAATAGGCATTCCGCTTGAAAAAGGGGAATAATCTGAGTAAGATTTCCTTGGCTTATAGACTTTATTCTCAACACCGTGTGCTGCACACCCATAACAAGCCAATAAAAGAGAACCTTCCACATTTACTGATTTTAATTGTGAAAAATCTTTCCCACAGAGTTCACACTCCATAAAACCACCCTAACCAATAAGCTTTCTTATTTGTAATTTAAGGTTAAAAAGTTTAATAAATAGCACTTAACCCAAATAAAAAAGAAAAAGTCATTGGGAAAATTAATATTTGCCTAATTTGGCAAATATTCCTTTTTTGGCAGAAAAATAGCCCAATTCCTTTAAGAGGAATTTATTTAAGCAGTTTCAATAATCAGAAGGATATGGGAATTAATTTAGGCGATTTAGTAAAGGGGGAAGAAATAGAATTAGAGACTCTGCAGGGCAAAATTGTTGGCATAGATTCATTTAATGTGCTTTATCAATTCCTTTCAAGCATAATTGGTTATGATGGATCGCCATTAAGAGATTCTTCAGGAAGAATAACTTCACATTTATCCGGATTATTGTATAGGACCGCAAATCTGATTGAAGCAGGAATTAAACCTGCATTTGTTTTTGACGGAAAGGCGCACAAATTGAAGCAAAAAACCCAGCAGGAAAGAAGATTGATCAGGGAAGAGGCAGAAGAAAAAATGCTTCAGGCAAAAAAGGAAGGAAATCTTGAGGAAGCAAAAAAATATGCACAAAGAGCTGTGCGGTTAAACCAAGGAATGGTTGATGAATCAAAAAAATTGGTTGAATTAATGGGTTTACCGGTAATACAGGCACCAAGTGAGGGGGAAGCGCAATTGGCGAAAATGTGCTCTGAAGGAAAAATCCATGCAACACTAAGCCAGGATTACGATTCCTTACTTTTTGGCTCTCCGATTCTGCTGAAAAATGTTACAATAAGCGGAAAGAGAAAATTGCCCGGAAGGGATGTTTATTATGAAATCAGGCCAACAATCATAAAGCTTGAGAATGTCCTGAAAGATTTGCAGATTGACCGAGAGAAATTAATCTGGCTGGGAATTCTTCTTGGAACTGATTTCAGCGAAAAATTTCCAAACATCGGCCCGAAAAAAGCAATCAAGCTTGTGCATGAGCACAATTCATTTGAAGATATAATAAAAGAAACAAAATTTGAACCAGAATTTGATTACAAAGAAATAGAAAAACTTTTTATGAGTCCAATGTACACTGAAGAATACAAATTGGAATTTAAGGAGCCGGATGAAAAGGCAATTATGCAATTCTTGTGCAAGGAAAGGAATTTTTCCGAGGAAAGGGTGAAAAAGGTTGTTGAAAAGATTTCTGCAATAGCTAAAGAGCGGGGAAAACAGGCTTCAATAAGTGCCTGGTTCAAAAAATAATCAAAACAGATTAATTTATAATTGATTTTATTTGTTTAATAGTATAATTTATATTTATTATATTGAAATGTGATTATATGGAAGAAGACAATGAAGTAAGGACCTGGGCAGATATTATTGCAGAACAGATGGTTGAAAAAAAGAAAAAAGCAAAATATATCTGCCATGGGATGTGGACCCCTAGCGGATTTTTTCATTTAGGGAATTCAAGGCCTGAAATTTTTACCCCTTATTCTGTCGCACATGCTTTGGAAAATTTGGGGCATAAAACTGAGCAGCATTTTATTTTGGATGATTTTGATCCTGTTGATAAAGTGCCAGAAGGATTAAATATAAAAGAAGAAGACAGGGAACAATTTATTGGATATTCGTGCGCAACCGCACCCAGCCCTATTCCAGGATTTAAAACTTGGGCTGAAGCCTTTATTTATGATGTCAAATCAGTAATTGACGATTATGGGGTAAAGCCTATTTTCTATTCTGCTTATGAAACATACAAAGAAGGGAAATTTGACAAAATAATTGTTGAAGCATTAAACAAATCAGTGCAAATTGTAACTACGTGGAATAAAATAGCAGGAAGCGACAAGCAGAAAAATTTCCTGCCTGTGAAGGTTGTATGCGAACAATGCAAAAAAATACATTTCACTGATGCAATCTCCTGGGATGGAAAACTTGTTGGGTACAAATGTTCTGCTTGCGGTTATGAAGGAAAGGTAAAGCCAGAAAAAGGAAAGGTAAAATTGCATTGGCGTGTTCATTGGCCTGCACACTGGCAGTTATATGGGGTTGATTTTGAATCTGCGGGAAAAGACCATTTTTCCAAAGGAGGATCGGTTGATGTAAGCCAAGCAATTGCAAAAGAAGTCTTTGGAATTGAACCGCCATTCCAGACTCCAACAGAATTCATTCAGCTTGGGAAGGAAAAAATGTCAGGTTCAAGAGGAAATTTATTTACATTAAAGGATTGGATTTCTGTTGCAAATCCTGAATCCTTCAGGTATCTAAATTTTTCAAGAAAGCCAAATGGCGTGATTGAATTAAACCTAAGGGATAATTCATTCCTGATAGCAATGGACGAATTTGAAAGAGCAGAAAGAATATTTTATGGAAAAGAACATGCGCAAAGCGAAAAATTGGATAAAAAAATAGCAAGAAGCTATGAACTTTCATTATTGGGAAAGCCGGCAAAAGAAATTCCTCAAAGGATTTCATATTCCTTCTCAATTTTATTGTCACAGCTTTTCGATGCAGAAAAAAATATTGCTGATGTTGAGGAATTAATGTTAAACACTGCGCATATTGGGAGAAAATTAAATAGTGAGGAAAAGACAACAGTACAAAATCAATTGAAAAGAACAAAAAACTGGATTGATAAATATGCTCCAGACCAATACAAAATAAAATTCTTGGAAGATACTTCTGCGGCCAAAGGAACTATTTCTGCAAATGTTAAAGAATTGTTCAAGGAAATTGCCGCAATGATTGACAAGGCAAAGAATGCGGATGAACTGCAGACAAAAATTTATGAATTGACAAAAAGCAAAAACATGGCGCCGAAAGAAATGTTCCAAGCACTTTATAGTATTTTGATTGGAAAACAATTTGGCCCAAAAATCGGGACATTAATATTTGCACTTGGAAAGGAAAGGGTAAAAAAGAGATTATTGGAAATGTAATTGAGAGAACATGCCCCAAATTTTGGAAAATATAGGATTTGTTGCTAACAATTCAAAACATGTGCACATAAACAAGGAAAGAATTCCAAAATTTTGCAAGGATTTTGATGGAAATGAAATGCGCCATTGGCTGAATGCTTGCCCTTTGAATCTTTCAATGGAAACTAATGGAGAAAAATTAAACTTCCTGCTTGTTTTCAATTCCATAAGCTTCTGCTACTGGGGCGAGCCAAAATGGGCTATTGAATATAAAGGGAATAAATATAATGGCTCTTGGGGTATGATCGCTTCTCTAGAAAGAGCTTTAGATGAGGGCAAATATATACTAAATCCAAAATTTCTGGCAGCTATTTCTGAAGAGGAATTGGGCGAGATTTTAAGGGGCAATATTGAAATTCCGTTGCTGGCAGAACGCTGCAAAATACTGAGTGAAGTTGGCAGGGCCTTAAACAAAAAATTTAATGGAAATTTCAGCAATTTGGTCAATGAAGCTAATGGAGACGGAATTAAGCTGCTGAATTTGATTGTTTCAAACTTTCCTTCATTCAATGATTTTTCAAGGTATGCCGGGAAGAATATTTATTTTTATAAAAGGGCTCAGCTGCTTGTTTCGGATATTTATCAATTATTTAATGGAAAAGGATATGGCAAATTAAAAAACATGGACAAAATAACTGCCTGTGCTGATTATAAACTTCCTTGGGTCTTGAGAAGGTTTAGGGTAATGTCATATTCAACAGAACTTACAAATAAGATAGACAATAAAATCCAAATAAAAAAAGGCAGTGAAGAAGAGATTGAAATAAGGGCAAATACAATTATGGCTTGTGAATTAATTAAAGAAGAGCTCAGAAAAAACAACCTGAAAATGGATTCTATTCACGTAAATGATTATTTGTGGTTAATGGGGCAGAAAAGAACGCATGAGGATGAACCATACCACAGGACTTTGACTACTTTTTACTGAAATAAATAAATCAACAACACTAACCAAGAGCAAGGCTTATTTTTAATGCTTTATCAACCTTTTTCATTGTGCTTGAATTTAATGCCCCGAGCCTTGTGATTATTCTGTGTTCTTTAGATATTGTTCTTAGATAATTGCAGAGGATTAGGCTATCTTTTGATAGGTTCCCTTCATCCTTTTGGACAAAAACAGTAAAGGGGTATTCTTTTTCTATTCTAGATGTTATTGCCGCAACAATTGTTGTTGGGCTCATCACATTTCCAAAATCATTCTGGATAATCAAACAAGGCCTTGTTTTTCCTTGCTCAGAACCCTTAACTGGCTCGAAATCAGCCAGTATAATGTCGCCACGTTTAATATTCATCAAGCATCGCATCCGCTTCTTTGCCGACATAATCCATTTCTTCTTCGATTTCTTTGTCAAATTTTGCCATCTTTTTATAGCCCTCAATCATTAGCTTTTCTGTTTCTTTCTTACTCAAAGCTTTCTCTACAATAATTTTCTCATTATCTATTTTCACAATAACCTTATCTTTGGCTTTTATCCCTTCAATCTCCCTTATTATTTTAGGAATTGTTATTTGGCCTCTTTCTCCAACTACAGTTATACTTTCATACATCATTTCACCAATATGCTTTATACATATTTATTCATACTAATACCTATTTAAATAAATACGTTAACGAGCAATTGATATTATAAAAAAGGCAGTAAACTACTTAATATCAGTAAGGTTTATTCAAAAGCAACTTCTGGGTTTATTACTTAAAAAAATACCTTGTTAAAACCCATATTCTCCTTTCAGCGGCACAAAAACAAAGGGCCCTGAATCTGAAACTTCCTCTGAAATTTTCCCATTTGAATCTTTTTTCAAAACATGCATCCATTGTGGATGCTTGCCAACAGGGGCAACAATAATTCCATTTTTGTTTAATTGTTCAATGCAAGGTTCGGGAATTGCCGGGCAGGCAGCCGAAAACAAAATGCGGTCAAATGGCGCAAAATCTTTCAAGCCTAAGGTTCCATCGGTGTAGAATATTTCAATATTTTTATATCCCAAATTTGCAAGCGTTGTGCGGGCTTTCATCGCTAATTCTGGCACAATATCTATACCATAAACCTTGCCTTTTTTGCCAACAAGTTCTGAAAGCAATGCTAAAACATAGCCTGAACCTGCGCCTATTTCTAAAACCTTGTGATTTTTTTCAACTGCAAGAAGCTCAAGCATCATCGCAATTGTGCTTGGCTGTGAAATTGTCTGGCCATAGCCAATTGGGAATGCGTTGTCTGAGTAAGCATACTCAAGCATTTCTTGCGGGAAAAATTCCTCACGCTTTACTGATAAAAAGGCTTCCTTCACAGAAGAAGATTTTATTGCACCGCTTGAAAGCATGCTTTCAACAAGCAATTTTCTTTTTTCTGAAAAATTTTCCAAAAGTATCACTTTACCTGTTACAACATAATTGCGGTTAGATGATTGAAACCAAAAAAGCCAGCAAGCCAAAAAGCATCGCTATTTTTGAGAGCTGCTGCGCTTTCTTGAAATTATTATTTTTCATCTGCAAAATGGAATAAATAAAAATCAAATCCGCAAAGGTTACTGCAATTAAATAATAAAAATTTGCCAAATTCAGCAAAAAAGGCACATAGGAAAAAACAAATGCCAAAAGTAAAATGAAAAATGAAAAATATTTTGTGTTTTTAATGCCAATCAGCATGGGCATTGTTTTTTTGGAGCCTTTGTCAGCGTCAATATCTTCCATATCTTTTACTAATTCACGGTAGACATTTGCAAACAGCGCAAGCAAGGCAAACCAAAGCACAATGGAATAATTTCCAACCAAAGAAGCACCGTAAATTAAAGTAAATGATGTTCCGAGAGCAACAATCCAATTGCCCAAATATTTAATCTTGGAAAAGAATGCGGAATAAACAATTAAAAGAACTGAGAACAGAACTGCGATTTCAAAAGTAATTGGATTTATGAAAAAGGCAATTTTAGAACCGAGCACAAAAAGCAGAATTGAAAAAATCAAAACATTTCTTGGATTTAGATTGAAGTCCAAAATTGGTTTTTTGGTTTTTTTCTTGCGATCAACCTCTAAATCAAAATAGTCATTTATTGATTGCCCTGCGGCGCAGATTAAAAATGCGGAAATCATTGCTAAAAGGATCGGAAGATTGAAGGCAAAAGAATGTGTTGCAACAAGATAGCCAATTAAAACGCCGAATGCTGCAATTAAACAATTTCCCGCACGAATTAAATCTAAATATGGCTTCAACAAGGTTATCCCTAATAAAAGTATAATATAAGAATAATAAATAGATGAAGGTTGGCTTAGTTTACGCCTTGGCCTTCTTTACCTTATTCTTTAACCTTAATCTCTTGCTGTTGCATTTCCTGCATTTAGACGGCTTTTTTCCTGCCCCAACCCTGTTCTTCGCATTGCATCTCATGCAGATCCAAACATTATTAAAAAGCCTGTCAATTGCTTCATTAGTTGCCATAATTCGTCATCCAATTAATCATTTTATACTTAGTAATTAAGGATTAGGTTTAAAAACCATTTTACACACACTGTGACATAATTCAAGAATCTATAAATAAGGTAAAGCACACAATAATATATTAGTTTAGCATGTCACGGTGTGCAGATGCTTTGTTAAGTTAAATTTTTAGGATTGCTTAGGAAAAAACTTAGTTTCTCTTTTTTCTTTTGGCAACCTACATTTTCTTTTTTCTCTTTCTAAGAGAAAAAAGAAAAGGCGGAGCCCCGATAGTGTAGCGGCCAAGCACTCTGCCCTTTCAAGGCGGTAACACGGGTTCGAGTCCCGTTCGGGGCAAAAGGTTTTTACCCTTTATTTTTCTACTTTTCAAAATAAAGGGTAAGTTATATTGTTTTAGTCAAAGCATGAAGGGACCCACACCTAAAGGCGTAGGCTTGCGGACAAGGAATAACGTGCTCACTTATACTTCTCCCACATCTAAAGAAATGGACTTCCGCAAGCTTCATGCTTTGAGTGAGAAAGTGCATTAGTTTATCTCAAAATTGTAATAATGCTCTTTAAACGAATTAGTAAGAATTTTACTAAAATGTTAATTGAATGAAAAGGTTTATATATTGTTTTGTGTATTTTATTGTTATGGGAATTTCTGGCACTGAATTGTCTGTAATTGATTTAATTAAGAGGAACAAACTTGGCTTGTTTAAAGTGGGGGATATTGTAAAGCTCACTGGATTCAAAAGGCAAAAGGTTTATAATATTTTCAAGGGCTTAAACAGGAAAGGGCTTGTAATAAGGCTTAAGGCTGGAAAGTATGTTCTTGCTGATTCTGCAGAATCTGATCTTAAATATTTTACAACAGCTTTTGCCCCTGCTTATGTGTCTTTGTGGTCTGCGTTGGCATATCATGGTTTGACTGAGCAAGTTCCGCAGAAGATACATTTAGTTAGCACAAGGCACCAGCGACCAATTTCCCAAATTGAATTGCATATTGTCGGTAAGAACCTTTTTACTGGTTATGAAAATTATGGTTTTCCAATAGCGACTATAGAAAAAACAATCTTCGATTTGCTTTGGTTTAACCAAATAAACCTCAAAACCTTGGAAGAAATCCTTAAACAAGTGCCCATAAATAAAAGCAGGCTTTCAGGATTTATTAAAAGGATTTCTTCCCATAAAAAGAAAACTGAAATGTATAACAAATTTAGAAAAGTGGATTTGGTATTATGATTGACGTGCGCGAGTTAAAGAATTATGCAAAAACAAAAGAAATGGATTCTTGGCAGGCTGAGAAGGAATACCTGATTTGCATGTTTTTGCATTCTTATTATTCTAAGTATGATTCAGCAGTCTTTAAGGGCGGCACATCCTTTAAATTATTTAACGACTTGAACAGGTTTTCTGAAGACCTGGATTTTTATATAAAAAACCCCGGTAAGTTCAGAACAGAAGTGCATGATGCTCTGAATAGATTAATGGATTTTGGCATAGAATTTAGTATAAAAAAGGAAGAGATTTTTGAAAAAGCATACACCATTACAATAAAATTCAAGGGGCCCCTGTATAATGGACAAGAGCAAACTAAAAACTCAATAAGAATAGATGCTGGCTATAGAATTGGTTTAATAAACAGGCCAGAGTATCTGCCATTGACTTCACGATTTTCTGATACGCCAACTACTTTAATTAAAGTAATGGATTTTGATGAAAGATTTGCAGAAAAAATATCTGCCATATTCAGCAGGCAAAAGGGCAGGGATTGGTATGATGCTTATTTTTATCACAGAATTGTTAAATTGAATAAGCAATTATTGTATGCGAAAATCGGGCAAAAACCAACAAAGGCGCCACTCATCAACAAAAGGGAATACACTAATGACTTAAAACCATTGCTAAAAATCTTTATTGATTACGAGACAGTTATCCCAACCATTACAAAATATTTAAATGCGTTTTTAAAGAAATAAACTCCGCGTTTTCAAACAGTGGTTGACTAAATTATTGGAACCGGGTTTTCTTTAATCTATGAATTTCTGCAAGCCCACTTTTTATGGCATCAAAAGGATCTAAACCTTCTTTTTCTACATCATACAATAAATCCGCGTATACTGCTTTTAGAAATTTTAGCATTCCTTCTAGTGCTTGCCTGTTGTACTTCTTACCTATTTTTATATTTGTTTTTGATATAGGCACAGTCCCGTTCGGGGCATTTAACACCATTTTAGGCAAAAACTCTTTTTTTTACATTTTTGGTGTTAAATATATTTATATCTATTTCAAAAAGAGAGCTTGGAAAAAAGAGCCCAAGAAATAAGCGATGCAATAAAAGAAAACAGGAACTCAATCCTAAAAAAGCTCTTGAGCAAAGTGAATATTTAAGTAAAGAGAATTTATCAGTTGTTAGTGTTGATGGGAAATTAAATTATGAAGGTTACGGTCATCTCTTCTAGCTGGAACCTTTTTTGCATTACTGGAAGAATGTCTGTGCCAAGAATTGGGTTTATTATGTCGTGGAATAAGTAGTAAGTGCCTGGCTTAAAGCGCAAACCATCCATTGCTTGCATTATCTTTACAAATTTGTCGTGGCCGTAGGTGTCTTCAATATAGCCCCAAATGCAGGCCGCTGTGTCATACATTTTGGAATTAAATTCGAATTTGCTTAGGTTTTCGTATTTTTGTATCTCTCCTAGCACGCCGTCGGCATATTCAACAACATAGCCGTTTTCTAAGCATTTGTATTTCAGTCCTTGAGCTGCTCCATCATCTGCTATGTGCTGGTTTCCTACATAGTTGGCTAATCCTTCATTGAGAACACCACTTTGGTAGAGAGGAGTTCCGTAAACTAGGAGATGAATTAATTCGTGTGCTTGGCCATTGAAGTTTGAGCATTTTCCTTCATCTATCAAAGCAGGAATATTCCATAGCCCATATACATAGTTATTAACAAAATCTAGCGTGTTTTTGCAAACATACTCATTAACTCCTCCTGCGGAACATCCCCCCCCGTTATCTGTTTTTAATACACGTACAAAGATTGTAAGTGCAACCGGCTTAATTCCTAAATAGTTTATGTCAGGTGTCAGACAGTTTTCCAGTGATTGGGCCATAAGAAGGTCGTAGCCTTCTTTAAACGAGTTATTGGCAAAAACCGTGAAGTTAGGGGTTTTTGAAGTGGTTTCATTTGGCGCTGCTTCATAGAAACACCAGCCTTCACAACCAACTATCTTTTGTGCAGTACAAAAACTCAAAAGCTCTTGGCAACTTTCTGAAAAAATAAATTGGGTTGGTTTGTCTACGCTGGGAGTAGCCATGTTTTCAGAGTATGCATAAACACCCTGAAAACTATATATCTTCTGCAAATTGTCATCGCTGGGATAATAGCTTCCTAAGGATGCTAAGAACCTTAGGCTTCCATTTTTGTCAGTCCAAAGGATGTCAAAGTTTACAAATGACGGCTTTACTTCCCATTTGAACATAAATGGGGGAATGATTACTATATCTCCAGAGGACAGAATATGCTCCCCAAAGCCATAATATTTTTTAGCCGAATTGAAGTAATTGCAGAATTCCGTGTTTTCGGGTTTGGTGCAATCTAACTTACCATAATTGTCAATAAAGTATTTTGCAGTTCCTTTTGGCGAGCAATAGCCATCTATTTTGTAGCTTCCTTTGGGGCATGGAGGAAGGCATGCACCGTTTTCGCAAGCATATCCTTTCCCTAAGCCAGCACAATTTTTTTGGATATAGTTGTAAGTATTGTTTTTGCAAATACCTTCCATCAAATAGGTTTTTTTAGTAGGGTAAGTATAACAATAATCATTGATGTCCTTTACTGTAGCACCAGTTAGCGTATTGTAAACTAAAACATTCCCTTTTGTAAGATAGTTTGATCTGTCACTATCTATACATTTTATACATTTAAAGAAAGAGACTTTAGGTGATACTTTAGGTGATATGGATTTTTGTTGTTTATAATCAGAATATTTAGGTGATATGGATTTTTGTTGTTTATAATCAGAATATACTAAATTTCCCGTAATGCTTCCCGTGCTGTTAATAACATAAATAAACGCTACAGATAACAAAAATAATACTAGAATTCCTGCAATAAGAATATCCTTAGTCATAATAATACAAAAGTTGCAAACAGTTAAAAAAGGTAGTTACACACATTTTCAGGCAGTATTAAATATCTCTTATCTTACTAATTTTACTATAACTCAAAAAGAGGTAGAGGTAACCGCATGAAAAAGATTTTATTTTTATTAATAATAGGATTAATCATTTTTTCCGGATGTGTAACAAAACAAGGAGAAAAAATAATGGCAGCAGGTTTCTTTAGTTCGGAAACAAAAGAGCTGATTGCAAACACAAATGTTAATGCAACATTTTCTTGCACAAATCAGGGCATAACAGTTAAAGCGGACCAGTTGAACAATTCAACATTCGTGCTGACAATCCCTGAAGGATGCGGCAATCTTAAAGTTATTGGGGAAGCGGAAGGATTTTTAAAAAAAACAGAAACAATTCCTGAAGATGTAAAGAAGGCAGAAATAACATTAGAAATAAAAAAATAATTAAGGGCAATTTCCTTTTTTCAAATTTTTAATATTTGAAAGAAATTTTAAAGCCCAAAATTATTCATATCTCAAAGCTTCAACCGGGTTTAATTTTGATGCAGCCCTTGCAGGCATTAATCCTGCAACAATTCCTATTAGCGTTGACATTACAACTGCAATTATTATCAATTGCAAAGGAACCAAGGTTGTCAATCCGCCACGGCCCAGCATAGGCAAAGGAATTGACCCAAGCGAAACTTGCAAAGGAAAGCGGCCTAAGCAAAGTTCAGGTGCATAGGACAATAAAAAGGCTGGAAGCAAAAGGCGCTCTTGAAAAACACAGTTATGGGTTAACAAACAAGATAATACTAAAAAAGAACTTTTTGAATAAAAAATTAATTTATTGCAAAATCTGATTTGCAGAAAGGTATAAAATAAACAAAGGCATTATTTAACTAAATATGTCAATTTTTAATTCAAAATTCAAGGAGATTTTCTCAGCGCAAGTGGTCTCAATTTTTGGCGGCTTAATTGCAGGAACAATTCTGGTAATCTATACAGATAAAATTCTGCTTATTCCGGGCATGTTAATTTTGTTGCCTGGATTTTTAGAAATGAGGGGAAATATTTCTGGCACATTAGCAGCAAGGATTACGTCAGGATTATTTTTGAAAGTAATTGGCCAGGATAAAATAAATACAAGGATAATTAGGCAAAATATCTGGGCATCTTTTTTGCTGGCAATTTTTATTTCTTTTGTTTTAGGAATAGTTGCTTTTGCATTTAATTATTTTGCAATGGGCATTTTCCTGCCAAAAATAATTTGGATACCGATTATTGCAGGAATAATCGCAAATGCGATTGAAATTCCTCTAACAATTTTTTGTACATTTTATTTTTTCAGAAAAGGGCATGATCCTGACAATATAATGGGCCCTTTTGTAACATCAGCAGGAGATGTTACTAGTGTTTTAGCATTATTAATTGCCTTGGTGTTAATATGGCCCATACTGTAAAGCAGGAACATCTTGAGCAGATTCAAAAAATAAAGAGAAATAAACACCATCCTTTATTGCATCAAATCCATAAAGAACACAAAATCTCAAGAAAAACATTATTTTATGTGAAAGAATATGGGCTACATTCAAATGCAACAAAAACAATCATTAAAGAAAGCATAAAAATTCTGGTTTTTGCATCAATCATAAGTTCATTTGGCGGGATGGCGATTGAAAATATAAAAACATTATTTATCTCAATTGTTCCTTTAGTGATTCTGCTTCCGACATTAAATGATATGATTGGTGATTATGGCACAATTATTTCATCAAGATTTTCAACAATGTTGCATGAAGGCAAAGTGGGGAAAAATCCTTGGAAAGACCGGGATGTGCAAGAATTATTTATTCAAATTATGGCGGTAGCAATAATATTGGCATTAATAAGTTCATCTGCTGCTTTAGTTATTTCCTATTTTTCAAATTATGCAGTAACAATGCAGGTAGTTATGAAAATTGTAATGATTACAGTAATAGATGTCATAGTGTTAGTGCTGATTTTATTTTTAATTTCAATAATCGCAGGCATTTATTTCTTTAAAAAAGAGGAAGACCCAAATAATTTCCTGATTCCGATAACTACATCTATTGCAGATTTTGGAAATATGGTAATACTTTTGTTGCTTATTAGAATATTTTTCTAAACAAATAAATAAGCCCACTTATTTTCCAATTTTATTAAGTTTTTTACATAAAAAGTCATTGATTTTTAAACACATAAGAGATACATAAGTAAAACAAAAAAAATTCAGAAAAAATTCAAATTTATAAAGACGATTTTCTTTTTAGGGGTGATAAATTAATGTCTTTACAGGATAACATGCAAATGGAAATGCTGCAAAAACGAATGAAAAAATTAAATGAAACATCTGAAAGAGAAATAGAATTGCTTTCAGACATAAAACAACTGTTAGTAGAGAAACGTTAAAATTTCTCTATTCTATTTTCTTTATTATATTATGAAGAAGGATAGAAAGGTAAGATATTCGATTAAAATGCCATTTCAAGGCATAAAAGCCAGTAATGCTGGATTTTTGCATATTCTTAACTTTATAACGTGAAAAAGAAATATTTAAATAGGACATAGGATAATAGTATTGTATGAAGATGGCAAAATATTTTTTGATATTGGGGGCTTTAATTCTTTTTTGTTTAAACACAATGGCTTACAGCTTTGTTGTAAGCACAGGTGGATGGAGCCCTAGTCCAGCTGATGATATATATTATGGAAATTATTTAACTGTCGGACATAGTTCAAGCTCATATGCATATTCAGGAAACTATAACATGTATCCATCATTGCCAGCATACGGATACGGCGGATATTATCCATCATATTACGGATCATATTATACATACGGCGGATTCGCAGGAATCACTACTCCATATTATTATGGAAGGCCAATAATTGAACCTTATATGTACCATTACTACAATTATGTTCCGGCTCCATTGTACTGTTCAGCATATTGGTGCTACGCTTAAATACTTTTTTTATTTTTCTTTATTTTTTAATTTCTAATTCTTTTTTTATTTTATTTTGCATACTTGCATAGCGTAAACTATTAATTAGCGTCTAGGCTAATTTAAGTATGCCAACAAAAAGACCATCAAGAATTGCAAGAAGAATTATGTCTTTAAAAAGTGATTATCCAGACATTAAGCGAATTAAAGAAGTTATTGCATCAGACCCTTATGCTCCTCCAAATATTTTGCAACAACAACTAATGCATTTAGGCATAACTGTTCCGCTTAGAAGATTGCAGATGATTAAAACACGATTAAGGTTAAGAAGTGAAAGAATACAACACTCAGAACTCAGAAAGAAAGGGTCAAAGATAAAGAGAGTTATTATGGCTAATGAGGGAAAAACAAATGAGGACATTGCAAAGATACTTGCTGATGAAGGAATACGCACAACACCAGAAACTATTTCAATGTTTAGGGCACAAATGAAAAAAGCCGGAATTTCTGTTAAAAGAGCTCCATCAAAACAAACAACTAAAACAGCTGTTGTAAGAGCTGCGATACTTGAAGATCCTGATGCCCCTCCAAGAATCATAAGACAACAACTGTTACATATTGGAAAAGATGTTCCCATACAAAGAATTGTTTCAAGAAGAAGACGTCTTGGAATAAAGGGATCAAAAGTGCAGTACCTTGACCTTAACAGCAAAGAAGCCGCAATAAGCAAAGCAATTTTCTACAACAAAGGGAAAAATACTGACGAAATACAAAAGGCACTTGCTACACAAGGAATTGAAACTACAAAAGGTTCAGTAAGAACAATAAGGGCTAAAATGCGAAGGGAAGGAATTGAAGCATAATTATTTTATTCTTTTTTTAAGTTACTATTTTTTTATTTTATTATTTTTTTATTTTATTAATTAAAAAATTGCAAAATGCGGGGATTTGAACAGGATATATAAAAAATACATTGTATGAAAACTGAACTTTATTGATGATTTTTGGTTTGGAAACCTAATTAAATGAGTTTAAGTAGAGCTTAAGACAATAATATAACACCGACTAGGATAAATCGGTTGCCCTGGAAAGGGTGCGAGTATAGTAGCCTCTGTTCAGTGTTTAGTGAATCATGCGATGACTGGACTATAACTCATCGTTTGCGTCTGCACTGATTATGCTTGCTGATAGCGCGTAGTAGATAACCTGTCGAAAAATTCAACATTGGTAGATAAAAACTAAATTAATGTCGATACAGGCACTATTACACCGAGTCCAGATGTCGGTTTTTATTTTTATAGATTAGAATAGGGATGAAATGTAAATGAAGAAAAAAACAGTCAAAAAATTTGTTAAAAAATCAAAAACAGCAAAGGCAAAGAAAGCGCCTAAGAAAGGAAGAAGCCCAAGCAACAAAAGCAAGCTCTCTAAAGTTAAAAAACTAATTAAACTTTTTAAGTTAAAAAAGTAAAAAAGCGGTAAATAAAACAGCCTCTATTTTCAAGTTAGTTAAAGGTCTTTTTAGCATTTTTCGCTTATGTCAAAAACCACTGAATAAATTTGATGGCATGATTTTTGATATGCTTATCAGGTAAGTGGTTTTTGACAGACAATACATTCCACGGTTTAAAAACAGTGGAATTATTGGATTTAAAAACAAAATCGGTTTTCGATTTGTTATAATTGCAAAATACACGCAATTGCAAAATACATGCAATTGCAAAATACACGCAATTGATTTAAAAATACAATCGCATTCTAATTTATAATATTGCAAGAGACAAAAAAAAATAATTAACAAAAAGTGTCACTTGCTAGATAGTAAAAGACTAAATTTAAGAATTAAAATGTCTTTTACTATAATTTTATGGTGAACAAATGAGTACACGGGCGAAAGACAGTTCAAGATTCAAAAAAACCAGGGCCCGGCAGAGATGGAAATGGCATAAGAAAAAGATGCGCAGAAAAAAGAGAAAGAAAAAACATCTCAAAGAGAGGGCTAAGTAAATAAATAGTGGATTGCGCTCTAAAAACAAAAATAATATTTATTGCATTAAATATTATGCAACACACTATTCGGGGAATCATAAAAATTGGTTTCCGCAAGAAAAAATTCAAAAAATAATTCTGATTGGGCACTATGTGCCCGCTGATTTTTTTATTTTAATGAACCCCAAATATAGCAAGCTGAAGGGCACTTTAGCATTAAAACTTGGGTCTGTTAAAAATGGGTTAGACGGCTTAAAACGGCAAAAGCCGGCAAAAGGTTTTTAAATACCGCTATGAGGTAATATATAGGAATAATAAAATATTCTAAATGCATTATTATTCAATCGTTGACAGTGTTTCAAACTTGTATCTATAAATGCAATTATGCAACGTATAGGTATTTAAAAATATTAATTTGAAACACTGAGTCCCGATTTTGGGAATTATCAATATTGCATAAATGTCATAACCTTTTCGTAAAAAGGTTATTGTAAATTATCAACGACACTGTTGTCAAAAATGCATTTTGTTGTCATATTTATCTGTTATAGATAAAACCGTGCGTTGTTTTCACGCAGGGTCAATGTGTAGTTTAATGAACACATTGGAAAAGGATGAGCATTCAAGATTTTTTGGATGTGATATTGGTTTAAGGTATAGGAAACCTGTACAGCCCATTCAATGTGTTGCACATAAATCAAATAATTTTATTTGAAATGTGTGTAATATATTGGCAATAAAACAAACGTCAATTTTATTGACTTGCAAATTTCATCCCATCATTTGATTTGAAATTTGCAGACATCATGTTGAAAGAAAAAAAATGAACGGTGGCTAATTAAGCATTTGTTTTATTTTTTTCAATGTGGTGAAGTGTCCATTAAGTTATAATAATTCCAGCTGATCCTGCTGGCGGGCACTGCTATTAGGATTCGGATAAGACATGCAAGTCTGAGAGTCTAGCTATGATGACTCTGGCGAACGGCTCAGCAACGCGTGGATAACCTACCCTTTAGAGGGATTAATCCCGGGAAACTGGGGCTAATATCCCATAGATAAGAGCTACTGGAATGTGTTCTTATTGAAAGAATTTGGTTCACGCATCAATTTTACTAAAGGATGGGTCTGCGTCGGACTAGGCAGTTGGTGAGGTAACTGCTCACCAAACCTAAGATCCGTACGGGCTTTGAGAGAAGCGGCCCGGAGAAGGGAACTGAGATAAGGTCCCTAGCTCTACGGAGTGCAGCAGTCGCGAAAACTTTACAATGCACGAAAGTGTGATAGGGGAATCCTAAGTGCTAGCTATGCTAGCTTTTGTTAAGCTCAAAAGGCTTGACGAATAAGTGGGGGGTAAGATACGTGCCAGCCGCCGCGGTAAAACGTACTCCACAAGTGGTGCTCTCTTATATTGGGCCTAAAACGTTTGTAGCCTGTTTGTTGTGTCCTTGGTGAAATCTGCTAGCTTAACTAGCTGAATTGCCAAGGAAACTAACTGACTCGAGATCGGAAGAGGTTGAAGGAATTTCAAGGGTAACGGTGAAATGTTATGATCCTTGAAGGACCACCAGTAGCGAAGGCGTTCAACCAGTACGAGTCTGACGGTGAGAAACGAAAGCTGGGGGAGCGACCCGGATTAGATACCCGGTTAGTCCCAGCCGTAAACGATGTGGACTTAGTGTCTCAATACAGAAATGTATTGAGGTGCTGAAGCGAAGGCATTAAGTCTACTGCCTGGGGAGTAAACTCGCAAG
>PEXL01000003.1:0-437 GCA_002779065.1 Candidatus Diapherotrites archaeon CG08_land_8_20_14_0_20_34_12
CAGCACCATTTGCTTCAGACATGCAGTTCCAAGATTGCCCGGCTATTTCTAACTCATCAAAACCATAATTTGCATAATCTTTAATTGTTACCCCATAGGTTAAAGCAGGCCATCCCTTTATTACCTTATAATAATCATTATTTTCTGTTACTTCCACAGTTGTTGAAAGTGTTTCAATTGTTGCACAATAAGGCTGATACGAAAAACTAACAGTAATATCTTCAGGTACATTTTGCCCAAGCGTTGCAAACGCTTGACTTGTTGTTTCTACTTGGAAAGTTGGTTGTACTGTCATTTCATCAATATCTGTAGTTCCTATTTGGCCAATAGAAATAATTGGGTTTATTACAGCCGGTAAGTTATCCACAATATAATCTGAAAGAGCTGACCCCATAGTTGCTGCATTATTTGGGTTGTATTGAATACTCTTGTTTAGA
>PEXL01000003.1:444-727 GCA_002779065.1 Candidatus Diapherotrites archaeon CG08_land_8_20_14_0_20_34_12
GTTTATATTGAATGGCTGCAGTTATGCTTGACCCATCACTAGCGTTAGATCTTTCATCTCCGGGGCATAATGTATCTGAAGAACCTGGTTGAGCAGGTTGATCAACTGCAGACCTTGCCCCGCACATTCCAATATCACAAACCCCTAAAGCATATTTTTGTAATGTCCCAGACTTTGTGTTCATCTTCTTTGCATATTCCTGAGCGATTTTTAAAATTTTAAAAATCCTTAAAGGAACAAATATCTTTACATCGTGCCTTGGCAGGATTGGATTTTTTACTTT
>PEXL01000003.1:813-13440 GCA_002779065.1 Candidatus Diapherotrites archaeon CG08_land_8_20_14_0_20_34_12
TGATATAAAAAGTCCCATTGCAGGAATCAAGCGGAGAAGTTAAAGTGCAGTCCCCTACTGGCTCTAAAAATTCCTTTCTTGGAATTTGCGGAGCTGGATTTGTTAATCCATCTTCAAACATGCTGTACAGCATCAATTTTTTCAGGGCATCTTTTGCTTTCTGCTCATTAAACCCTTCTGCATAAACCTTGTAATCCCCAATGTCATAGCTAATATTTGCAATATATGCTTCTGTTGCATTTGCAAACTCGTCAGCAAATGATGTTGAAAAATATGATTTAATAAATTCATCTCTCATTAAATCATAATTTATTGCAGTATCTAGTTCAAATGTTACCTTGTTAGATTGCATAAAATAATTGTTAATCACCCACCGGATTCTGAAATTAACTAATTGAGTAACATTCTCCCTGACAGTTTCAGAAACAGCATTTATTTTTTCCTCATTTGCAATATTCTGCAGGGTGTTTTTTGTGCTGCTCTCTGTCTGAATCATTGTATTAATTAATAGGCCTGTAAGCAGAATCAGTATGATTGCCACCAATGCAGTAAAAAGATTAAAGCCCTTAGAATTCATAGTATTTCTATATTGTTAAGGTTCTTCTGAATAAAAATTTATGTTTGATATGGCTGGGGAAGGAGGCTGAAAAAGCTATTTTGTTTTGAGTTCATTTTCCAATAACCATCCCCATACTGGTTTTATTGTTATTCTTTTGTTTTGGCTGATTATTTCCTGTTCTTGTTCGAGTGTAAGTATCAAGCCAGTAGTTGCTTTGGTTTTTTGCATTGCTTCAATTAGGCCTTTTATTTCCCGTTCTTTGTTTTCGTTGCCAAGTTCGTAGCACACCTGGATTGCCTGTTTTTCTGTTGGAATAACAAAATCAGTTTCAGTATTTCTTCCACAGTAGTAATAAAACTCTTTTCCGAGCCTTTTTAAGTGAATAGCCACAGTATTTTCCAGTAATGCACCTTTCCTTTCAGTAATGTTTGGGGTGTTTTTTGTTATTATTCCATTATCAACGCAGTAAATTTTTTTTGGGTTCTTATCAAATACCTTTATTTTCTTCTCAAACCTTTGGACTGTAAAAACAATATATGTTTCTTCTGCATATCCAATATATTTTTGCACAGTATTGGCGCTTTTTATGTTGAAATTGTTTTTTATGGAGCGATAGGTTATTGGATTTGCAGCATTAGCTATTAAAAATTTTAGGATTATCTTGAGTTCATTTGGCTTTCGTATGTTATATCTGCTTGCAATGTCCTTTTGGATTATATCTGTTAGTACTGTCTTTAGTATTGCTTCGTTTGAAAAAACAGCTACTTCTGGCATCCCCCCTGTTATAAGATATTCTTTGAATATTTTTGAGAGCAATGCTTTTTGTTCAGTGGAATATGCTCCTTTATTTGGAATGGCTATATTTTTTGCTTTCAAGAATTCAGTGAAAGAAAAGGGATAAAGCTCCAAGTCAACATGCCTTCCAGTCAAATGAGTCCCAAGTTCTTTGCTTAACAAATTTGCGTTCGAACCAGTAATAAAAACTTTGTAGCCTTGCCTTAAGATTCTGTTGACGAACAATTCCCATCCTTCAATATTTTGGATTTCATCAAAGAAGGCATTCTTTTTGTTCCCAAACATTTCGATTAAGGTTTCCATTAATGCCTGAAAATCTTCGGATTTGAACCCCTCTATCCTTTCATCATCAAAGTTGAAGTAAAAAAAACCATTATCAAACTTAACCTTGACTAATTGTTTTAACAAAAAGCTTTTGCCGCATCTTCTTACTCCTTTGACAACAAAAGCAGATGCCCCAATATATGAAACAGCAGCAGGAAAGATAGTCCTTGGTACTGAATTTTCTAGCAAATCAAGCTCTTTTAATTGGTCAGCAATTACTGTCCTTAAAATGTTCTTTGAAATCATACTAAAATAGTGTACAAACTAGTATTTAAATATTGCTTATTATAATGAGCAATAATGCGTAATATTGCTCAATACAATAATCACCTAATTTTATGAAAATAGCCAAATTCGCAGGGTTAGCGGTGAATGAAAAATTACTTTATCTGGTATGCTTTCATCCTGTTGTAATTGCTTTTCACTGCAGATACAAAAGCAGTTGCATCAGGGATAAGGCTGTGTTTATATGCAGGAAGCATTCCATTATAATATTCAGTTAAAGCAGCATCATCTATATTTCCTGTTTTCAAAACACTTAATCTTGTTAATTCATATGCAGCGCAATCAAAGTCAAGTTGTGCATTATTCTTCTCTACTTTTCTGAATGGCAAACTGCTTGCTCCGCACCCAGCAATATAATCTACCTTTCCGTCTGCATCAGTATCAACATTTGGGGCTGTTGCAACAGTTCCTTTAAATGTTCCAAAGCCTGAAGCAGCAATCGCCACACTTGATAATAATGCTTCATTCATTTCAGTAGTTGCATTATACTTCTTTGCATTTGAAACAGATAAAATTAATTCTGCTTCATGCTGTTTATATGGGTCAAATGCAGGATCTGTTGATGGGACATTCAATCCGCCGAAATATGGTTTAACATCCTTATATGCTCCGGTACAATCTCCAGCAATTATCTCGCTTACTGTGTCCGGTTTTTTATCTGCTCTTTTCAAACAAATATGTGGCTGGCCTTTTTGGTCTATTGCAACAGTTGCCACTACAGATGTTCCCTTTCTAATATCCGGATCGCTGCAACTTGCACCAATATCTGTTTTTGGATCTATTTTTCCGTCACCATCAATATCTACCGCAGGACTCTGGTCAGTATGCACAACAGGCATTCCTTGATATTGCTCTTGAGTCATATCCTGATATGTCGGTTTAAATCCTAAATAATAACCTGCTAAATTTGAAGCTAATCCGCATCCTAATCCTAAACCCATATCTAGCCAGAAGCCAGGCTTTGCCAGCATTTTTAAGAAATTCTTTGGCTTTATTTTCTTCCACCATTTTCCTTCAGTGCCAGTTATTGCTTTGCTTGCTTCCCCACCTTCAGTAAGTGCTTTTTTCACTGCATCTTCAGCTCTCTTACTTGCATCTCCCAATTCACTTAATTTCATCTTTACAACTTTTCCTTCTGCATCAGTTACCTCTACCATAAGGTCGCCTAATCTTGCCAGCATAGCATCATCAAAGAGTGTTGCCATTCCAGCTCCCCCTTTAGTTATGGCGGCTCCCATCGCAGTTCTTGGGAATTTAGCGGTTACTTTACTGCCTGCAGCACTTGTGGCATCTATTACCAGGCTATCAATTTTCAATTTTTTAATATCAATCTTTACCCCTTCCTTAACCTTTAATACTGCACTAAGTAAATCTTTCAATGCTTTGTCTGCTGTATCTGCTGCAGCAACCTTTCCTTCTGCAATTAATAAAGGCGTGGCTTCAGCTTTAAATGCAGCAACAAGGTTTGCCCTTTCAACACCAACTATCTTTGCACCTGCCCGGCTTTCTAATTGTTGCAGCATTTTTTCTGCAAGAAGGTCTGCTTCAGATTCTGCAGCTTCTCTAAGGAAGTCATCATATAATGTAGCAGCCCTTGCATTATCCCCTGCAACTAAAGCATCTTGTATATCTTTAAGTCTTCCAGGATTTGCTAATGTTTTTTGCGTAGCACCCTTTGCAATTGATTCCAAGGTGGGTTTTTCCATTGCGTTTGTTACAATATTTCCTACTACATCAGCAGGAGCATGTATTCCCTTCAATAAGTCTTCTACCGCTATGCCTAATTTTGGGCTTAATGTTTTTAATGCAGCCAAATCAAATTTGCCTGCAACTTTACTTGCATTAACTATTTCAGTAGACATTACATCAAATGCTGTTTTATCTATCCCACCGGTAGCTCCATTTATTATCTGTGCTATGGATTCTTGCGTCAATCTTGCTGGTTTTGAATACCAACTATTTGCCGCAGTTTTTACTGCATCCTTAATTTTTTGCCTGTAAATTTTCTCAAATTCAGCAAGCACTGATTTTGGTGCTTTGCCATCAAATAATTCTTTATTAAATGATTTTTGCGCTTTTTTGAATATATTATCTGCTACATTGCTATAATTCTTTGTGCTAAGGAATGAATTATATCTATAAATCTCTTGTACAAGAGTAGCGGTAGCAGCTCCAGCAATTGAAGATCCTAATAATGTTCTATATTGATCTTCAGTCATTGAACCAGCGGTCATCAATTGCAATTGTGATTCAGGGGATATTCCTGGCCCACCTAATGCTTGTGAAGGATCTGGTATTGGTTTAAATAAATCAACAATCTTTTCAGCAGAATCCCTTACTGTTGCATTATCATGCCCATAATAAGTTATTGCTGCAGGAGCAATGCAGTCTCCCAAAACACCAGTAATTGCACCAAATATTGGCCCACCTCTCCACCATCCAATAGCAGCATTACATAAACCAGAGGCCCAGGCACAATGCATTGTGTATTTTGCTAAAGAAGTATTAAACTTTTCCTGTTCTTTCTGCTGCATATATGGGACATTTGGAATTGTTGCGCCAGCTGCTAGAACCGGGGGCAAAGGGGTTCCAGATGCATCTGTTTCCATTGAAACATAAGTAGCTAATTTACTAATTGGCACGGAATCAGCAGAATTGCAATTCCATGCTACCTGTGGAATATAGAATTCTTTCTTCTGGCCTTTTCCCATTTTCTTATATTCTTCCCTCAATCTTTTCATCAGAGTAACAGGATCAATTCCACAATCTTCAATCTTAATTATTGCTTCATTACTTTCCATCTTTGCTATTGTTGTGCTTCTTGCCTTAATTGTAATCTGTGTTCCTGTAGCTAAATTAACCTTTTCATCAGTGCTTAAAACACAGAATTTAATTATATGATAAAATTCTCCTTTCTCTCCTTTGTCAGATAATTTAATTACGTCTCCGCTTCCAACATCAGTGTATTCCCTTAATTTTTTGCCTTTGTTATCCTTGAAGTATGCTTCCTTCAATCCTGATTTATTGTCTAAAGAGCCCCAATTTGAATGCAATTCTAATTCTGTATCTTTTATGATGCCAACAACATTAAAATCAACACAGCTTTCCTGCTTGAATAAAAGCCCAAGTTTTTGTTCCTTTGGCCTTATCACCAAAGATTCAATCCCTTTAGGCAGATTCTTTACCAGTAAATAATCGCCCTGTTCTGAAATGCAGCCGGTGAATTTCTGCGATACAATTGTTTTTATTGCAGCAGCTATCTCGGCCAATATCTGTTTCTTCTTCTCAGGATCTGCAACATTCAAATAGTCCTTATTTACTGTAACAACAATTTCTCTTTTGTCTGCACTATCCGGGGAATACCCGGGGTCAATTGCAATTTTCATTAAAGTTCCTTCAGTATTTCCTAAAGTAACCCTTACTTTGTTTGAATTGAATTCACCAAATCTTTTCTCGCTGTTGAATAAATTTCTTGAGAATTCCAAAGCAATATTTTTCATATCCTGCTTGTTTTCCTGTGCCAATCCCTGCTCAGTCAGGCTTACTGTCCCTAACCAGGTATTGTATGAATTTTCAGGGTCTAATCCCAAATCCTTTGGCAGGAAATTAAGCGTATTATAAACACGGGGCAGGCATTCATCAGTAACTGCATCCTTTTCCACCCTGATTATTACAGCTAAATCATCTTCAGTTAATTTATTTCCTATTCTTTGCGCCCCTCCTGTTATTGTTACTTTATATTTTCCGCAGCCCATCATGTTTGAACTTACCAAAACTGTCCTTGTTTCAAATGCAGAACTCAAATCTTCGGCAGTTATATCCCTTGTTCTCATTACAAATCCTTTGAGATTCAAATAGCTTTCTTTTTCCATTACCGCTTGCAATAAATCTTCGGTAACTGCATCATTCTGCAGGAATACGTTGAAGAATGAAGAAGATATTCCTAATTCAGTAAATGTGCAAAAGTCAGTTTTTGCACAATTGAAATTGCGGGCATCATTCTGCCCATCCTTGATTCTCTTTTTAACAAGATTAACCTTGCTATCCGCTCTTTTCAAAAGGAAAGCAGACATAGCCTTTGCATCACAATATCCTTCAGCACAATCCTTTTCATTTATTAAAGGATATTTGACAGCCATTGTTTTTCCTTCTTTATTGCAGATAGGCAAATTCTCTGCCAAGGTAGATTTTCCTTTTGCTGCAAATTTCTTCCCAAGCACGACAGTAATATTTAATGGCGCTGAATATGTAAATTGCTGGCTTCTTGCCAATAATCCTTTTATCTTTGTCTGCAATGGGCTTTCTCCGGTACTATAATCTCCGCCTTTTTCAAGCACAAGCTGTGCGCTTACCTTCTGCCCGGCCATAATAATTTTTGATGGGAGTGATAAAGATAATTTATTTGCACCCAAGTTTGTTGTTTCAGGTGTTAATGCAGTTACTTCTTCTGCACAGGCATTATAAATTTCCAATTCTTTTGTCATTACCCCTTCTTTAGATTCTTCACTTTCAAAATTTAATGCTTCTTTTTCTGTTACCCTTAAACATTCCGTCCCTGTGAAATATAACCATATATCTACAACTTTTAATGGGTAATCCCTTCCTTCAATATTTCCCAAAATCATAACCTTTGCGTTAAGCGGGCCTTTTTTCAAGTCTTTAATTGAAGAGGCTTTTGCAGTAATTGTTGCGGGCGGGGATAATTCCTGCCCAGGCAATAATGTCATATTTTGTGTATACTGCGGATTTAAATAACCATAATTGCTTCCAGCAGGCATTCCAGTGTTGTACATCTGATTCATTGAGTTATAATATGTTTGTGCCTGATCCCCTGTTTCCCATGGATTTGGATTTGCCATGTAATTCTGAACATAATTAGAAACATCAACAAATACTGCCTGCGGCTTGTTTAATGTTGCAAATCTAATATACTTAATTGGTTTTTCCCCAACATTTCTCATATAAAGCTGGGCATTTGCTTCCCATTTATTTTCCTTCTCATTCAGCCACATCACAATGTTGTTATTTGTTATCAACAAATATAATGGGTGCCTCAAAATCACGATCAAAGGAATACTCCTTGTTAATTGCGCTGCTTTAAAATAAACCTTGTATGTTTGCTGCAATGCCTGTGAATATAACCTGTCAATTTTATTAATTGCTGTTAATTCAATTTCTTTTTCTTCCCCTGCGTTTAATGTAAAAGCCGGGGCTCCAATATCCAACTGGGCACTGTCTTTCAGCCCTTCAATATCTGCTTTCAGGTTTAAGGCTTCCTTGCATTTATTGGTTAATTTTACCTTTTCCTTTCCCTGTGTCCCTGCTGTTCCAACCAATGAAAATGTCACTTGTTTTTGTTCTATCTCCAAGCAATCCTCTTCCAATTCTTTATTGTAAGTCACAATTAATTTTGTGGTTGCCTGCACAGGGAAAAATCCATTTACCATTCCCCTGATTATCAATTCAGCTTCTGAATGTATTCTTGATTCTTTATCCCCCTTATATGTAACAGATAAATCAAACATTCCTTTCTTTTCAGCATCAATTGCTGCCATTGGCGCCATTTTGACACCCAAATTTTCATCAAATTCACTGTCTGTTTTCAATTCATATGTAATATTTGTAATATTAAAGATGCTTTTATTTTCAACCTGCAATTTTTCTGCCTTAACCATTACCGCATAAGGCAAATTCACTTTAATTTCGGGCTGTACATATAACAAATCATCCCTTGAAACAAGAATATCTTTTACTGCTTTCTTATACTTTGGATGGTTTATTTCTACCTTATACAATCCTGCCTGCAATCCAGAACCGGCAGCATACTCCCCATTACTTCCTTTATCCTTTGTCCCATTCCCTATAATTGTGTTTACAGTTTTTCCCTTATCATCACTAATTGCAACAGTAAGATTCTCCATTAATTTTCCGGTATTGGCGTCGCTTACAATAATCCAGAATGGTTTTCCCAAAGCTATTGCATCAGGTTTTGTTTTAATATTAAGAATTCCTTCCTCAGTTATATTGAGCAATAATTTCTTGTCAATTACTTTATCGCCAGAAGCCAATTTCAAACTGATATAAGTAGAATCTGCTTTTTCCGGGGTAAAGAATGCGGTTATTTTTTTGCCTTCTTTCTGGCTTACAAGAGAATCAAAACTTAATTCATATTCCTTGTTTGAGCCAGCGGGCATATTTACAAAGCCGCCATCAACCCAGCTGTTAAAAGCAAGGGAAGGCTGCTTTGCATTAGTGCTTAAAATTCCCTTTGCTGTTCCTTCCTGGTTTGAATAAATAGTAAATTCAACTGCATACGGCCTGTTTACTGTGGGGCTGAATTCCTGTTCAGCAAATCTATTTTCTAATTCATCATAGAAAGCATAAGTAACGCAAAATGCTTGCTCGCATACAAATTCTTCCTTATCAAATACCTTTACTGCTTGAATAAATGTTTTAGCATACAAAGGATTTCTTTTTTCATTTGATTTTGCTTTATCAAGGATATCATCATGTGGCGTCCTGTAATATTCATTCTTTACATTTGTCCAAGCGCGATAATGAACTTCAAATTCATCTTCCTGCAATGTTTGCATTGCTTTTACTTTTACTTTAATTATTTCAACATCCGCTCTTTGATTAAAAACAAGGTCTAACCATTTGTTTGCTTTTCCATTTGTCCCGGTATTCTTGCGGTCAATTCCCTCGCTTCCCGGCTCTGGCTTGGCAGAATATGTCCTTCCTACTGTAAATTTATTGGCCGTGCTGTCAAATCCATAAATAGCAACAGCCTGTGAATCCACAAATTTAATATCATCCTTTCCAACCCTGATATGCACCCCTACTTCAGTTAAATTAGGCATGCTTGTTAATTGGAATTTCAACCAGTAGAATTTTTCCTTGGTAATTCCTGCTACTTCGTTTCCTTTCTCATCAATTATCCCTAAATATTCTATCTTGGGTGTTAATTCACCAGAATCCTTGTAAACCTTTACTTCGATTTCCTTTCCTTTTTGGTCTTTGAAATCAAGCTGTTCCTCATATGTTGAACCATCATTAAATGTTAATTGTAAAATGCCTGATTCATTATCCTCAGGATCAAATGTAATTTTTCCATCCTTAACATTTCCATCAAATAATATATCACCTGCTATTGAAAGTATTGTTGCATGCCCTTCAACTGCTTTGCCTTTCTCATCCTTTAAATTTAAAATAATTAAATCAGCTTTTGGTGCAAGGTAAACAGTTACCTCATTCTTTACTGATTTTTGTATGAGTACTGTTTCCTGCCCTTCATCAAATTCCTTGCTCGCTTTTACTAAAAGTGTTTTTGAGACTGGTGCAATAATTGTTGCCTGCCCTGCTAAATCTGTTTTCCTATTTGCATAACCTAATGGCAAGGTTTGATTATCAAGCATTTCATAAATTTCAACATCAGCATTGTTTACTGGTTTCTCTGTCAAATCCAAAACCTTAATTAATAAAGTAGCGGAATTATCTGCGCTTGTTGGCTCTAGCTTTAATGAAGTGCTTTTTGTATCTGCAGCACTTATTTTCTTGCGGGCAGGCAAGAATCCATCTTTATAACCAGTAACATAATATGATTTGTTAGGATCTAATCCCTGGAATTTTACATAGCCAGACATCCCTGTAACATTGCTGTCAATAAATTCTGCATTCTCATTATATAGCGAAGCGATTCCCCCGGGTATTGGAAATTCCATCTGGTTCAATAAATAAACATTTAATTCTTCCCCGCCTTTTTTCAGAAATACTGTAAAGGTAGTTTCTTCATTCACAATTGTTGTTGCTGCCCCTTCTTCATTCAAATATCCTTCCTTTGAAATAATCCATTTTATGCTCGTCCCTGTCTCAACCTTGCCGGTAAATTGCCCGTCTGTTTCTGTTACGTCACTTATTACTGCATTTGTTTTTGAATTTAATATTTTTATTTTAACATCCTTTACCGGATTTGATGTTTCCTTATCCAAAACATTAATCAGTAAACTGGCTTTTCCTGCAAAGGATATTTTTTTAGGGGCTAAAGTAATTTGTTTTGTTTCCCCTTCTTTAAATGAATAAATATCTTCAAATGTTTCATAACCGTCTGCATTTATTACCAATTTCAAATCCTCATCTGCCGGAACTCCGCTTGCAATAAATGTCCCGTCTTCCTGCAAAATTCCAGGATATTCTGTGCCATTATCTCCAATTAATTTCACTACAGCACTTGTTATCTGGTCTGAAGTGTCAATATTTGCAAGTTTTATTTTAGCCTCAATCAGATTTCTTTCTTTGTCTAAAATAATTTCAACATCCCCGGATGCACTTGTTACTGTTAAATCTGCAGATCCAATATCGTATCCCTGTTTAGTTGCTGAAAATGTCAAGTCAGTGCCAATAGGAATATTTCCCAAATTCAGATTAAAAATAGAATTTGCTGTCGTTTCTTTTATTAAATTCTGTTTTGAATCAGTTACCGCAAGATGAACCTCATTTACCCCATTGCCTGCGTCATCCTTTATTGAAATATTTACTGATAAATTCACGCCTGCGGTTGCGGTGAATAAAACAAACAAAACAGCAATAAGCAGGACAATAATTCCAATTGTTACCGGAAATGAAGGAATTCCTCTTCCTTCCAAAAAATTGCTGTATGCCCCCACCGGAATTCCTTTACTGTCTAAAAATTCAAGAAGGTTATACCATTTTTCTTCCAAAGAAGCGTATATTCCGGCTAGTTTCTCCCCAATCATCCAAATCCCTATAATATATTTTTATATAGTAGAATTTTCTTAAATATATAACTTTGCTCACAGTGTGTTGAATTTTTTAAGCTAATATGCTGCAATATTTCTTCCATATTGCAACACACCGTGTTAATTAACTTTTTACCAGAAAGGCTTTATATATTATTCTTTTATATATTGCAGCCAGTTCCTTGTTGCCCTAATGCGTTATTGGATTATAATGCTTAGTTCCTTCTCCGATTTTGGAACTAGCCTTATTTTCTCACCTTGTTCAAATCCATAATATTCTGAAAGATCTGATGGCAAGGTAATTGCTAGGCTTCCCCCACTTGATATTATCTGTCTGGTGAAACCAAAGTTCTTCCTTGCTTTTTCCAAAGTTTTATCAACAATATCCCCGGTAGCAAATTTTTCCTCACATTTAATACATTCATATATTGGATTTTCTTTAAGAGTAATTATCCCTTTAAACAAGTTAATGCTGCTTTTTGATAAAACTGCCTTGCCTCCGCAAAGGGGGCATTTTATCCCTGTTTTGATAACCATAATTCAACCTCCTTTTTGTTCGATTCCCACAACGTTATTTTCTTGTCGCAATCCAGAACCAAGCCGCATAAATTCCCACAATTACAATAAATAATGTAACGCGGAAGAACACATTGTGCACAAATTCAATTGTTTGGATGTCTGAATCCAGTATAAAAGTAATTGTCAAAAGAATTCTTGTAATATTAAATATTTGTGCCAATGCAATTCCAAGTAACGCGCCAATAATTCTTTTTCTCCAAGCAATGCCGTGTGAAGCCAGGATTGCAGCCAACAAAACTGTTGCTTCCATCAAGCCAGTGCATAAATAGGAAATTTGTATCTTTATGCCATTAATTAATTCAATCACAGGCAATTCATTTAACAGAAGAACAGAGCCATCTAATCCCTGCGCTTTCAATATTGCAAGAATTAGGTTAGCAATGAAAATTTCAATTTGTAAAATTAAATTAGGAATAACATTTATTAAAAAACTAAATAATCCAAACAGGATCAAAAATCCTACTAAGAAGATTGTCCCTTTTATTGTTTCTCTTCTGTAATTCTCTTTTTTAATTATTTTTTTTAATTTTGAATCAAGCTTTTCTTCAATCTCCTTTACTGTAATAAATTTTTTCTGTTTTTTGTCCAGCATTTTGGGTTTTGATTTTTTATTTGCTTTTTGCTTAACTTTTTTGTTTTTCATTTTTCAATTCCCTCACGAAAATTATTGCAATAATCAATGTTGCAATTAATAAAATAGGCAAGATAATTGGATTTTTTAAAACATCCCTGCTGAAATCAAATTTATTGCCTTTCGGTTCAGCCATTTCTGATTCAAGTTTTTTTTCCATTTTTAATGCAGTTAAATCAACCGAAAGTTTTTCCTTTCCTGTTTTATCCTTTATGGAAAGTTTATCTGATGTTTCCGAATAAGGCAAAACAATTGAAAATTCAGTAATCTCTTCTTTATTTATGATATCCGCTTCATCTGGGAAATAAATCTGGTTTCCTTGTTCATCAAACATGTTAATGTCAGGATCTGGTTCAGAATAAACAATATTTGGCACATTGAAAAAATATTTTGGCCCATCACCATTAGCAAATTCAGCATAATAATCTGCAGATTCCAAAACATAATCTGGAGAGTCACCATCAACAACATTAATTCCAAGCAATTCAAATGAATCACTTTTTAGTGTGTATTTCATAGTTAACACATAGCTTTTCTCTGTCTGCGTTTGCGCAGCTACAGAGGACAAAAGCAAGAGCAATGCTATCAGAAATATTTTCTCTTTCATTACGTATACCACCTCAATTTTTCATAACAAGTGTAATAGCTAACAGGATTAAATTTTTGAGGATTGCTTCTATGATTCCTCATTATGCTGT
>PEXL01000029.1 GCA_002779065.1 Candidatus Diapherotrites archaeon CG08_land_8_20_14_0_20_34_12
GTGAGGTATGTTTATTCAAAATATAAAATTAGTGCGACCGTTCACCTGGCAGCCTTTCAGCCAGCCAGTACTCTCGGCCGCTTGGATAGGCAACAAACAATTATTTGCCGCAGTAGCCAATGGCATATTAAATGGAGATTCTGCAATAACTATAGCCAAAAGGCATAATATTCCAGAGCTAGCAGTTATAGGGGCAAGAAAAATAATGAATAATTATTTCACAGCAACCCTCCAATGGCATAATGCGCTTCAGCCAAGGTCAGAACAAATACATTCTCTTTTAGCGAAAACCAGATTTTGGGATACCTTCACACAGGGGTGGGCAAGCGAAGGGCTAAGGTCTTATATTAAGTATGCCAAAATATGCAACATTGATTATGCAAAAGAAGTGGCTAGGGCAACCATTGCTGCATTTAAATAAAAAAGTCTCAGGTTACTCTTTCTTTTTTTGGGTCCTGCTGATTCTTGTATTCCCTATAAGAATACCAAAAAGAATAAATTGCAACCAGAATAACTGGAAGAAGAATAAACCAAATAGCATAATCTATAAATAACATGCCAATCAAACACAAAATTGCAACTATTTTGAAACCTCTTGCCGCTACCTTATGCGTTTTATTCCAAACTACTTTACTACTTAAAGTCCAAGGAGTTCTAATTCCAATAAACCAATTCTGCTTTGCATTCTCACACAGTATTCCAACGTAAAAGAAGAGGACTGCAAATGCTGGTATGAGCATAAAAGTCATGTTAAATGGGGCATTTAAAGTAAAAAGAATCGTAAGCACATACAAATAGAAAAGAAATAAAGTGAAAATAAGAATAAAATAATCATAATATTTCCTAAATGATTCAATATTTTTCTTTTTTGGGTCAAAATCCGGAATTTTTATAAAAAGGATAAAGCAAAATAGCCCAATTACCGGCATTAAGAATAAGGCAAAAAGCTTGGGCATATGACCATTAACAACACCAGAAGCATTCCAATGGAAAGGCATTATTTCAGGCATTATGGGATAAAGCCAAAATGCAATAACAAAAGAAAGTAATATTATTAATAATGTTAATATTTTTATCTTATTCATAAACCAAATGATGGAATTACTGTTTTTAAACAATTAGTGGAAGGGATTATTGTTTTTAAACAATTGGTGGAGCTATTTGGAATAGATGCTTAAAGGATAACACAAGTTAACTAATTTTTAGGTCAACCTAAATTTATAAACCCTTCTAAACTTACTAATTATATGCCTAAAGAAGAAATTGAAGAATACCTTGAAACAATATATGATTTATCTGAAGAACTAGGAAACAAAAAAACTGTAAAAACCAACCAAATTGCGGATTTTCTCAAAATAAGCGCTGCAAGTGTAACTGAAGCATTGCAAAGGCTGAGGGAAAATGGGTTTGTGGAATATGAACCATATAAAGGCGTTTCATTAACAAAAAAGGGACTGCAAATTGCATTGAAGATAAAAAGAAAGCACCGTTTATTAGAATGCTTCCTGCATGATGTTCTGAAAATAAGAAAGGGGATGCATGAGCAAGCATGTAAAATGGAACATTATCTGTCAGACAATGCAGAAAAAGCACTTTCAAAATTTTTGGGAAACCCAAAAAAATGCCCAGATGGAAAAGAAATACCTCTTTCCAATAGATTAACTTCCAAAAAACAAACCACGAATGAAAAAGAATTAAGCAAGGATATTATAAGATTAAATAGCCTGAAAAAAGGGGATAAAGGAAAGATATTTGCAATAAAAGGCAATGAAAAAGCAATGCAAAGGCTATCTGATTTGGGGTTATTGCCAAATACAAAAATAAGCATAATTGCTGAAGCTCCCTTGAAAGGGCCAATAAAAATATTAGTAAGGGGAAGCCACCTCGCAATATCCAGGGAAATTGCAAATGATATTTACATTGAGATTTAAGAAGTGTGGAATAGATGACAGAATGTTGCTCAAATTCAAACAGGCTAAAAAGCAATGAAAAAACTGATTTTACCATAGCACTGGCGGGAAATGCCAATGTCGGAAAAAGCACCATCTTCAACCAGCTTACCGGGTTAAACCAGACAATAGGGAACTGGCCTGGAAAGACTGTTGAAATAGCAGAAGGATTATTGCTATACCTTGGGAAAAAAATAAAGGTTGTTGACCTACCTGGAATATATTCATTCTCAACATTCTCGGAAGAAGAACTTGTTTCAAGGGAATATATCGCAAGGGAAAAGCCGGATGTCGTAATAAATATTGTTGACGCAACAAACCTTGAAAGAAATTTATACTTCACACTGCAGCTGATTGAATTAAATGTGCCCCTAGTTTTGGTATTGAATTTTTCTGATTTATTGAAAAAAAGAAAGATAAATATTGACAAAGAAAAACTTGAGCAAATGCTTGGCATTCCTGTGATAGAAACTGCCGCTGTTTCTGGGAAAGGCATTGAGGCAATAATCGACAAAACCATTGAGATAAAAAATTTGGAAAAACAGAAAAACACAATAAAATACAATGATGATTTAGAAAAAGAGATTGGCAAAATAGCTGAAATAATTGGTAAAGAAATTAAAAATGTTGAATATGCGCCAAGATGGATTGCAATAAAGTTGCTTGAGAATGATTCTGAAATAACAAAAATAATTTCTGAAAAAAATAATGGATTGGCTGATTTAGCAAAAAAATCCGCAGAAAGGCTTGAAAAAATTTACAATAAAAAAATAAACGTAGTGTTAAGCTGGGAAAGATATGAAATTATAGAAAATATTGTAAAGGAAACAGTAAGGATAGAAGAGGCAGGAGAAAGCATTACTGAAAAGCTGGATAAAATTGCACTGAATAACTTTTTGGGGTATTTGCTTGTTATAGGAGTAATCAGCGGCTTGCTTGTATGGACATTTGTAATTGGGAATTTCATATCAACAATGATTGCCAATTTTTTGGGGAATATTGAAACATTGAACCCCGTTGTTTCTGGTTCTATTGACAGAATTTTGTGGAATGGAATTTTTACTGGATTTGTTGCCGGCGTTACATTAATTATCCCTTATGTATTGCCGTTCTATTTGCTCTTAGCTGTATTGGAAAATTCAGGATACCTGCCAAGGATTGCATTTATGCTTGATAAAATGATGCATAAAGTAGGATTACATGGGAAAGCCATAATTCCATTATTGTTAGGATATGGCTGCAATGTGCCTGCCTGCTTTGCATGCAGGATAATGGAGACAAAAAAACAGAAATTAATAAGCGCATTCTTAATTACCTTAGTGCCATGCATGGCACGAACTTTAGTGATATTAGGGTCAGTAGCAGCATTCGTTAATATTTGGTGGGCGCTTGCAATATACCTTTTTGATATTATATTAATTCTGATACTTGGCAGGATTGCATTTAAGGTATTGCCTGGGGAATCTGTCGGCTTGATAATGGAAATGCCATCATATCATTTCCCGCACATAAAAACAGTATTAAAGCAAACATGGGCAAGGACAAAATCCTTATTGATTATTGTATTTCCGGCATATATCATTGGAAGCGCAATAATTCAAATGCTTTATTCATATGGTTTTTTAGATCCCATAAATAATGTATTAAGCAGCATTACGGTAAGCTGGCTCGGATTGCCTTCAGTAACCGGCATTTTATTAATATTTGGGATTGTAAGAAAAGAACTTACTTTATTAATGCTCGCAGTGATCTTTAATACAACAAATTTTGCAACAATATTAACGCCTGTGCAAATGATAACCTTAGCATTAGTGACAATGCTTTACATACCTTGTTTGGCTACAATATTAGCCTTACAAAGGGAATTTGGCTGGAAAAAAGCAATTGGAATTACGATAATTGAGGTAATATTGGCAATTTTAATTAGTGGAATTGCATTCAGATTTTTGACAGCAATTGGAGTATAATTAATAGTTGTGGGGTGAAAAGATATTTTCAAGTTTTATCATAACATTCAGGGAAGCTTTAGAAGCTGCGCTGATAATTGGAATTATATTGGGCTATTTAGCAAAAACAAAACAAGAGAAATATAATAAAATAGTGTATGTAGCAATTGCGGCTGCAATTATGGCAAGCATAATTGGGGCAATTACATTCAATTCTTTTGCCGGCGGATTTGAAGGAGTAAATGAACAAATATTTGAAGGCATAACAATGTTGATTGGTGCTGTTTTAATTACCACAATGATTTTGTGGATGATGAAACAGAAAAATATCGCTTCAGACCTAAAACATGGAGTAGAAACTGAAATACATGAATCACAAAGATCTGGATTATTCTTGCTTGTTTTTATTTCAATATTAAGGGAGGGCATAGAAACTGTACTATTTCTGGGAGCGGCAAGCTTTGTATCATCTGAAAATAATATTCTTGGAGCTTTATTGGGTATTGCAGCAGCAATCTTGTTAGGCTATTTAATGTTTGTCGGATCAATGAAGATTGACCTGAAAAAATTCTTCAACATAAGCAGCATACTCTTGATTTTATTTGCAGCTGGTTTAGTTGCACATGGAATGCATGAATTGGCTGAAGCCAAAATTGTTCCTGAGATAATTGAACATGTTTGGGATATAAATCCAAGCGTTAATGCAGATGGAAGCTACCCTGCATTGCATGAAAATGGGATAATAGGAAGCTTCTTGAAAGGTCTCTTCGGATATAACGGAAACCCATCTTTAATTGAAATAATCAGCTATGTTATTTATTTGGTTATTGTATTCATATTATGGAAAAGAACTGAAAGAGAAATGAATTTAAAAAGACTAAAGCAGATAAAATAATATTAAAAAATTATTAAATTTTTCATTTTTTTAATAAAACTTTGTGGATCTTCAGTGAAAAATATGGCATATGCAATTGAAACAGATAATTTAACAAAGAAATTTTCAGACTTGACTGCAGTGGATAATGTTTCATTAAAGGTTAATGAAGGGGAAATCTTCGGTTTATTGGGGCCGAACGGGGCTGGAAAAACTACCTTAATTTCAATGCTTGTTACATTAAAAAAGCCAACATCAGGAACTGCCAAAGTAAATGGATTTGATATTCATAAAAATCCAGATGGCGTTAGGAAAAGTATAGGAATAATATTTCAGGATCCTTCATTGGATGAAGAATTAACTGCTTTTGAAAATTTGGAATTGCACGCGGCAATGTATGGCATATCAAAAGCTGAAAGGGAAAAAAGAATTATTGAGGTAATTGAAACAGTTGAATTAAAAGATCGTTTGAATACTGTTGTAAAAACATTTTCTGGAGGAATGAGAAGAAGATTGGAAATTGCAAGGGCGTTATTGCATTATCCTAAGGTTTTATTTTTGGACGAACCGACAATTGGCTTAGATCCGCAGACAAGAAAGCATGTTTGGGATTACATAAAAAAATTAAAGGAAGAGCATGGCATTACAATTCTTTTAACTACGCATTATATGGATGAGGCAGACAGCTTGTGTGACAGGATTGCAATTATAGATCAGGGAAAAGTAATTGTTTTAGATTCAGGAAAAGCATTAAAGGATTCTTTGGGAGGGGATACTTTAAAAATTGAGACAAATCAAGCTGAAAAGTTGCAGAACGCGCTTAAAGGAATGAAGGGAGTGAAGGATACTAAAATTTTGGAGGGGCGGCTTCAATTAAGGGTTGAGTTTGGTGAAAAGAAAATTTTGGAAGTAGTAGAAGCAGCAAAAAAGAACAATATTGAAATTTTATCCGTTGGTTTGCATAAGCCAACAATTGATGATGTGTTTTTGCATTATACCGGAAAAACTATCAGGGAAGAAACCCTATCTGGCAAGGATCAAATGAGAATGAGAAGAAAAGCCTGGGGGCATAAAAGATGAGCCATGAATTGCTTGCAATTTATTTCCTCTGGAAAAGGGAAATGATACGATTTTTAAGGTCAAAAAGCAGAATTATTGGAAGCTTGGCAATGCCATTCTTTTTCCTCGCAATTTTAGGGACAGGTTTAAGCGGAGCAATGAAATTGCCGGGAATGAATGGCAATTATTTGGAATTTATTACCCCTGGAATTCTTGGAATGGTACTTTTGTTTGGGTCAATGTTTCTAGGAATCTCAGTAATCATTGATAGGCAATTTGGATTTTTAAAAGAAACTTTAATTGCTCCGGTAAAAAGAACTACCTTGGTTATTGGAAAAACATTGGGGAATAGCACTGCAGCAGTAATTCAGGGAATCTTAATGTTATTGCTTTCAGTATTTTTGGGAGTAACAATACAGCTTCAAGATATATTATTCACTATCTTATTAATGTTCTTGATTTCAAGCGCTTTTGTCTGTTTGGGAATAGCAATAGCATCAAAATTAGAAGATATGCACGGCTTTCAATTAATAATGAATTTTTTAATGATGCCGATGTTTTTCCTGTCTGGGGCATTATTCCCTCTAACAAGCGCTCCGCAGATAATCCAGACAATTGCTTATTTTGACCCTATGCTTTATGCTGTCGAAGCATTAAGATTTAGTTTATTGGGTTATTCAAGTATGCCGATACTAATTAGCGTTTCTATTCTAATAGCATTTTTTATAGCTACAACTTTCTTGGCAGCTTATTTCTTTAACAGAATTGAAAGTTAATGCAATTGAAAGAATCAAATAAATGCTCTTCATTTCTTCATTAATGCAATCAATCAAATAAATGCTCTTCCCTTGTTCTTGCATCTAGCATTTGTTTTCCAGTAATATATTTTATATTTTTGGAAATACTGTGGGCAGTAATTTTTCCAAGGATTTCCCCTTTTTCATTTGTGACCGCCAATCTCCTGATATTTCTGGATGACATCAGTTCAGAAGCTTCGTAAACATCCGCATTTGGAGATATGCTAATTATTGGAGCAGTCATTATTGCATCAATTGTTTCTATTAATGGGTTATGGCCATTTGCAACAACCTTTCTCAAAAAATCCCTTTCAGTAACAACCCCTATTAATTTTCCATTTTTTTCCACCAAAGCTGAACCTGTATGCGCTTCTTCCATTGCCTGTGCTGCTTTTGTTATTGTTATTCTACAATTTAATTTTAAAAAAGGTTTCATTAGATTTTTAACCAACATAGAATCAGCCTCCCAATAGGAATAAATAATTCGCAAGTAATTTTAAAACTTCTTATTCGTCAATTTGCGTAAAGCATCCTTTGCAATCCATTTTGCTGCCTTTGAATCACAACTTGATAGTTGTAGATTTCTCGCTCACTGGATTAATTATTTAAAGCTATTCTAGTTCAATATATTTGCTTCTATATGGCCCACCGAATTGAAATTTCTTATACCAAAGATCCCCGCATTAAGTTCAGAACCGCTAAATTAAATAACTTAGGATTTAAGGTTCAGAATATCAGACTTGTAGAGTGTTATGTCATTGATAAACAGTTTAGTACTGGCGATTTAATGAAAATTGCCGAATCCCTCTCAAATCCAGTGATTCAGAAATATGCTATTGATGAAGCTACCTTGGAAAAATTTGACTTTGTGATTGAAATAGGTTTTTTACCTGGTGTAACAGATAATGTTGGAAATACCGCTAAACAAATAATCCAAGATTTGTTCAAAATAAAATTTTCAGAAAAAGAGGCTGTTTATTCTACACAATTATTTTTATTTGATGGAAAATTACCAAAACAAAAAATGGGTGAATTGGCTGAAATGCTTGCCAATCCACTAATACAGAGGATTAAGGTAAAGACAATAGATGAATATGGCAAAGATGGAATGAAAATTATTATTCCCGCAGTAAAATTAAATGAAACTCCTGTTGCTGATGAAGTTGATTTGAATATAAGCAGGGAAGAATTGATAAAATTGGGAAAAGAAGGAATTTTAGATAAAAAAACCGGGCAAAGAAGAGGTCCGCTTGCCCTTGACTTGGAATATTTGAATGCAATCAAAAATTATTTCAAGAAGAAAGGAAGAAATCCTACTGATATTGAATTAGAAGCTTTAGCCCAAACATGGAGCGAACACTGCAAGCACACAATCTTTGCCGCTTCCTTAGATGATAATGTTCCTGCTGGTTTGTATAAAACATATATTAAAGCAGCTACAAATAAAATAAGGAAACAAAAAGGCAGCAAGGATATTTGTGTTTCTGTTTTTACAGATAATTCCGGGGCAATAAAATTTGATGAAAAATATCTTGTGACACACAAGGTTGAAACTCATAATTCCCCTTCAGCCCTTGACCCTTTTGGCGGAGCCATTACTGGGATTGTTGGCGTGAATAGGGATACTATCGGATTTGGTTTAGGGGCAAAACCGGCAATTAACTATTACGGATATTGTTTTGCCGACCCTGAAACAAAACCAAAATTATACAGAAATAAGGGCAAGCAGAATCCAATAATTGCACCAAGGCAGATACTTGAGGGGGTAGTAAGAGGAGTAAATACTGGCGGGAATTGTTCCGGTATACCAACACCCCAAGGATGGTGCTATTTTGAATACAGATATTGTGGCAAACCTTTGGTATTTGTTGGAACTGTCGGGGTAATGCCTATTCAATTAAATGGAAAAAAGCTTTATGAAAAAAATGCAAAACCAGGGGACAAAATTTTAGTTATTGGGGGCAGGGTTGGAAAAGATGGAATTCATGGTGCTACATTTTCATCTGAAGCGCTTGATTCTGAAAGCCCGGTAACAGCAGTACAAATTGGCGATCCGATTACGCAGAAAAAATTCAGCGATGCGATTGTAAAAGAATGCCGGGATTTAAGATTATATAACAGTATCACAGATAATGGTGCTGGCGGCATATCCTGCTCAGTTGCAGAAATGGCAAGGGAAAGCAATGGTTGTTTTGTTTCGCTTGATAAAGTTCCATTAAAATATCCTGGCATGTCCCCTTGGGAAATCTGGATTTCTGAAAGCCAGGAAAGAATGACTCTTGCAGTCCCTCCACAAAATCTGGAAAAATTTATGGAGATAATGAAAAAGCATGATGTTGAAGCAACAGTAATTGGTGAATTTAATAACTCAGGGAAATGTGTTGTTCAGCATAAAGGAAAAACAATAATGGATATTGAATTAGACTTTTTACATGATGGTTTGCCGAAAAAACATTTGAAAACCAAATATGTGCAGCATAAACACCCTGAACCTAAAAAACCGTGCCCCAAAAACCTGGACAAGATATTTTTGAGCATGCTAAAAAGAAAGAATATCTGCTCAAAGGAATTTATTTCAACGCAGTATGACCATGCTGTACAGGGCGGGCAGATTTTAAGCCCTGTGCAGGGAGAAGGAAGGGTGCAGGGAATAAGTTCATTGACAAAAGTTGTGCTTAACTCAAAAAAAGCAGTAGGATTATCACAGGGGGCATATCCCACTTATTCAGATATTGATGCCTATTGGATGGCTGCAGCAGGAATTGATACTGCAATCCGCGGTTTAATAGCTATTGGAGTTCCTTTGGATAAGATTGCTTTGCTGGATAATTTTTGCTGGTGTTCTTCAGATGATCCAGAAAGGTTAGGGCAGTTAAAAAGGGCTGCAAAAGCCTGCTATGATTTTGCAACAGCATTTGGCACTCCTTTTATTTCTGGAAAGGACAGCATGTTCAATGATTTTAAGGGATATGATGAAAAAAATAAGCAAATAACGATTTCTGTTCCCCCAACATTGCTAATTTCATCAATAGGAATACATCAGGATGTGAAAAAGGCAGTTTCAATGGATGTTAAATTTGAAAATGACCTAGTGTATGTTATCGGAGATACTTTTGAAGAATTGGGCGGGAGTGAATATTTCTCATATTTAGGCGCGATTGGAAATAATGTTCCAAAACTAGATGGAAACAAGGCAAAAGAAATATATGAAAAAATGCAGAAAGCTATTGAAACTGAATTAATTAATGCAGCATATCCTGCCAATTATGGGGGTTTGGGAATAGCACTCGCAAAAATGGCTGTTGCAGGCAGATTAGGCATGGAACTAACTTTGCAAACAGGAAAAATAAGGCCTGATTATCATTTATTTTCAGAATCGCAAGCGCGATTTGTTGTAACAATAAATCCGAAAAATAAAAAACTATTTGAGAAGATTATGGAAAAGGATGCAGCATTGCTTGGAATTGTAAAAGGCAACAAATTTATTATTAAAACAGGCAGGAAAATTGTTGATTTGAAGATTAAAGATATGGAAAAAGCATACAAAGAAACATTTTTAGGGTATTGATATGGAAAAAGCACTAATAATGAGCGGATATGGCCTAAATTCTGAGATGGAAACAAAGATAGCATTAGAAAGGGCTGGAATGAAAGCAGATATTGTGCATATCAATGATTTAATAGCAGGAAAAAACAAAATGCTTGATTATCGCTTGCTTGTATTCCCTGGTGGATTTTCCTATGGGGATGATACTGGTTCAGGAAATGGTTATGCAAACAGGTTGAAGAATAATCTAATGCCTGATTTGAAGGAATTCTTGGACAAAGACAATCTTGTTTTTGGCATTTGCAACGGATTCCAGATTCTTGTAAATTTGGGCATTTTGCCTGCATTCAATAAGGAATACAAAAGAGATGTAGCATTAATGAATAATGCCCGCGGGGTTTTAGAATGCAGATTTGTAACATTAAAACCGCAAGCAAAGAATTTCTGGACTGCTGGAATTGAAAAAATTTATTGCCCTGTTGCACATGGTGAGGGTAACTTTTACTGCTCAAAAGAAACGCTTGAAAAATTAAAGAAAAAGAAAATGATTGCTTTCAAATATGTAAAAGAAGATTTATCTCCAGCAAATGGCCTTTACCCCTACAATCCAAATGGCGCCCTAGATGATATTGCCGGAATTACATCAGAAAATGGCAAAGTATTGGGAATGATGCCACACCCAGAAAGGGCTATGGAATTTACAAACATATATGGCTGGCCTAAATTAAAGGAAAAATTAAAGAGAGAAGGGAAGAAATTGCCTGGTGAATCAATCAATATGAAAATTTTCAAGAATGCTGCGAATTATTTTAGGTAAAAAATGGTATTCATATGAAAAAAATATTTTTTGTGTTAAGTTAGTAAACTCGGAAAGAATGCTCTGGGAAACACCCCCAACCAAAGAGTATATGTCATCAAATCAGATTAAACAATCGGTCAGCATTTATGACTTCAGTAAGTTTGAAGCATTAGTAGCTTCTGCAAATTTAGAAAACATGCCCCCAGGCAATGTTCTACAGTACATACAAACAAACTATCCAGATCAAGAACAAAAATTCTACGATTTTCGTTTTTACTACATTAACAATAAAGACTTCTTTAATTGGGATATAAATTCTAATGGATTTGTAAAATTGGAATAATATCAGTAAACCTCAAAGCATAATCAACATTACTTTGCCTAAAAATAGGTTTATATACTGATGTATACAGAAGTATACTTAGTGATACTATATGAATAGCCAGATAATAAGGTTGGATCAAAAAGTAAAAACTGAGCTAGATACTTTAAAAAATTCAGAAAGAGAAAGTTATTCTGAAGTCATCGAAAGATTAATAATAAACTCAAAGGATGAAGATATGCTCAGCGAAGAAGAGATAATACAAATAGAAAAATCCCTCAAAGACATAAAAGAGGGCAGGGTCCTTAAATTAAGTGATGCTGAGAAAAAGTGGGGAATCTGATTGTTTGGGGTATTAACTACCAAAACGTTTGCAAGTGAACTCAAAAAATTGCAAAAACATGAAATCAAGCGCATAAAAGAAAAAATTAATGATACTAAGGCAAATCCTTTCAGATTTTTTGAAAGATTATCTGGATTGGAACTCTACCGACTTAGGATTGGCAAATTTAGAGTAATCGTCAGCATAAATTTTAGCTTGAAAACAATCACGCTTATTTCAGTAGGTCTAAGAAAAAAAGTTTATGATAATGTTTAACCTAGTTTCCTTTAGAAGTCATTAAATAAATTCCAAAAGCAAAAGCCCAGAGCAGGAAAGGATACACAATCAAGCGTTCCATCCCTCCAATTCCTAAACCAAAAGTATTTTCTGTTGCAAAAAGCAGGGTTGCAATCAGGGAAAGAATTCCTAATTGAACAGAAAATGAAGAGAAAGGCTTTGGGATAAATTTGCTTGAATAAATTGCTGAAAATGCCCCGCACAAAAAGGTTATTGCAGAAAAAACTGAATGCAAATAACCGGCATTTTCAGGGAATAATCCAACGCCAAAAGCACCAATGCCTGCAAGAGCAAGCAAAATCAGGAATACTGTACTTTTAAATTCCCTAAAAAGCAAAAATGAAATAATAAAAAGGCCTGCTCCGGTAACCATTATTGCGTTGTTGAAAATAAATGCTGTATTGCCAACACCCAAGTCACTGATGTAATTCTGGAATATATCATATTTAGGGTAAATTGATTCAGAATACCACATTGCCGAGACAAAAAGCAATACTCCAAAAATCAAAAGAATTCCTGAAATTTTTTTATTATCCATAATTACATAAAAATAACTGCAAAAATGTTTTTATTAAGAACATGCGTAATATGTTAAGAAATGGAGGGGATTCCATGACAATTATCTCAGAATTTAATGAATTTTTAATGGAGTATAAAGTTGTTGGTTTAGCTGTTGCATTTATTATGGGTGTGGCATGCACAACCTTAATTCAGTCATTAGTAAATAATATTATAATGCCAATAATAACCGCATTTATGCCTCCAGGCACATGGGAAACTACTACCTTAAACATTGGACCTGTAGCCATAAAATGGGGTGCTTTCTTAGGTGCATTAATTAACTTCATAATAATAGCATTTGCCGTATTTTTGATTGCGAGATTTGTTTTAAAGGAAGAAAAGGTTTTGAAAAAATAAGGTAAAACAGAAATTATTCATTTTGGATTTTTCAGGAGATTTATTACCTCAGCATTAGATGCAATAATCAGTGCTGTCTTTCCTTGGTCATTAACTATAGTTGCATCTGCACCATTTTCTAAAAGCAATTTGGTAAGTTCCATAGCAAGTTTTTCATTAGCTCTTTCAACAGCATGTATCAATACTGTGTCGCAGTATTCATCCTTTGCATTTGGATTTGCACCAGTTTCCAATGCTTTTTTTACTCCGTCTAAATCACATTTATCAACTGCTTCAAGAAGTTGGTTATCTAATTTGCTAATTTTTACTTTTGCTCCCATAAATTCAACCTCTTTTTTTCTGCTCTTCTTCCAGCAATTTTAAGACTTTAGCTTTCTTGTTCATTTTTGCCAAAATAAGTGCATTTTCTGGAATGGGTGAACCTTTTTCAAGAAGTGCCTTTACTACTTCAATATAACCATTGGAAGCTGCCGCAACTATCGGCAATTGATTAAGCGAATTCAAGCAGTTAACATCTGCATTTTTTTGCAAAAGTATTTTGACAATTTCAGGATGATTATTATTGCAGGCCCACATCAATGCTGTCTCGCCAAACATGTCTTTTGCATTTACCTCTGCGCCATTCTCCAACAAGAATTGGGCTATCTCTATATGACCGCTCCAGCTTGCAATTATTAATGGTGTTTCACCTTTTGAAACAGAATTCTTTACATTTATATCAGCACCATTTTTCAATGCCTCTTTCACCTTTGCAATATCTCCTTTGTTAGCTGCCTCAATCAGTTTTTCATCAGATTCTGTTGCCATTTAACCACCTTCAAACAAAAGTTTGCAAAAACTACTAAAATAATGAATTAGGAATTTAAAAATGCATTGCACGCAAAGCATCACCAAGATAAGAAAAATGCAGGGGGAGAGATTCGAACTCTCGTACCCACTAAGGGACCAGCCATTTGCTCCAAATAGAACCTCAAGCTGGCGAAATTAGCCACTATTCGACCCCTGCAAGTTTAGCTTTTGTAATATACTAAAGGATCAATAATGCCTTTTAAAATCTTCCCTGCTCGTTCAAGAAGAAAAATAGTACACATATAAAACGCTATGCAAACAAGGTAGGCCAAACAAATGCCCCTGCTACTTAAAATTATTTGCATACGGCAAGTTAGCAGCAGTGATCTTAATCAGCCCAATATTATCCAATAACATTTCTGTTGAATTCCAATTGCCGGTTAAAAGCATTTTCTCAACATCTGCCGGAATATCAAATATTATTTTCTTGCCCCTGAAAGCAATAGTTTTTTCTGGGATTGAAATATGAAATTCCGTGGAAGGATTATCTTCAATTAATTTCATAATTGATTCGATAACAAAAGAAGATAATTTTAGGGCAGGAATGCCTAAGGAAAGACAATTCGAGGCAAAGATTGTTGAAAATGATTCCCCGATTATTGCAACTATGCCAAATCTTTTAAGTGCATGTGCTGCATGTTCCCTCGAAGAACCGCATCCAAAATTGCTGTTTACTATTAAAATGGAACTGCCAGAAAACACAGGGTCATTAAATACGTGCTCCTTCGGGTTTCCAATACCATCAAACCGCTCATCGTAAAATAGGTATTTGCCCATGTTCTCAAAGGTTATTTCCTTTAGAAACCTTGCCGGAAGTATCCTGTCAGTATCTATGTTACTGCCGCGCAGTGGCATGCATCGGCCTTTTATTTCATCTATCTTAAAAGCATTCATTTAATTCCACCGTGTTTCCGTACATCAGCTATCTTTCCTTGTATGGCTGCAATTGCAACCATTGCTGGACTCATTAGGATTGTCCTCCCTTTTGGGCTGCCTTGCCTCCCTATGAAATTCCTATTAGATGAAGATGCGCAAAGCTCACTGCCACTTAGCTTGTCTTCATTCATCCCAAGGCAAAGGGAACAACCAGGACCTCTCCAGCCAAATCCTGCATCAATAAAAATTTTGTCAAGACCTTCTTTCTCAGCCTGCTTCTTTACCCCCTCAGACCCTGGAATAATAATGGCCCTTACATTCTTTGCAATGCTTTTGCCGTTTATTATCCTTGCTGTTTCCCTCAAGTCGGAAATGCGCCCATTGGTGCAGGATCCGATGAAAGCAGCATCTATTTTTATTCCTTCTAGCTTCTGGCCCGGAGTAAATCCCATATGTTCATATGCAAGATTGGCGCTTTCCCTAGCTTCTTCAGGCAATTCATTAGGATAAGGAATAGTTCCGGATATTCCCATCGACTGACCTGGATTGATGCCCCAACTTACCATAGGTTCCAATGCAGATATGTCCATTTTTACAATATCATCATAACAAGCATTGGAAGATGATGCAATAGACTTCCAATACTTCATTGCTTTTTCAAAAGCAATTCCGGCCGGGGCAAATTCTTTTCCTTTAAGATAATCGAAGGTCGTCTGATCAGGATTTACATAGCCCATACTTGCCCCGCTTTCAATACTCATATTGCATAAAGTCATTCTTTCCTCCATAGTCATCTGCCCAACAGTTTTGCCAGAATATTCATAAGCGTAACCAATGCCACCATTAATCCCTAACACCTGTATTACTTTGAGGATTATGTCTTTAGCATAGACTCCTTTTGGCGTTTTGCCATTAATAATTATTTTTCTTACCTTTGGTTTTGTTATTGCAATGGTCTGAGTAGCTAACACATCCTTAACCATGCTTGTCCCTATACCAAAAGCAAGAGCCCCAAAAGCGCCATGCGTGCTTGTGTGGCTGTCTCCACACGTAATTGTCATCCCAGGCTGAGTAATGCCCAGTTCCGGTCCTATTATATGTGTAATTCCATTATTTTTATTGCCTAGATTAAAAAATCTAATCCCACATTCTTCCACATTTCTTTCGAGGGTTACTAACATTTTCTCAGCCATCGGATCGTTAAGTGGCCTAAGTGAAGAATCAGTGGGAATAACATGGTCCACTGTGGCAAATGCCCTATCTGGGAAAGCAACCCTTAGATTAATTTCTTTTAATATACTAAAAGCCTGTGGACTTGTAACCTCATGAATTAAATGCAGACCTATGAATAATTGAGTCTGCCCTGTAGGCAATTGCTTCACAGTATGGAGTTTCCAAATTTTATCCAATAAAGTATCTTTAGACATTTTTTTCCCTTGAAATCTAACCTAAAATTGACTCCTTGACAAGGCTTCCAAATTCCCTAGTTGAGACAATAGTTTTATTTGCATTTGGATTATCCTTTAAGTCCATAGTATAATATCCCCCGGATAATACCTCAAATAAAGCATGCCAAATGTCATCAGCCTCGTCTTGGAGAGAAAAGGCTTTTTCCATCATAAGGGCAATGCTCCCTATCATCGAATAGGGATTGGCTTGATTTTTCCCGGCTATTGATGGCGCTGAGCCATGGGCTGGTTCAAAGCATGATTTTTTTGGGCCAATGCATGCAGATGGCATTAACCCCAATGAGCCAATAAGGCCGGCAGCCTCATCACTAAGGATATCGCCCATCATATTTTCCATAAGCATTACCTGGAATTGGCAAGGATTAATAACCAATTGATAAGCGGCATTGTCTACAAGCATATGCTCTAACAAAACATTAGGAAATTCAGTTAAGTGCACCCTATCAATTATATCATTCCAGAATACACTGCACGCAAGCACATTTGATTTGTGTATGTTATGCAGTTTTGACTGTTTTTTTTCCGCCTCCTTAAAAGCAACCCTTGCTATCTGCTCAACCTGTGATTCAGCATATTCCATTACATCTGAAGCATAGCTATGCCCTTCCTCTGTTTTTCCTACATATTTTTTTCCAAAATATATGCCTCCGCAAAGCTCACGTATTATCATAATATCAAGGCCTGAAGAAACCCTCTCTAATTTGAGTGGAGAAAAAGACAATAAGGATCGCGGAAGTTTTACCGGCCGAAAGTTTGCAAACATGTTATACCTTGCCCTAAGCTGAAGCACCCCACCACGTTCCGGCCTTAAATTCGGGTCTTTAATTGAGTCATATTTGGGTGCACCTATAGGCCCTTTTAAGATTACATCCGAATCATCACAGATTCTTTTTGTTTGTTCTGGAAAAGGATTGCCATGCTTGTCATAGGCAGCACCACCAAAATCAGCACATTCAGTTAGATCTGCAACGTGAACTTATTAATGTAAGAGCGCTGGCAAGACATATTGGGAAACAACTTGCGGAAAGAGGGGTGTATTCCACAGAGGATGCAATTATAAGTGCAATTAGAAGGTATCCAAAGAACAGTGCATTCAAAAACAGATTTGAACACGCAAGGGCAATAGTGTCACACTCAGCAATATCCACAAGAAGCCACTTTGTAAATATTGCCCTAATTAAAGGCAGGGAAGCGCAAGAAGCCATATTAAAACTTTTTTCAATAATTAATTTTGAACGCGGAGAAGCACTCAGGATAGTTCAGGGTGAAGAATCAATCAAAATAATCATTGATGAAAAGAATTTGGAAAAATCACTTAAAGTCATTCCAAAAAAGATAATAATAAAGATGCAGGAGAATCTTGCTGAGATAAATATACACCTACACGATGAAGCTGTCAAAACGCCAGGTATAATATTGGTTCTGACAACTGAATTGATGCTTAATAATATAAATATGTATGAAATTATGAGCTGCGTGCCGGAGATGCTTTTATTCGTGGAAGAAAAAGATCTGTTGAAGGCATATCAAGTCTTATTCGAGCTGGTCCATCAAAAAAACCATCTGATCTCCAGTACTGGTGAAATGTTATTTTAATTGTTTTTTAATCATTTTTGAATAACTGTTTTTGGATTTCAATTAAAATATTCCTTGGAAAATAAAAAACTCACTTATAAAGCCTTCTTGCCCTAATCAATCTCCTAGTTTTTGAACTAACTTTCTTTGGGTGTCCCTTAGATCTAACTCTTCTGCGGACCTCTGTGCTTGAAGCAGGAACAATATCTTCAAAAACCTCTAATCGTCCGGGATATGCATCAATGGCTTTCCTCAAAAGCTCATCTTCATTTGGCCAGCCTCTCTTCAAAACAATGAATTTTTCATAAAATCCGTCTTTAATGAAGCGGTCAAGATGGTCAAGTCTATCAGTACCTATTGCCTTCAAAAATCTTGCTTTAGGATATCTCTCTCTTAAAAGAGCAAATAAACCTGATGCCCAATTCCCTCTTTTAGCATTACTCGGAGGGACAATAACCTCAACCTTGGGATTGTGGCTCAGCAATTTTCCAAATTCCGCCTCAAGTATCCTAACCCTACGGCCCATGCTTGCCTTTTTTATTTTAGACCCAGTTGAAGGCACTAAGACAATGCAGATCCTATCTATATTTGGCATGCTTAATAATTTTCTTAAATTCTCAGCATGCCCTTCATGCGGAGGATCAAAACTGCCAGAATAAACAACTACATTCAAAAAATCTCACCAATTATTTTTTTAATTCAATTAAAATATTTTCTTTGAATTCTTCCATTTCATTTTCAGCATATTTCTTTGTTTCCCAATGGAAACTTAAATTATCATTATCAAACCTTGGGATGATGTGCATATGAAAATGCATTATTACTTGAGAAGCAGATTTTCCATTGCCTTGCATCATATTAATGCCTGTGCATTTTGTGGCTTTTTTTACAGCATTTGAAATTTTTTTTGCTGCAAGCATCACTTCTTTCAAATCTTCTTCAGCAATGTCAAAAATGTTCTCAGAATGTTTTTTTGGAATGACCAAAACATGGCCTTTGTTTATTGGATTAATATCTAAAAAAGCCAAAATTTTTGGATTCTCAAAAACCTTTTCTGAAGGAATCTTTCCTTCAACAATCTTGCAGAAAATGCAGTCTTCCATTTTTTCACCAACATAAAATATTATTTTGATTTTATTTTTTCTCCAACCCTACAATTTTAATCCAGAATTTCATTGTTTTCCCAGCTAAAGGATGGTTAAAATCAACCTTAATTGTTGTATCCTTTACTTCAACAACAATCCCTGAATATTGCTTGTCTGCAGAGGTTAATACCATGCCTTTCTGGACAGTATCTGCTCCCTGCAATTTTTCTTTCGGCACTTCAACGATTAGTTGAGGATCTTTATTACCATAAGCTTTGTCAGGAGAGACAGTTACTTCAAATTCATCATTTAACCTGTGGCCCAAAACTGCGGAATCAAATCCTTTTATCATTTGTCCTGCCCCTACCTTAAATTCCAGAGGTTTACCTGCTTTTTCTGATGAATCAACCATATCATTGCCAACAAATGCCTTATACTCAACCTTTATAGTATCTCCATTTTCAATAATTTCAGATAACACATTTTTACCCCCTTGAACATTCTGGTCATTTGCAGCATTCGAATTCTGCTGTACACAGCCAGAAAATATAATTAAAATCAGCAAAAAAATTCCAAAAATTTTCTTCATACTAAACCTCTTTTACAATTTTAAAAGTTTCTCTTTTCTTTTGGCACAACTAAGTTTCTTTTCTTCTTTTGGTAACCTACATTTCCTAATAAAATTCATTT
>PEXL01000033.1 GCA_002779065.1 Candidatus Diapherotrites archaeon CG08_land_8_20_14_0_20_34_12
TTCAGTTATGCCTGTCATTTTACAATCCTCCGTTTTTGATTGTGTTATATTTTAGCGCATGCTTCTTGCTTGTTTCAAGAATAGGTGAAAAACGATTAGAAATAGTTTTCAGGGCTATTATTGCTAAAGCTGTATTGCATGCTAAACAACTGTAATATTGCTGTGTAAAAGAGTATTTAAACCTATTTCGAGCTTTAAATCGCTTGAATTATTGATTAACCAATAGTTTGATTACTTGAACGGTTTCTTTTTCAAGATCTTTTAGATTCAAAGTATTATTGTGAATAACAGCGTCAGTCATCTGCAATACATATGCAAGGCCCTTTTCTTTCAAATCTTGTTCGTCACGCTTGAAAAAATCATGATACCTTACCGGATCCATATTCGATCTTCTGTGAAAGCGAACATGCTTGCTGGCCCGAACCTCAATCAAAATAAAATCCTTAACCTTACTTTTAAGAAAATTGACGTCCTCAGGGCTTCTCAAGCCGCTCAAAACAAAATTCTCCGAATCGCTTTTCTTGATTAAGTCAAACATATGTTTCGCAAGGAATTCTTTGCCATTCTTTTTCCTAAGTTCATTAGCAACTTCGCTGAAATTCATTTTATTTTCTTCTAAATTTCTTTTCTTCAATTCAGGCAATAAAATCTCAAAAGTAGCTTCCTTAAAGCGCAAGGAATCAGCAGTATTAATTACATCATTACTTGTCAAGCCTAAATGGATAAATCTTTTTGAATCTTCGGAGACATAATTCCTAATGCAATTTACCAACGCTCTTATGTCATGCTTTATTTTGTCCTCTTCAGTATAAACCTCTTTCGCAGTAATTTTCTCAATTGCTTTTTTGGTTTCATCCACTGCTGTTTGCGAGCACATCTTCCTTTTTGCCAAAGATTTTACTAAAGCTAATTCAACTTTTGCTTGGTATTTTATGCGGGCATTTTCTGAGAAATATTTTCCAAGGGATTCTTTCAGCTTTTCATTTCTTCCATAATACCTAAAATCAATCGGGTTTACAAAATCAAAAATGTCTTCCATTTTTACACCATCAACATAATTTATTTTTTAGGCATTTTATCTAAGAATGCCTGATAATCTTCCACCACTTTTCCAATTTTTGGGGCACCCCATATCTTTGAGCCTGTCCAGGCTTCTGCAACTGCTTTGTACATATTGGAAACTATTGTAATTAATTCTTTTGGAAGCCTTGGCGGCTTTGCTAGTTTACCTTTTTTCATGTATTCCTCCTTCCAAGGCGTCTGGTTGTAATAATCCCTAAGCACCTGCTTGCTCAAATGTATCCCATTGTACAAAAACCTGTTTTCATCAAGTGTACCCAAAACATCAACAATCATCAATTCCCCTTTTGCATCCCTGCCAAATTCAACCTTGCCATCAGCATGCTCCAAGCCAAGAGATTCTGCTTTTTCTGTCAGGAATTCATTTACCTTTAATGCCGTATCCTTCAATTCCTGCATCTTTTCATCCGATAGGCCAGCCATTTTCTGTGCTTCAGCCCATTTCAAGTAGCGGTCTTTTTCTTCCAACTTCGTGCTGACATCCAAAATTGGCTGTTTTAATTTTGTGCCTTCTTTAGGCATTTCATTTAAACCCAAATCCGCCAAGGTAACATCTTTATTTGCCAGCCTTTTAAGCAAGGAAGAGCCGCTTGGCAAGGAATTCCTGAAAATAACCTCTAGCGGAACAAGGTAATTGCCTTTTTCTTTTGAAAGGTCATGCTTTGCTGGATCTAAAACCCTTACAAGATTGACCTTCATTTCATTATTGTTTATAAGGCTGATAAAATGGCTTTTAATCCCAAGCTTTTTCAGCTGCCCGAAATTATATGCTGACATTCTGCATAAAGCAGCGCCTTTATCTGGAATTGTATCAGGCATTTTGCCATAATCAAAAACAGAATAATCATCAGTAAAATAAAAGATGCCTGAACCTTCAGAATTCGCAGAAGGCTTCTCAAGGATCTTCAAATCTTTTACAGAACCCATAGTAGAAAGATTAGAGAAATAGGTATTTTAATGCTTACTTGCACATAGCCATCATGTTTGCTTTAATAGTTTTATTGCTGCCAAGGCAGCATTATCCCCCCTATTCAGCCCTAACCACAAACCATTCTTCGTAAGCTCCAACAATTTTAGCGAATCTTTTTCATTGCTATCAAGTTTCACCGGGATAAACAAAACGAATTTGCCCTTGTTGTCTACTGTTTTAGTTTTTTCTAATTCTAGAAAGTCCAGGTAAATTGCATCCTTTTCTTTGTAATCTGCTTCAGTAATTGTTTCGAATGGAATTTTTTCATTGTTTAATTTTTCTTCTGCCTTTTTAATTGCATTCTGAATTGCCATAGCATTGCTTCTTCTCACTAAAACAATCTTTGAAAATTTGCTTTTGAAAATCAGTTCAGCATACTCTGCTGCAACTTTTGAAGCATTTATCCCTGTGCCCAAAACAGGGATTCCAGAAGGCATCTGGTGTGTGCTTAATAATGCATCTAAACCAGAATAATTTGCTGAAACCGGGATTCCTATGACAGTTGCATCACAATGCAAAGCAAGGAAACCTGGCAAAGCTGATGATAAACCCGCCCCGGCTATTATTAATTTTGGGTTTTCAATAGATAAATATTCTATCAATTGCTTTGGTTCCCTATGCGCGGAAAAGGTCTTTAATGTGCTTGGCACTTTCCTTTCTTTCAACTCCTTGAAAACAGATTCATAAACCTCAAAATCCGACTTTGAACCAAATATTATGTAAACTTTATCCATACTTTCACCCTTTCAAAAACAAAGAATAATTCAACATATTAATAAGACATTTTGTGTTTATAAAACTAATTAGGTCATTTATCCAAAATAGGGAAAACATGAAGCATAATGCATCTTGGCAATATCTTAACGTTTTAGAAGGCAAAGGCATAAGGTTAGGGCTTGACAGAATGGAAAAAGCCCTTGAATTTGTGCCTTTGAAGAAAATGCTAGTCATTAAAGTAGCCGGAACAAATGGAAAAGGCTCCTGTGCCTGCCTGCTTGCAAAAATTTTTGAAAAAACAGGATATAAAACTGGTTTGTACCTAAGCCCACACATTGTAGATTTTGGGGAAAGGATACAAATTAATGGAAAATACATTGCAAAAAAAGAATTGGATAAAAGAATTTTAGAATTAAAAACCCTTCTTGAAAAAAACTCCCTGGAATTAAGCTACTTTGAATTTCTGACATTGCTTGCATTAAAATATTTTTCAGATAAAAATTGCGAAGCAATTATTCTTGAAATTGGATTGGGGGGAAGGTTAGATGCAACAAACGTAATGAAAGCAGGATATTCTGCAATTACGTCTGTTTCTTTAGAACACAAACAGATACTTGGGGATACATTATGGAAAATTGCCAGGGAAAAAGCAGGGATAATTGATGAAAATGCAAAAATATTTGCTGCTGTTGAAAACAAAGTAGCACTTTCGGAGATAAAAAATAAATGCAAGGGGGAAAAGGCAGAATTGTTTGTTTATGGAAATGATTTTTTATGCAAAAACCCGCGGATGATACTTGAAGAAATGAATTTTGATTTTTGCTGGAAGAAAAAATCACAAAATCTGGAAGATTTTAAAAATATTAAACTCTCCTTGGTTGGGGAAAGGCAGTTTGCTAGTGCTGCAATTGCAATTGCAATTGCGCAAACAGCAGAGATTAAAGAAAATGCAATAAGGAAAGCATTGAAAGAGGCAAAAATAGTTGGCCGCTTTGATATTAGAAGAAGAAAACCATTGCTGATTTTTGACAATGCGCACAATCCAGAAGCAATCAGCAATTTGAAACAAACCATCCGACAGATTTTCGGGAATAAAAAAATAATTTTTGTTTTTGGGGTTTCTGATGACAAAGAATATAAGAAAATGCTAAATGATATTTTACCGGTTGCAAAGAAAATTTATTTTACACAGGCAAAATACCGTGGTTTAGATATGGAAATCCTGCAGGAAGAGATTGAAAAAATTGCCAAAAAGAAGATTGATTTGGTTTTGGAGAAAAATGTAAAAAAAGCAGTTAAAAAAGCTGTGAAAGAGGCAAAAAAAGATGATGTTGTGCTTGTTTGCGGCAGTTGTTTTGTTGTCGGAGAAGCTCTTGCGAAGAAAAATGTGAGGCATTCTAATTAGAATTTAAAAACAATTAAGATTAAAGCAACCAAGATTGGTTGATGTATGAAATAAATGAAAAGTGAATGCTTTCCTAAGAAATTTACTGGATTTAAAAATTTGAATTTTGAAAAATCTAATTTTATTTTTGATTCGCCATTTGGATAAAACTTTTGGCCGGCAAACAAACCGAGCAAAAATATTGGGAACCATTCAAGCAGAGAGAAATAATCAAAAGCGGGAAGATAATAATTCGGCCAGAGGAATAAAAGATAGGGAAAAGACAGGGAAATTGGCCTAATTAGCTGATAAATCAGAAATATCAGAAAGGCTAACCACAAATTTTTATCTTTGAGTTTGATGAAAAAAATTGAAAGGATTATTGAAATGCCAATAAAATGCAGAATCCCAAAATAAATGAAATTATTTGGGAAAACAAAAAATGTGAAAATTGTAATTAAAAAACCGTAACCAAAAACCTTCAATCCGCGCTTTAAAAAATGCAATTTGTAATCTTCTTTTCTTTTCAAAGTTCTTTCATAGCTGATGGTTAAACAAATGCCAACAAGAAAAATAAATAAGCCGGCAGTAATTTTCTGGAATAGGCCTAAAAAACCACCGTAAAGTGCAAAATTAGTTATCTTAAAATAATTCAGATCCCAAAGCAGATGAAATAGTATCATCATCAGTATTGCTATTCCCCTCAGAAAGTCAAGTTCAAAGAATCTTTCTTTTATTGCCAAATCCATTTTATTAAAGAAGGAGTAAACATTTTTAATTACATTGCTACCAATAGTTTTTACTAAAAAATAAGGGGGATATCAATGAATATTAAGGAATTTTTTACAACAAAAAGGATTCTTTTCATTCTGATGTTTGCAGTACTTGCATTCATAGGGGACAGAATAAATTATTCACAACTTTTAGGGATGGATAAGCAATACTTTACCTTCTTTCAATTTTTTGGGCCTTTGCCAGCTGCTTTCCTAGGGCCATTTGTAGGGATATTAGCAATAGCGATAGCACAAATTGCAAATTTCATATTGCTTGGAAAGGCATTTGAGATTGTGAATATAATAAGGCTGGCTCCAATGTTGTTTGCCGCATATTACTTCGGGACAACAAGCAAAAACAAAATTAGCGCAATAATCCCTGTAATCTCCATGGCTGCTTTTATGTTGCATCCTGTTGGGCAGCAAGCATGGATTTTCAGCTTAATGTGGCTTGTTCCATTATTCGCAAAATTCTCAAACAGGTTATTCCTAAAATCATTAGGGACAACATTCACTGCACATGCAATTGGCAGTGCTTTGTGGATCTGGACAATCCCAAGCACTCCTGAATTCTGGATTTTATTAATACCAATAGCTTTGGCTGAAAGAATAGCATTCGCTTTAGGAATTACTGTCAGCTATGTTGGAATTAACACAATCCTAAACAGGTTTGGAACATTCGCAAAAGCTGTTGAATTGAACATAGATAGAAGATATGTTCTTTCAAAGAATTTACTTTTGGGAATTAAATTATAAAGTAAAAAATCAGATAAGAAAGGGCTTTTTGCCTTTTCTTTTTTTCTATTTTTTAACCAAAAGGGCATCAGCAAATTTCTCAATTTCTTTTTGCAATTTATGGTTTTTTGCAAAATCAGCGCTATGTTCTGCAAGTAGAATCTTAGAATTTAGAACAACCATTTTGTGAATCCTGCAGAATTCTTTCAAATTGGCAAGGCACAGTTTTGGGGATTTTCCGGAAGATGCACTGATAACAAGCAAGGCTGTTTTTTTATTTTTAAAATCATGATTGCAATAATATGGATTTGTCCTGTCCATGAAATTTTTCATAAGGGCGGAAACATTGCTGAAATAATTAGGGGTAGCAAGGATTAACAAATCAAATTTCAAAATCTCTTTTTGTATTTCCTGCATTTCATCAAGAACTGCAGGCTTTCCCGTGTAATATTCATTGGAATCACCTGTGCTGAATTTCAAATTTGTCTTTTTCAAATCTATTAATCTGAAAGAATGCCCTTTCAGCACAAGATGCTTTCCTAAAAAATTAATTGCAGCATCTGTATTCCCGTGCCTGTGTGAAGCGGAAATTGCCAAAATCTTCATGCAACAATATAACATACCTTCTAAATAAAAGAATTACTATGTTAATCGATGCGCATTGCCATGCTTCAATGTTTGAAGATGTTGAAAAAGAATTGCAAAATGCAAAAAAAGCAAATGTTAACTTGTTAATTTCAAATTCTGTGGATTTTGAAAGCATGCAAAAGAATATTGAACTGGCAAAAAAATATAAAGAAATTAAAATTCTTTTGGGAATGCACCCTGAAGAAGTCTTAAATATGCAGAAAAAAGAAATAGACGAGGCATTTGATTTTATTGAAAAAAACATAAAAGAATGCATTGGCATAGGGGAAACTGGACTTGATTATAAATATGCGGAAACAAAGGAACAAAAGGAATGGCAAATTGACTGTTTTTCAAGGCATATTGAAATCGCCAAAAAATATGACTTGGCTATAGAAGCACATTCAAGGAGAGCGCAAAGTGTTGTGCTGAATATGCTAGAAAAAGCAGGGGCAAAGAATGTTTTGCTGCACTGGTTTTATGCAGATACAAAAACAGTAAAAAAAGCTATGTCTTTGGAATATTTCATTTCAGTCGGGCCCAGCATTATTTCAAATGAATCATTAAAAACAATAATTGAAAATTATCCAATTGAAAAAATACTTTTTGAAACAGATTGCCCTGCCATATTGTTTAATGGGGAAAGGGTTGATTCAAGCTGGATTCAAAGAGTAGCAAAAAGGGTGGCTGAAATAAAAGGCATTTCTTTTGGGGAAATAGAAGAGATAACTGAAAACAATGCCAAAAAGCTGTTTGGTACCAAGCTAAATGTATAAAAAGGTTTGGCACAAAGTAAGGTTAGGGGAGCAGAACATGTTAAGCCTTTCATTATTAGTCATAGCAGGGGCATTGGTTGCAGCAAACGGCGTTTTTTACTTCAAAGGAAGAGTATCAAAAAAACAGAATAGGAATGCAGTAATTGTTGCCGATAACAACACAACTATTTATACTAAAGATCCTACTTTCAAAAGTTTTTCAAACCCCTATATTTATCTGGATAGAAAAACAAATATGATGCACAAGAAGTTACAGAGAATGGAACAGCAATTAGTTGGAATAAACCTAAACGGCAATGGAAATGGTTATGTTAAATTAAACACTGATGTTTACAGGAAGATTGAACGCTTGGAAGATTTCAAGAGGGATACGGAGATAGAAATAAGGGCAATAAAGGATATGCTTGAAGAATCAGGGCAATTACAACTGGCAAAATCAGCAAAACAAGTTGTTTTGGATAAATCTGTAGAAGATAAAATCAGGGCATTGGCATTTAATTCTGAAAAAAGAAAATAATCTATTTAATTTTAATAAATTAATAATTCTAAACTAATATTTCTGGTTTTTATTTTTTAACCTGCCCCAACTTATTCTTTTATCCTTATTTTTACTTTGTTCCCTTGCATATTTTGCAATAACGCTTGCTGCACCAATAACTGGATTGATATCATCGCCTTTTACTAAGTATTCTGCTATTGTAGGGCAGAAATTCAGGGGTTTGCCATCAACAGAAATTTTCAGGTTTTTATCAAAATCGAATAGTTCTGAGAAACATTTTACTGCTTTGCACTGAAGTTCATCCATAGTAATGCCTTTCATTCTTAATTCATCCACAAGCCGGGGAGAAAATGCAATTACTGAATAGGCCAATGCATTTTTTGTAACAATATCTTTCTTTAATTTCATATTTTCTATTTTTTTACTGTCCCTTAATGCCCTCATCTTATTTTTATCACCTAAAACAGCACCAATAGTAAACATGCCATAATCTTCACCTCTGCCTGTTTCATCTATTCCCAATACTATTTCTTCAGTCAAATGCAATTTCTGCAATAATTCATTAGAAATTAAATGAGCATCAACTCCCTGAATCAAAACCTTGCCTGATTTGTAAACTGTTACTGTGCTTTTAGTACTTTTAAAACGCGCGATTTCAAACTGATTTTTTATAAGGCATTGTTGAAGATTATCGGCTGTCTTCAATAATTCAACTAGCTCTTCAATATTCCTATCTGAAAAATTAAGTGAAATATTCCTGGATTCGCTCATTATATCCCTAAATGTTTAATCAAAATAAAGCCCTTTTATGCCTTCAAGCTCTGGCTTTCTTCGTGCTTTCACTTTTGAAGTTATTAGAACTATTTCATTAGTAATATTTACCTTTGCAGAAAAAAGATGCCCTCCAATTGGTTTAAATTCATGGTTGAACAAAACAGCATGAAAATGAAATAAATACTTAGCGCCATCTTTTAAAATATTTCCCTGAATTGAGCAAAGTTCGTGCGGCTCAGATTTTTTTACCTTAACATAGCTTGAGCCATCATATGCTGCAATTTCAAAATCCTTTAACATGCCAATAAAAGAAACCACTGATGCAAACTTAACCTTGTATTTTTTGCAAACTTTTTCCAAACATTCAAATACATCTTCATCCGGCAACAATCGTATCAGAATAAGGTTATTGTCTTTTTTTGAGTACATATAATCAGTAAATATAAGAGGATTAGTTAAATTAAAAAGGTTATTTATGATTAATTTTATTTACCTCAGATAAAAGGCGGTGTAATTATGAAGTATAGCTATATTATGATTTTATTTTTGATTTTAAGTATCCCAACAGTTTTTTCAACAGTACTTGAAACTACTTATATTTTGGAGGTGCAGTCAGCATCATTAAACCCTACAAAGGTATATGCTAATGATACCTTCACAATAAAAGTTGACTTAAAAAACAAAGCATCATATTACGATGCAACAAATGTAAACTTACGAGTTGAACTGCCTGAGGTAATGGAGGGGGTAAAAACTGAAGCACATGCAGATGCAATTACTCCAGGACAGACAGTAAGCTTAGTTTTAGAGATTAAAGCAAAGGAAAATGCTATTCCTTCTGATTACACCCTGCCAATTTATGTAACATATAACAGAGCTGAATCAGAATTGACTGAAAAATATTCTGTAACAGCCACTATCTCAAGATTGATAAAATTGGATAATCAGGATATTAAATTATCGGACAATAGCCCGCATATTGGGGATACATTAACAATAAGTTCAAAGGTAAAAAATGTAGGAAATGGAGAAGCAAGAACTGTTTCTGTTACCCTTAAAAAATCAGATTCATCTGATTTTGGGAATTTTATTGTGCTTTCAGATACTAAGATACAGCTAGGCAATATTTCACCAGGCAAAACTACTGAAGTTTCATTCAAAATAATGCCTGGCAAGAAAATTACTCCTGGAACTTATACTTTCCAATTAGATTCAAATTGCACTGATTGTCCAGAATTGGAAACAGAAAAAATCAGCTTCGAGGTTTTGGGAAAGCCGAATTTAATTATTTCAGGAATTGATTTTTCAGTAGAAGGGAAGCAAGAAAAAAAGATATTGCAGGGAGATGCATTTTCAGTATCTGTGCAGCTTGACAATATTGGTGAAGAAAAGGCAAAAGCAGTTGAAGTTTTATTAGAATCTGACCCTGAAATTGTCGGGATAAAAAAAGCATATGTCGGAAATATTGACAATGATGATTCTGGTACTGCAATCTTCGACCTTATTGCAAATGATATTGCAAAGGAAGGAGAACATAACATAAAAATGACTGTGAAATATAAGGATGAATTAGGCCAAGAAAAATCATTTGAAGATAATTACTCAATTTACTTGAACAAAAAACCAGAGCCATCAATAGTTGTTCCTTTGGTTTTAGTAATCATAATTTTAGTGCTTGCATATTTTACCATAAAGATGGTATTCAGGCAGCTTGCATTAAGAAAGATGGAATAAAGTTCCATCTTTTATTTTTATTAATGGGATTTTATGCTAAAGCTAAGCTTATTGAACCTATTTAGAAGAAAAAGCCGGACATTTTTATCTTTGCTAGGCATTACTATTGGAGTAGGAACATTAATTGCCATGGTTGCGGTTGTTGATGGCACATATTCACAGTTCAATTCACTGATTGCCCAATTCCAAGGCTTGTCAATAATGGAAAAAGATTCTGCAAACCAGACACTTTCAAAATTAGATATAACTCTAAAGGATAAATTAGAGAATGTTCAGGGGGTTAGAACTGTTTTGCCTGAAATTTGGCTAATGCCTACTAGCATAGATGGCAAAAGCTTAAGCCTTGAGAGCATGACAAGTACTCCACCTTTTATTTATGGAGTGGATACAATGGAATATACTAAAATGAGAGGGAATGGCTGGATTGGTGAGCTTGATAAAGGAAAAAAATTGCAACCAAGCGATAATAAAAAAGCAATGATAGGGGCGAAGGTTGCTGAAACATATGATAAATTTGTTGGATCTTCGATAAAATTGGGGGATAAAACATTTGAGGTTGTAGGAATAATGAAAAATGAGTCCTCCTTAATGGAAACAATTATTGTAATACCGTTAGATGATGCTAGGATAATGAGTGCCTTGCCTGTTGACAAAGTGAATTCCTACTATGTTGAACTCGAAAATGCAAAGGATGATGGCAAGATAAAAAAAATAATTGAATTCAAATATGGAAATGAACTTGATGCATCGACATCATCAGATTATTCAGATCAATTTTCTTCGGTTCTTGGAAATTTCAGAATGGTCGTTATACTTGTTGGATTATTGGCCGCAATTGTCTCTGCAATTGGCGTGATAAATACAATGTTAATGAATGTTATGGAAAGGAAAAGAGAAATAGGAACATTAAAAGCGGGCGGATGGTCTTCAATACATATAATCAAAATGATTTTAATTGAAGCTGCATTGATAGGGGTCATAGGGGCATTATTGGGGTTATTGCTTGGTTTAAGTTTAACCTATATTTTAAATATTTTATTTGGATTAGATTCAGTTATAACCCAAGAACTATTAACACAATCAGCATTATTTGCTATTGGCTTAAGTTTATTTGCGGGGTTATATCCTGCATACAGGGCAGCTAAATTAGACCCTGTGGAAGCTATGACTTACTAAATGATCATTATGGCAAAAAAATCTCAAGGATTAATTGAAGCTATTGAAGTTAAGAAAGACTATCAGATGGAAAAAATAACAGTAAATGCACTGCGTGGTGTTTCTTTAACAATCAATAAAGGAGATTTTGCGATGATTGTTGGCCCTTCTGGTTCAGGAAAAACTACTTTGATGCATATTTTGGGTGCGTTAGATCATCCTTCTTCAGGCAAAGTATATATTGAAGGAAAGGATATTACAACAACTGATGATTGGGAGCTTACATTGATAAGAAGAAAGAAAGTTGGTTTTATTTTCCAAACATTTAATCTTATTCCAACACTCACTGCATTAGAAAATGTTATGATACCCACAGAACCATTAAAGATTGATGAAAATGAGGTAATTAAAAGGGCAAAAAATCTTTTGAAAATTGTGGGTTTGGAAGAACGAATGTTTCATAAGCCATCTGAATTATCAGGAGGCCAGAGGCAAAGGGTAAGCGTTGCACGCTCTTTAATTAATGATCCTCAAATCATAATGGCAGATGAGCCAACTGGAAATTTAGATTCAATTACCGGGTTGAAAATAATTTCTTTGCTTAGAGAATTAAATGAAAAAGAAGAGAAAACATGTGTTATGGTGACACATGACCAGAACTTATTGAAATATGCAACAAAAAGGATTTACATTGTTGATGGAATGATTGCAAGGATTGAAACAGGAAAATATACTGAAACATTAAGCCATGAACTTCCTTAGGTTCAGCGGAAATCTACTCTTCCAAAAAGGATTTAATTGATAAAAAGAACCTAATTCTATGAGATTAAATCTATTCAAATTACATGATCTTGAATTGGATTCTTCATTGAGACAATGTCTTAGGGCATATACTATACTGCCAAAATTTTGCAAAAATCCTGACGATAAAAACATAAAGGCTAAACAAATTATAAATTGTCTTAGGACAATTGACAAGAAACTTAAACACAAAAACAAGGATTGGAGAAAAAAATGGGTTGAACTAATCCCTTATCAAATTAAAAAAGAAACTTTAAAAGACTGGTTTATTGGAAGGGCTTCAATCCCATTAATCGCCTTAGAAAAGTTATATTATTTTAACTGTAAATTGGAACTTAGAAAAATCTGCAATAATCTAAAATATGTTTCTAGCAGTACTAAGGAACCTATTAGGATGCCTACTGAATTATCTGCTGATTTAATTTACCTAACAGGCCTAATTTTGGGTGATGGCAGCATGCCAAGGACTAAAATAAAAGGTAACAACTATGACTATAAACTGCAAATAATAAGTAAGCATAAGAAATTCCTAACAAAACAGATAGTTCCCCTATTCAAGAAAAATTTTGGGATAAGGAGATTTGATTTAAGATATCGAAATGCTTGGATGCTAACCATTCGACACAAATCAGTAACTAGATTTTTTAATAAAATAGTAGGATTGCCTTTTGGCAATAAAAGTTCGATAGCTGAGATCCCACAAATCATAAAAACATTGCACCCAAAAAAAGTGATACCATTTATTGCAGGCCTCATTGATAGTGACATAGGAAAGCACAGTAAAGCCATGGGTTGCACTTTTAGAAGCAAAAAATTAGTTGTCGAATTGATTGACTATTTTGGCAAAATAGGCATAACAGCTAAACATTATGGGATCCATTATAAAAATGAAATATATGAACAAAACGATTTTACTATCCCAAAATCCCAAATAAAAAGATTAAAAGGATTACTGACGGAAGTATATTTACCTAAAAGAAAAGATAGACTCAAAACAATTTATGAATTAGCAGGGATCCCATAGTGGCAATTGGACTGGATTCAGGACATCTTTCAATAAAAATGTGAAATTTCCAGTGGCTTAGTGCCTTCGGGGGTTCGAGTCCTCCTCCCTGCACTGCCAATCGGAGATTGGAAATAGGCCGTATGCTCGAAGAGCAATTTTTGATAAAACTTCCTTCTAAAATTCAAAGAAGTTTAGAGGACCGTTAAAACTTTGTTTTAACTGGTTTTGTTAAAAAGTTTTGAGGACTGCCTCCTGCACCATCTTTCTTTTTCTCTTCCCAAGAGAAAAAGAAATATAGGTCTTTCAAAGAAAAAGAGAAAATTATTTTCAAAAAAAGAAAAAGAAACTAATTAGTTAAAGGCATAAAAGGGCTAGCGATTATTTCTATTTTGTGCGGCATAACTAATGTATAATAATAATTAAAATTTAGGTTAAGCGATTCATCTGCAAAAATTCCTTGATAAACATATTCGGCTGAAGCAATATTTACTGAATCTGAAATTAATTTAAGGTTTTTATTATTTTTAAGAAGTTGTTCATTAAAAGAATCAATCTTTTGTTGTGTTATATCATCTTGAAGACAGTAAACAAGCCTTATTCCATCAGGTTGGGCTGATTCAACATTTTCTGAAATGACCGCTGTATGATTACCAAAATTATTTGAAATAATTGGGTCAATAACCTTATGAATCTTAGAAGCAAAATCTGAGGTTATCGGTACTTCTTTGCTGCATTCTTTATCTGTCTTTCCTATTGGTTGATTATCATCTGGAAGATATGCGCAACCACTCAACAATAAAAGACTAAATATAGAAAATGCGACAAATAATTTACAACCCATAATTAAGTATGTGTAAATAGAAATAATAATCCTTTGCTTTTTTCATAAACGTTATCTTTTTATAGGACAAATAGCTTAATAATATCATGAAAAAAATACTTATAATATTGGGAATTTTAGCAACTTTTGTTATTTTATCAGGTTGTGTTCAACAGCCACAGATTGTAACACAATATATTTGTTCAGACGGAACAACTGTTGCGGACAAAACATTGTGCCCAGCAGCCAAAATAGCTGATGAAACAAAGACAGCAGCACCAGAAGTAGAGGAAACTACCCTTGAATCACAATTGGCAGTCTGCTATGGGATGCCATCAACCCAATCAGGTTCGTTGGAAGATATTTGCATAATTGGACTTGCAGGAAAACTTAAAGATACCTCATTGTGCAAAAAGTTGGCAAAAGACCAGCGCATGACTTGCTATGTTTTAGTAGGTGGGGTAAAAAAAGACCCTGATGTATGCCTAGAAGCTGAATTCCAAGAAGATGAATGCTATAATAAATATGCAACAGAAAAAAAGGATGCTTCTGTTTGCGAGAAAATCAAGGAAGCCAACTATAAAAGCAACTGTTACCAGAGCGTAGCCAATTATACTGGAGATCCTGCACTATGCGATAAAATAACTATGATAAACTCGAAAGACTACTGCTATCGTGATATGGCAAATAAATTCCAAGACATAACCTATTGCAACAAGGTAACAACCGCTAACCTAAAACAAGAGTGCTTGCAGAATTTACAGAATATGCAAGGTGGTTCAAAACCAGTGATGGAAATGCCAGCAGGGAAATAAGCAGCGTAATTTGCTAAAAAATACTAAAGAACAGAGTTCATGGTGTCTTAGGGTAAATTTTGTTAAAACTGGGGTTAATATGGATTTCTTTGATATTGTTGAAAAAAGAAGATCAATACGGTCATTTAAAGATAAACAAATTGAAAAAGAAAAATTGGACAAAATTTTGAATGCTGCTTATTTGGCACCTTCTGCTGGAAATCTGCAGGCAAGAAAAATTCTTGTGATAACAAAACCTGAAGAAAAAAAGCAATTATGCGAAGCTTCTTTAGGGCAAAACTGTTTGAAAGAAGCTCCTGTTATTTTAGTTTTCTTTGCAATTCCAAAAGAATCTGAACAGAAATTCGGCGCTAGGGGTAGAGAGTTATATGCAATGCAGGATGCAACTATTGCTTGCACATTTGCAAATCTAGCTGCTACTGCTTTAGGATTAGCTAGTGTTTGGGTTGGCGCATTCCATGAAGACAGCATAATAAAGGCATTAAGTGCGCCTGTTGATTGTGTTCCAGTAGCTATGCTGCCAATCGGCTATGCTAATGAAAAGCCCAAGGAGAGAAGCAGAAAAAACTGGGAAGATATTTTTGTAAAGGAAAAATTTGAATAAAAAAATCCAAACAAAACCTTTTTATATTCCAGCAAAGGGTATTCAGTAGGAAGTAGTGGAAGGCTAGCTTACGGAGACTGCATTAATGCAGTTTTCTGAGGAAAGTCCGCCCTCCCCGTCTTTTCTTTCTTTTAGAAAAAGAAAGAAAATATAGGTTGTCAAAAGAAAGAAAACTTTTTTTTGGCAAACCCTGAAAGGGAATGCTCGAAAGGGCATCTTTGGGAACAGAAACGAACCTGCAAAGAATTACTGTGATTTAAATTGAGTTTTCTTTGAAAGGATGAAACGGCCTGAAGTTGGGAGCAAGTTTAAAACGCTAAGACGAATGCTAGCAAGCTTGGCAGGTTTAAATCCTGCGAAGTTCTTCAATGAACTTTACTGCAAATGCAGGGCTTAACAGAAGGTGGCTTACTCTCCACTGCTTCCGACTTTTTCTTTTCTCTTTTCTTTTGGCACAAATAAAACTTAGCAGTTTTATTGTGCATTAAAATCCCTTGAATTTTAATTGCAACCTATATTTCCAAATAAAATTCCGAGGAATTTTATTGGGCCAGTAAAACCTAAGGTTTTACTTGGTTCTTTTCTCTTTCGCAAAGAGAAAAGAAAAGGCGGAATGAATTTAAATATGATATAACATTACCATTAAGGACTAAATGGAAAACGTTTTGGGCTATTTGAAGGAAAAATTGGGCAAAGAGCATTTTAGCAGAATTAAAAAGATAAAAAATGCTGCTGTACACGAATTCATTGCAAGATATGTTGAATTGTGCAATCCTGCAAGCGTATATGTCTGCACTGATTCTGAAGAGGATTTGGAGTATGTCAGGAAAAAAGCCCTAGAAAATAAAGAAGAAGCATTGCTAAGCAATCCAAACCATACAATTCATTTTGATAATTATTATGACCAAGGCAGGGACAAGGAGGGAACAAGATTTTTGCTGCCCAAGGGCACTGATTTAGGCCCTGAAATTAATTCAAGTGAAAGAGAGCAGGGATTAAAAGAAATCCACGAAATACTGAAAGGCATAATGGAAGGAAGGGAATTGTTTGTAACGTTTTTTTGTTTGGGACCAAACCATTCTGAATTCAGCATCCCCGCAATACAGTTGACTGATTCAAGCTATGTTGCCCATAATGAAGATTTACTGTATAGGGGTGGGTACCTCGAATTTTTAGAGTTAAAAGAGGGGGAAGAATTTTTCAAATTTGTGCATTCCCAAGGAGAATTACAAGAAGCAGGCCTAGGGTTAAAGGTAAGCAAAAACCTTGGGAAGAGAAGGGTGTATATGGATCTGGAAGATAAAATAATATACAGCACAAATACGCAGTATGGCGGCAATACTATAGGCTTGAAGAAACTTGCAATGCGCCTGGCAATGAGGAAAGCAGACAGGGAAGGCTGGTTAGTTGAACACATGCTATTGATAGGCATCAAAGGGCCAAAAGGACGCATTACTTATTTTGGGGGGGCATTCCCTTCAATGTGCGGGAAAACAAGCACTGCAATGCTTGAGGGAGAAACCATTGTCGGGGATGACATCGCTTATGTTAGAAATATTAATAGCAAAGCAATGGCAGCAAATGCAGAGAAAGGGATATTTGGGATTATTGATGGAATAAATACTGTGTATGACCCATTGCAATGGAAAATACTGCATTCAGACAAAGAGGTAATTTTTTCAAATGTTTTAATAAACGAGGGAAAACCTTATTGGAATGATATGGTCATTAAGATTCCAGAAGCAGGGATTAACCATTCTGGAGATTGGGTCAAGGGAAAAAAGGATGAAAAAGGGAAAGAAATTCCTGCATCGCACAAGAATGCACGGTTTACCTTTAGCTTAGATTCCCTTGAGAATGTAGATAAAAAATTGCATGACCCGCAAGGAGTAGAATTGCAAGGAATTATTTATGGAGGCAGAGATAGTGATACCTGGGTGCCTGTGAGAGAGGCAATTGATTGGGAACATGGGATTACCTTAGGCGGGGCTTCTTTAGAATCTGAAACAACTGCTGCAACATTAGGGTGTGAGGGGCTGCGAGAATTTAACCCTATGAGTAATTTGGATTTTTTATCAATACCAATTGGCAAATATATAAAAAATAATTTGGAATTCAGCAAGAAATTAGAAAAAAAGCCAAAGATTTTTTCAGTGAATTATTTCCTAAAGGACAAGGAAGGAAAATGGCTAAACCATAAGAATGACAAACATGTTTGGCTGAAATGGATGGAGTTAAGGGCATATAATGAAGTTAACACAATCAAAACCCCGATTGGCTTGCTGCCAAAATATTTGGATTTAAAAGAACTGTTTAAAGAAGTGCTTGGAAAGGATTATTCAAAAGAGGATTATGAAAAACAATTTAAGATAAGGGTTCCAGAAAACCTGGCAAAGGTTGAAAGAATATTGCAGATTTACAGGACAAGGGTAAAGGATACGCCAAAAGAATTGTTCCTCATATTAGAAAAGCAAAAGAAATTATTGGAAGAAACAAAAGAAAAATATGGGGAATACATTTCTCCGGAAAAATTCGCTGATTATGCCTAGATTCCGTGCACATGTAGCTAATTCTAATGGTTTTTAACTGTTTTCCTCCTATTTGCATACATGGCAAACAAGGAAGAACTAAGAAAACAATTTACCAAGGAATGGGAAAAACATTACAAGATTGAATTCCTTGTGAAGAAGGGTTTCCAAAGGAAACAATGCAAAAAATGCGGGCGCTATTTTTGGTCTCTTGATTCAAACAGGAATGTATGTGCAGATTCTACTTGCGCTAGGTATGATTTCATTGGGAAAGGCACCACAAATATGGGCTATGTTGAAACATGGAGGGAAATTGAAAAATATTTCACAAAAAAAGGGCATGTTTCAATTCCAAGGTATCCTACTGTTTGCAGATGGAGAGATGATTTATACTTTACAAATGCATCAATCATTGATTTTCAGCCTTATGTTGTTTCCGGAGAAATTGAACCTCCGGGAAATCCTTTAATTGTTCCGCAAGCATCCTTGAGATTTGGGGATATTGAAAATGTCGGCGTAACAGGGCAGCATTACTCTTCATTCATCATGTTCGGGCAGCATGCATTCAACTCGCAAAAAACAGGGCTGTTTTACTGGAAGAATGAAGCATTGGAACATGATTTTACTTATGTCACAAAAATTTTAGGAATAAAACCAGAAAAATTATGTTTCCAGGAAGAAGTATGGGCCGGCGGCGGAACATTTGGGCCTTGCATTGAATATTGTGCAGATGGTGTTGAACTTGGGAATTGCGTTTTTATGCAATTCAAAGAACTTCCTGGAGGAAAATATGAAGAATTGAAAACAAAGGTTATTGATATGGGTGCTGGCTTGGAAAGACTGGCTTGGTTTACTAATGGAACACCAACAAGTTATGATATTACATTTGAGCAGGTTTTGAAAAAAATGTTAAAATATGCTGGATTGAAAATTGACAGAAAACTGTTTGAAAGATATGCAAAATTGTCCGGCGCTTTGGATGCGGATGGTGCAGATTTGAAAAAAGAATGGGAGATACTCGCAAAGAAATTAGAGTATGATAAAAAAGAATTAATGAATACAATAAGGCCGGTACAAGCCATCTATGCAATTGCTGATCATTTAAAAACAATTTTATATGCAACAACAGACGGAATGCTTCCAAGCAATTCCGGCGGAGGATATAATTTGAGAATTTTGTTAAGAAGGTGCTTCGGCTTTAATGAAGAATTTTCCCTAAACATGAACCTGCCAGAAATTCTGTTTGAACATGCAGAAGCATTGAAGGATTTTGATTATACTTTAAAGGAAGGGGTGCCAACAGCAGCAGCAGTTGTTGGGGAAGAATTCAAGAAATATAAAAGTACAACAGAAAGGGGCAGTGTGCTTGTTTCTACTTTGCTTGATAAGGCCAAAAAAGGGGAAAAGATTTCAAATGAAAAAATGGTTGAATTGTATGAATCACATGGAATCCCAATGGAATTCATTGCTGAACAAGCAAAGAAGAAAAATATTGATTTGGAAATACCTGCAAATTTTTACGGGATGCTAGCAAAGAAGAATGAAAAAACAATTGAAAAAATAAGCAGGGAAATTGATGTTTCAAAATTCAAAAAAACAGAAGAATTATTTTATATTGACAGATATTTGCAGGAATTTGATGCCAAGGTGCTAGGAATAATTGATAATGCAATTATTTTAGATAAAACATTGTTCTATGCAGAGTCTGGCGGGCAGGAATCTGATACCGGCTTTTTAAATGATATTAAAGTTGAAGAAGTACAGAAGAAAGAAGGGATATTTTTACACTATGTTGAAAATACAAGGAAATTTAAGGTTGGGCAGACTGTTATCGGTAAAATAAATTGGGAGAGAAGGCATGCTTTGATGAAACACCATACTGCAACCCATTTGTTAAATGCAGCATGTAGGGAAGTATTGGGAAAGCATACCTGGCAGGCTGGAGCACATAAAAAAGAAAACGAATCCCATTTGGATATTACTCATTACAAGCATATTACTGATGAAGAAATGAGAACTATTGAATTGCTTGTTAATAGATGGATACAAGCAAATTATGAAGTGAAAATGTTTTCATTGATGAGAAATGAAGCCGAAGCAAAATATGGCTTTAGATTATATCAGGGTGGATATGTTCCCGGCAAAGTACTAAAAATTGTTGAAATTCCAACTGTGGATGTGGAAGCATGCGGTGGAACACATGTTTCAAGAACTGGGGAGTTAGGATTCTTCAAGATTCTGAAAAAAGAATCCATCCAGGATGGTGTTGAAAGAATTACTTTTGCAACAGGGTTGGCTGCTTTGGCAAAAATAAATGAACAGGAAGATTTGCTTACAAAAGCTGCTGAGAATTTGAGTGTTCCCAAACAGGATCTGGCAAAAGCTACTGAGCGCTTTTTTAAGGAATGGAAGGAGCAGAAGAAAATAATTGAAAAAACGCAGGAATCCAATTCTAAATCGAAAATTGATGAATTGGCAAACAGCAAAGAGAAGATAATTAAGAAATATTTAACAGGGATTGATGGAAATGCTTTATTTGGAATTGCAAAAGAGCTTTCTTTAAAGAAAAAAGATTCTCTCATTATGCTTGGATCTGAAAATAATCTGGTAATAATTTCAGGAAATGAGTGCAAGGGAGATGCAAAGGCAGAATTGGAAAAAATCTTGAAAAAATGCCAGGGAAACGGCGGCGGGAACAGCAAAATTGCCCGCGCTTTAATAAAAGATGCTGCTTGCTTGGAAAAATCCCTATCTTAATTATCTTAGGATACTGTTTTAAATTATATCAAAGGACATAAATAATGATATAAAATTTGTCCTTTGGCACAGTGTGGGATACTATAAAAAATTATGACTAAGCAATATTTTATAAAAATATATTACTTTAACATCTCACACTGTGATAGCTATAAAAAGACATTTAAAAAATTACCCTAAGTAATGTCTTTTTATATTAAATAAGACTAATTCTAGTATGGGTTTCCTAGATTTTTTGTTTGGACGCCAAATTCTAAATGACAAAAGAAGGGATGCTGTCACAGCATTTAGAAAAAAAGCAATTGCAACTTTGGAAGAATTGGCAAGGGAAACAAAAAGCGAGATTGATAAAGAACTCTATTACCATATGATAGAAAATGTAAAAAATAATCCTCTTGTTTTCTATCCTAGGAAAAACATAAAGGAAGAGATTGTAAATTATGGGCCATTTCAAAGTGTTAGCGTTACTAAGGGAGAGCATGTTAGTGCATACACCCAAATAACTAAGGGATCGGAACAGCATATTGTTAAAAGTGATTATATAAATCTGCCAGCAGAGCATGTTTTCCATGGGGACAAAATGACTGTTGACGGGGTTTTCACAATTGCGCATGAGTATGCGCATTTTCCAAAGCCTGTGTTAGGGCCTTTTGCACAAAGATATAGATTAAATCATGAGCAGGCAGAGGAATTGGCTGCGGATATTCTTTCTGCAAAGCTTGCTGCAAGACTGGGTTTTAATGAAGCGCAGATAATGCCTCATTTTTACGGTCGCGAAATAGTTTATGGTTCCTTTCCTTTTATGGCCTGGATAAAGAAGGTTGTAGAAAGAAAATAATAAAAATATCAAAATAAAAAAATAGAAAAAAGGAGAATAAAATTCTCCTTTCTGATTAAAGTTTAAATTTATTTTCCGCCGAAGAAACTACTAAACCATTTGAAGAATCCAAAGAAAAGATTTGGGGTTTCTCCTTGCGTGGTTGTTGAACCCTGCCCTCCTTCTGTTTGGGTTGATGTGGATTGTGAAGTTTCTACTTCTGCTGAGAATTTCTTGAACAATTCTTTAACTTGGCAGTCCTTTGCTTCAAAGCCGTCAGTGCATACTTTTATCTTACAGCCTTCTGGGCTTTTGTATTCCTTGCATTCAACACTTTCAACCGGTGCTGTTGCTGTAGCTGATGATGATGTAGCTGAGGTTACTTCTGTAGGGGTTGCCGTTGTTGTGCTGGTTGTTGTAGAAACTGCTGTTGTGGGGCATATCTTTGAAGAAGTGCCATCCTCACATTCTTTTATTATGCAGCCTTTGTCATCCTTAGCATCCTTACAGTTGATGGTTGGTTTATCACAATTGCTTGCTTTGTATCCGTTTGTACATTCTTTTATTTCACAACCTGCATCATCCTTGTAAACCTTACACTCAACATTTTGGGCAGTATGCGGACAATATTTCTTCTTGGCCCCATTTTCACATTCAGTGATTATGCAGCCAGAATCATTCTTGTATTCTTTGCAGTTTATTGTTGGTTCAGGGCATGAAACATATTCCTTGCCGTCAGTGCATTTCTTAACTGTGCAGCCATCTTCCCTTGTATAAACCTTACACTCTACTGGTTTCCCTATATCACAGTCCCTTGTTTCATAGCCGTTAGAACATCTTTTTACAATGCAGCCTTTTTCATCCTTGAATGTTTTGCATTCAACAACAGGGCAAATGTTTTCAAGCTTGCACGTGTTCAGGAAATAACCGTCAGTACAAGAAATTATTGTACAATTATTCTCAAGGTACTTTTTACATTCAATTGTTTGGAATATTACTGGTTCTTTACATTTAACCTGCTTGCAACCATTCTGTTCATATATTTCAAAATCAAGCTTTTTTTCCTTGCATTTTGCCACTATATTCTCAACTGCTTCCGGCGTAGGGCATATTGTTCCTGATGCATAGCATTTTACCATTCTACAGCCAGACTGATCAGGATATGTTTGAACCTCCATCCCAGCCTCTTTGCATAATGCAATCTTTTTTTCGAGTTCATTGCTTGAAGGGCATATTGACTCAAGGCATTGCACTTGCTTACATTGCAATGAATCAAAATAATATTTATAATCCAACTTATTCGACTTACATTTTTTGATTATTTCATCAAGGTTATCTTCAGTTGGACATATTATCTGCTGAACAGCACATCTTACAGATTCGCAGCCAGAACTCTCCATATAATATTCGTAGTGTAAATTTAATTCTTTACACTTTTTTATCAAATCATCGATATATGGGCTTTGGCATTTCTGCTCTGATGTTACTCCAGTTGTACTTGTAGTAGCTGAACTGCATTTCACCATTTTGCAGCCAGAAGAATCAACCCTAATATCATAAATGCCTCCTTTTTCCTTGCACATAATTATTTGTTTGGTAAGTTCACCTTCTGATATGCATTTGAGCGTTAAAATTGAAGTTACTGAAGTGGTTTCGCTTGTTGTAGGTGTTTCAACTGGAATTGCAACACATTTCACAAATTTGCAGCCATCATCGCCAGCAAATGTATCATAACCCAATCCATTTTCCTTGCATGCTAGGATGTCTATTGTAAGTTCTTCATCTGATTTGCATTGCGCCTGTGAAAAAACAAAAGGCAATGCAAAAAGAAGAACAAATAGCATAACTAAAAAAATCTTATTCATAATATCCTCCTCTCCGCGCATGATACTAAAAATTAGCAAATCACGCAATATTTATAGCCATAAATAAGATTATTCATATTTTAAAGATTACTTTCTGGGAAAATAAATTATTTCCTGAATTAGGAAAGTTTTTCCGAAAAGGTTAATGAAAGCAACAAAATCACTTTGCTCAAATCAAGAAGCTGCTTGATTTCAATTGATTCATTATTCTTGTGTGCTTGATGATTCCCTGCACCATAACCAATCGCGTTAATCCCAAAATGGACTAATCTCCTTGTGTCTGTGCCGCCTGAAAGCCCTATAACTTTTGGCTTAAAGCCCAAGGTTTTAGAAACAGCCTCGCACAATAACCCAACAAGCACATTATCCTCGGCTTCTTCAAAAGGCTTTTCATCACTAAGCAGTTTGAACCTGAATTTGCATTTTGATTTTTTGTTTTTTGACGCTATCCTTGAGGCAATTTTTTTAATTTGGCAAATTATTTTTTTTGGATCCTGATTTGGAAGATACCGTATATCAAGGGTGAATTCACAGCAATCAGGGACAACATTTATCGCAGAACCCCCCTTTATTGTCCCAATATTTAATGTCGGGCCGGAAAATAACTTTTTGGAAGAATTTTTGTGGCCAAATTTGAAATTCTTTATTTCATTAATTAAAGCAGAGGCATTTGCAATTGCATTAACCCCTTCTTTGGGGTTGGATGCATGCGCAGCTTTCCCGAATGACATTATCTTTAATCTCAAAATGCCTTTTTCACCTATGCTTATTGCCTTCATATTATTGTCAATGTCAAGGACAATTGCATAGTCTGGCATAATCTTTTTTGATTCAAGCAAATACTTCATGCCATATTTTGAACCACGCTCTTCGTCTGCTAAAATTGCCAAAGAAATCCTGTATCGCAGGCATTTTTCATATCTTTTCAAAAGCAGAAATGCTAAAATTGCCGAAGCTGCTGGCCCCTTATTATCCTCAACCCCACGCCCATAAAATTTCCCTTTCTTTTCAACAAGGTTAAATGGATTGGTATTCCAAGATTTTGGATTAGCTGGAACTGTATCGGAATGAACTGCAAATAATAATTCCTTTTTGCCTTTTCCGATGGTGGCAACAATATTTGCACGATTTTTTGATTTTGAGAAAATTTTGTATTTTATTTTTTGCTTTTTGAATATCTTTGCTACTTCATTCACCAATAAAGTTTCATTGCCTGGCGGATTAACTGTGTTGATTGCAATCAAGGTTTTGAGAATACCCTTAAGCTGACTTTTGTTGCTTTCTGCAAGATTTGGAAGTTCTTTTTCAATAAACATAAGAAAATAAGGTTAAAAAAATTTAAAAATGCACGATCTCGGCTTTTTTAGACAAACGCAATGATTTTAAAAGTAACATTCTACTTAAAGTTAGAGGGGAAATTATGGAAAAACACAAAAAAACACGTGAGAAAAAAGGGAAAAAAGGATTCAATTTAGATTTGAAAGATAAAAATACACAGTTCATTCTTGTTGGAATTTTTATAATTGCTGTTTTAGCAGTAATGGGCACTATCCTTATGTCAAATATGCAAAATGCCCAAAAGGAAGTAAAACCTGAAGAGGTTGTGCAGACTGCGGCAAAAATACAATTTATTGAAGTAACATTAAGCGACTGTAAAACAAATAAATGTTTTTCACTTCAGAGTTTAGAAACTGCAATAAAAAATACTGATAAAAATGCAGAATATGAAACAAAGACTGTTTTGTATGATACTGAGGAAGGAAAAGCGCTTGTTGAGAAATACAACTTGGCAAAATTGCCGGCTTTAATCATAAGCGGAGATATTTCAAAGGTAAAGGATTTGGAAACACAGTGGTTAGCAGCACAATTAGGGACAAAGGAAAGCGATAATTCTTTAGTATTAAGAAGTGTCCCGAATATCAGCTATGATTTAGGGAAGAAAAAATATTTAGGGCAAGTAACAATGACTACATTAAGTTTTGATGAATGCAAAGAATGTGCAGAAGTTCCAAAAGCCGAGAATTTTGGCTTATTAGTTCCCCCAGTAACAATTGTTGAAAATAAGAAAGTAAATGCAACAACAGATGAAGGAAAACAATTAATACAGAAATATAGCATTACGGCTGTTCCTACTGTAATTCTGTCAAAGGAGATTGCAGAATATGATGCCTTAATGCCTACAATGGGTGAATTGGGGACTGCTGAAAGTGATGGTTCTTTTGTTTTCAGGGAACAAGGATTAAATCCAGTATATTTTAGCATAAAGGAGAATAGATTGGTTGGATATGTAAGTGCATTTTATATAATTGATTCTAATTGCACTACTTGTCCTACAGCCTCTGACCTAAATACTGCATTAACCGCGGCATTTGGTTTCAAAGTAATTGAAAATAAATATGCAGATGTAAGAGAACCAACAAACCTGAATACAGTATTAAGTTGGGGCATTACAAAAGTACCTGCTGTTGTTTATGTTGGGGATATGAATGCCTATTTTATAGTAAAGAAACTTTGGTCAAACTTAGGAATAATAAATGGGGACAAATATATCCTCACAAATATGGATTTCCTAAATGGAATGCAATATGAGGACCTAAACACCTTGCCTAAGAATACAGCAGTAAATGTTGGTGAATTAGTAGTAAATACCACCTAGGGCGTATATCAAAAATAAGGCGAAATCGCCTTATTTCCTTATTTTTTATCATATTCAGCCCATTTTAGCATAATTTAGGCATTAAGAATGATTTTTAAACTTTTTAGAGTTAATAAGTAATATGGAACTAAAGATTGACAGCAATCTAAGCACAGTACTTTTGGCTATTGCTGTGCTTTATGCGCTATTTGTTACAGGGGCACTTGGGAAGATTGGAATATTGTTAAGCGGAATAACATATTCCACCTTTCAAGGAGTAGACGCAATGCTAATTGTTTTCCTGATAATAGCTGCAATTGCAATATTTTATATGAGTAAAAATAAATCAGTTACTTCACATGAAGAACATCACGAGTATTCTGAACACCATTGATCTGAAATCTAATTAAGTTAAAAATGGTGGAAGGCATATAATTAATATAAGAATATTGGAAAATAAATTAAGTAACAAATCATAAAAAGGAATGATAGTGAGCATTTGGGATTAAGCAAAAGGCCTTCAAGAAGGCCAAACAAAGATGCTGGAAAAAGAGCGGCTGTTTTTTCTGTAAGAAAAGGGCTTGTTTTTGAAACTCAGGATATTGAGATGAATGGAAACTTAAGGCAAGACTTATTCAGGGATAGAATCCCTTTTGGGGTAAGGAGAAAGGCGGTTAATGCAAAGGCTATTTTAGATCATAGAGAAGCAATTCAGTGGGACGATATTCATTTCTTAAAAAAACCGCTGGATGAAGGGGACATTGTAATGGTAAATTGGTGCCCTATAAAAGTTGGCAGAATAGAACGTAGTGAATTTATTGCGGTTGTTGAAAAAAATGATTCTAATCAAATAACACTAAGGCCTACCCATTATCTAAACACCAAACACAGATATGGTCTTGAGGAAAATGTATTTAGGATTATCAATCCTGAAGAAAGAAGATCAGTAACAAAACGCAAAGGCTCTAATAGTTACATGCGCCCAATTGCAATAAGGGCAAGGGCAAGTACTGGCAGAAAAAATTTAAGAAGCCTTGAAAAGCCGAGAAAATAAAAACAAATGCAGAACTGCAGTTTATAAAAACCCAATTAGGCTACTTACAGTATGAATGTTGAAAAAATTCGGCAGGATTTTGAAATTCTAAAAAAAGGAATTATCTACTTTGATAATGCCTGCATGACATTAAGGCCAAATCAGGTTGTTGAAGAAATTTCCAGATATTATAAAGAATTTCCCTCATGCTCCGGCAGATCGAATCATCAGCTTGCAATAAAAGCAACTGAGGAATTTGAAAATGCACGCGACAAGATAAGGCATTTCATAAATGCAAAATCCTCTGATGAAATTATACTTACAAAGAATACAACTGAAGCAATAAATATTGTTGCAAACTCCTTCAGGTTTGAAAACGGAAAGGCGGTTGTTTCAAGCGACCGAGAGCATAATTCAAATTTAGTACCTTGGCAGTTTTTGGAAAAGAAAAAAGGGATTAAACATATAATAGTAGAGCCTGATGCAAATGAAGAATTCTCCATGCAGAATTTTGAGAATGCATTGCAGAAAAATAAAACTCAGTTAGTTGCGATTCAACATTCTAGCAATATTGATGGGTATATTTTGCCGATTGAAAAGATAATCAAAGTAGCGCATGATTTTGATGCTTATGTTTTGGTTGATGCTGCTCAGGGAGCACCTCATTCAAAGATTGATGTAAAAAAACTTGATGTTGATTTCTTGGCTTTTTCAGGGCATAAAGCTTGCGGCCCTTCAGGGACAGGCTGCCTTTATGGAAAAAAAGAATTGCTGGAAAATATGGATCCATTTATGGTTGGCGGGCATACTGTTTACAATTCAACATACACAACAGCTGAATTTGAAAATGTTCCTACAAAGTTTGAAGCAGGATTGCAGGATGTTGCAGGCATGCTTGGATTTGGAAAAGCCTGTGAATATCTTGAAAAGATTGGATTGCAGGATATTGAAGAGCATGAAAGAAAATTGAACAAAATAATTACAGAAAGATTATCTGGAATTGAAGGTTTGAATATTATCGGGGTAAAGGATTGGGAAAAGAAATGCGGAATCACAAGTTTCAATGTAAAAGGAATGGACATCTTTGACATTGCGATACTACTTGACAATACAAAAAAGATTGCAATAAGGGCAGGGATGCATTGTGCACATTCCTGGTTCAACAAACACAATCTTAAGGGTTCAGCAAGAGCTTCATTGTACTTTTACAATACAGAAGAAGAAGCAAAAATCTTCTGTGATGAATTGGAAGAAATTGTTAAAACACTAAATAAATAGCACTATTTTTATTCTTTGGGATCTTTATTTATTATTGGTGATATCTACTATGCCAACTCCAAAAAAACCTGCACAAAAACCAAGGAAAGTAAATAAGGGGCCTGCATCAAGAAGCCTTCTTGGGAGAATTAAGCCGAAAAATAGGTTTGGGATTAGGCCATTTGACCAGCGAGCTTTACGAGCACATTTTAATGAATATAACTCTGATGCAATCCTGCCCAACACTGAGATTGGGAAAGCAATACGTAAACTTTTGAGGGTAAGGAACGATGATAAGGTAGAAGTATCTAGTGCAGTTTACTCTACAACACTTGGCGGGATGACTTACTTAGTTTTTGAGGTAAATAGCAATTCGAGAGAAGGGCTAATATATTTTAGTCTTCCTAAAGATCATAAAAGTGGATTATTTAATATAATTAGGAAAGAATACCCTTAGAGCAATAGTAACTACTCAGCAATCAGGACAGTAACAGGGTCTAATTTTGAAGCAACATACGCAGGATATATTCCTGAAATCAGGCCAATTACAACAGCAAACAATACTGCCTGATAGATCAAACCAGGGCTAATCAAAATACTTACGTTAAATGCTGCTGAAATGGTACTTGATGCTAAATAACCAAAAATTATTCCAGAAATAGAACCTATTGCAGAAATCATTGCTGATTCCATAAGAATCATTGTTACAATATCTGAAGAAGACCAACCTGTTGCTTTTAATGTGCCTATTTCTTTGAAGCGTTCTGTTACGCTCATCAGCATTGTATTCAGTATTGCAATCCCTGCAACAAGCACGGCAATGCTGGCAATAATAATCACTAACAATCTTAAAGTGTCAATAATCCCGGCCAATTGATTTGAAAAGGAGCTGGCTGAAACTGCTTTTAATTTTTCCCCAAATTTAAAATTGATTAATTTTGCTGTTTGTTTATCCTTTGAAGGATCAACTAATTCTAAGGTAAATTGGCCAACCTTGTCTTGGGAATAATTATTCAATTCAGTAAGGTCATCCAAGGACATTAAAATGGACGAATTTAACAGGCTTGAACCGGTTTCATACACCCCAACAATTTCAAATTTTTTACCGTTTATTTTTATGTTATTGCCCAGGAATTTATTTAATTGATCCATCAATTCATTGCCAACAACAACCTTGCCATTATCTGAACCAGTTAAGGATCTTCCTTTGATGACTTTTCCGCCATATCCTGCAGCAGTATTGATTTTACTTTTAGAATAATCACTGCCAATAAGCCGTACTGATGAAAAACCAAATGCAACTGATTTTCCTTCAATTGTTTTTGCTAAAGTCATGCGGGTAGGAATAACTGTTTTTACATTAGGGATAGCTGATAATTTTGATTCATAACTTTTATCTATCTCTGAAAATAACGGGCCCATAGCCCCTTTTTCATAGACTGTAATGCCTTGCATCTGGCTTATTGCGCCTTGTATCTCGAAGGATAAGCCATCTATAATTGAAACTAATGCTATTACTGAAGCTATTCCCAAGGCAATTCCTAAGATGCATAAAGCAGTCCTTAGCTTGTGCCTAAAAAGGTTCAAAAAAGCAATTTTTAACATTAAATCACAGGTTATCTTTTAACCTTAAATTACTTGTTGTTTAATTCAAAAATTTCATTTTACAATAACATTATTAAACTATCACTTTAATTATATAATTAAAGTCTATTTTTAAGGATTAAAACAAATGGGGTAAGGTGTTATAATGAGTGAAGACGTAAAAAAAACAGAAAACAAAGAAGTAAAAAAAATTAAAATAGAGATTACCCCAATGATCGCAGGATTATTGGCAGTGGTTCTTATCGTTGGATTACTTGTAGGAACTGGAATAGGATTTATGATTAAACCAAATCAAGAAGTACAAATTCCACAAGACCAAAATAAGGGATTGAGTGAAGAAGCATTAAAAGAAAAAGTAGTAAAATATTTGAATGACAATCTTCTTGAAGCTCAGGGGGTAACAGGAAGTGTAAATAAAATGGAAAAATTTAGTGATAATCTTTATTCGATAACATTAGATTTGAAAAAAGATGGGAATGTATTACAGCAGGCATCTTTGTATGTTACATTGGATGGTGAAGAAGTAATTATTGGGAATATTTTGAAAACATCCGAACCATTGCCAAAAGCAAATGAAACAGCAGATCAGGCAGATGCAAAACCTCAAGAATTGCCAAAGACTGACAAGCCAAATGTAAAATTATTTGTAATGAGTTATTGCCCATACGGGCAGGAAGCTGAAACCGGCCTTAAACCATTACTTGCAACATTAAAAGATAGTGTCGACTTTGAAACACATTTTGTAATATATGACAACTATTGTGGATATGGCATATTATGCAAGGCAACTGATGAACAGAAAACGCAAGGATATACTGAAGATGCATCACAGAAAGCAAAATATTGTTTAGATGCTGACCAGAATATTCCACAGTATTGCTCAATGCATGGAGTAAATGAAGTAAATGAAGATGCAAGGCAGATGGTAATCCTAAAATATTTCAAGGATAAATGGTGGGATTATGTTACCTATGTCAATGCAAATACCACAACAGCAGACATTGAAGTAAAATGGAAGGAAGCTGCTGCTTCAGTTGGATTAGATGCAAACAAGATACAAGAATATTATAATAACGAAGCACTTGATCTGTTAAATACAGAAATAGCTTTAAGTGAAAAATATGGGGCACAAGGGTCGCCAACATTGATAATAAATGATACAGACTATGCTTTGCAGAACCTTAGTACTGCAACATTCCAGGCTGCAGTTTGTTCAGCATTCAATACACAACCTGCTACCTGCAGCCAAGAAGTAACAGCAGGCACAACAGGAACAGCAACTACAACTGGCGGATGCGGGGCATCTTAAGGTGAATGAATGGTTAAAGTGATTATCTATTCTACGCCAACATGCCCTTTCTGTGAATTGGTAAAAAAATTCCTTAAAGAGAATAATATAAAATATACGGAAATAAATCTGGCAAAGAATAAAGAAAAATTAAAGGAAATGATTACCAAGAGCGGACAGACCGGGGTCCCGGTTGTGGACATTGATGGCAAGATAATTCAGGGATTTAACAAAGTTGAAATGAAAAAAGCCCTGCATTTATAAGGGCTTTTCTTTTTTTATTTTTTTTATATTTTATGGCACAGCAAAATACCTAATAGTTCTAATTCCTTTGGCTTTTTGGCTGTTTTCAGAATATTACTGATAGCAGAAAATATATAAATCAGATTGCCATTAATCTATTGAAGAATGCGATTTTGGTGGTGATTAGGTTGACTTCATTGGTTAAAACAGGAATTGATGGCCTAGACAAGGCATTAGGAGGAGGAATTCCTGAAGGAAATATCGTACTATTATCCGGAGGGGCAGGAACAGGTAAATCTACTTTATGCTTGCAGCACATAATTAATGGCGCAGCAAAATATGGTGAAAAAAGCCTTTACATAAGCACAGAGCAAACCAGGGAAGAATTATTAAGGCATGGAAATTCCTTTGGCTGGGAAATTGAAAAATTGGAAAAACTCGGAAAAATAAAGATTGTTTATTTTGACATTACAGCACATAAGGATTTTATAAAAAGTATTGATGAGGTTGTTCGTGAATTTAAACCAAAGAGAATAGCTATAGATTCATTAACGACATTAACAGATGCTTTATTGATAAGTGATATTTCTGAACAAACCGCATTTAGTTTAGCGCAGATTGCTGAAACAGTAACGCCAATACCAAGAACTGAACAGGTAATTGCAAAAACCATTCTTTACCAGTTGATGAAAAACTTGAAAGAATATGGGGTAACAACCCTGTTAACATCAGAACTCTATGAGGATACAAATAGATTGAGTGCTGATGGGGTAAGTGAATTCATTGCTGATGGAGTCATATTGATGTTCTTTGTTGGAATTGCCGGAACTGACTCAAGAACGCTGAGAATAAGAAAAATGAGATACTGTGAACACTTAAAAAGTTATTTGCCATATGAGATAAAAAAAGGTGAGGGCATAGTAGTAAATACTGAAGAATCCATGGATGTTTTAATGAAGTGATAATATGTATACGTTGCTTTCGAAGCTGTTATTAACAGGAAAATTAAAATTTGAGCAGGGCAAGATAGTTGCATTTGATGAGCCCTTTGCCCTTGTCCCCATGGTATCCTTAAAAAAGATAACTGATGATGCAATAGCAAAAGGGCAGCAGAATATTCAGGACGTATACCTAGAAGGATGGATTTACGGCCTAGCTGTAACAAAAAATCTTATCAAACTTTTTAACCTCAAAAAATTTGAAGAAAGGTACAAGATTGCCATGGATATTATTGGAGTAATTGGGTTTGGGGATTACCAAACCCTGAGCTTTAAGAGGGCAGACCATGCAAAATTCAGGGTAATTGGAAATCCTTTTGCCAAATTGTATTATCCCTCCAAAGGCCTGAAGATATGCCATTACATAAGAGGAATGGAAGCAGGCGGAGGGACACTTGTGCATGAAACAATAATGAATAATATTGAATTTGAATGTGCCTCTGAAACCGGGAATGATTGCATACATGCAAACCTTGCAAAGCACAGATTGGCAGAGATTGATAAAAGCCTTGTTGAAAGCCAGCTTGATTTGAATTATTTGCTGCCGAAGCAGGCAAAAATCCTTGAAACCTATGGCTATAATCCAAAAGAATTTAACATTGATGTGGATAACCTTCCAAAACTGTGACAGCTATGGAAAGGGAAATTGCAAAATTTGGATATAATAAAGGTAAACTGTTTGCGCTAATGGAACTTGGAAGGCCATGGAATGCTGGAATTTTGGGGTTGTTTGCAATTGTTGGCTTTTTGCTCACCAAAAATGCAATCGGGATAAATGTAATATACGCCTTTTTTAGTTTTGTGTTCCTTTACCTGGCAGGCACAACAGTAAATGATATTTTTGGTTTAGAAACAGATAAAATAAATATCTCAGTAAGGCCACTGCCTTCAGGGCGGGTTACATTAAAGGAAGCCTGGATGTTTAGCCTATTCTTCTATGCCTTAGGGCTGTTAGTAGCTTATTTTATTGGATTTTATTTTATGTTTTGGGCGCTTGCATTCTGCATATTGAGCTTTCTGTATTCGATGAAACCTATTTCACTGGATTCCCGCTGGTATTCAAAAAGCTTAGTTTTGGCAATTGTTACAGTATTCATTCCACTTAATGGGGGGGCTTCTATAATAAGCGGAAAAATAGTGCAAGATATGGCAATAAATTACATAGGATTGGGCCTGTCAGCATTCTTTCTTTTTGTGGCAACAACAAATGATTTGAAGGATATGAAAGGGGATGCAAAGACGGGCAAGAAAACTCTTGCCCTGTTGCTTGGCGAGAAAAGGACACTGCAGATAAGTGCATTAGGGGTAAGCATTTTTTTCCTGATTACAAACTATCTGCTGCTTAATTACATAAAATATGCGTTAATATTCATTGCCTTCTGCATTGCCATCTGGGCTATTCTAATAAGAAGATATTTTATTACAGAGAACAACGAGATGAAGTTTACAAAAGCAAGGTTTACTGTGCTGGCATATATTTTAGGGCTTATAATGGCCCTGTTAATTTAAAACTGGGTTAAGGCATTAAACATACTTTTTAAAATAAAGAAAGGATATATTATTTATATATATGGAACTAATATCACCTTCCTTGATTAAGGTAGGTTATGATGTAATTATAGTAGGGGCTGGCCCGGCAGGCTGCACACTTGCTGAAAATCTTGCTCCAAAACATAGGGTGCTTATTGTCGACTACAGGGCACTGCCAAGGGAAAAACCATGCGGCGGCATGCTTGTTAAGGAAGCAAAAGAATTTGTGGACAAAAAAAAAGTGCCTGCATATATATTTGCAGAGCCAAAATACCTTGACATAAAATACATAGACTGGGACAATGGCAGCGAAACATTAATTAAAAAAGGATTTTACAATATACACAGGGAAAAATTTGATGCTTGGCTTTTCCAGTCAATAAAAACAAATAATGTAAATATAAGCGCAAACACCAAGCTAATTGATTATTACCCAACAAAAAAGAATGATTATGTTGTTGCCATCCTGTCAAGCGACGGGGAAATAAGAAGTGCTGTATGCAAATACCTTGTTGGTTGTGATGGTGCACTTTCCACTGTAAGAAACAAGTTGACAAACATCAAAGTGCCTTATTACCTAGCTATGCAGGAACTTATAGACAAGCGATTATGCGATGACGCCTGTTTCATCTTTGACAATTCAATAACTGATTTTTATTGTTGGGTGATACCAAAAGATGGCAAGACACTAATAGGGGCAGCTGTTCCCCCAGAGTCAGCAAGGGAACGGTTTGGGCAATTCAAAAATAAACTTTCAAAAAAAATGGGGTGTGGAAATTTAAATGGCATAGTAAGTTCAGCTCTTCTCTCAAGGCCAAATTCCCTAAGGCAAACATTCCTTGGGGACCAAAATGTGATGCTTGCTGGCGAAGCAGCTGGCTTAATAAGCCCAAGCAGCGGTGAAGGCATAAGCTTTGCGCAATGCAGCGGCCTATACTGCGCAGAAGCAATAAATAACAGGTATGGAAATGCCCTTCCATATTATAAGGAAAAATGCAAGCCATTGCTCGAAAGAATCAGGAAAAAACTCAGGAAATCGGATGCCCTAAAGAGTATTGGAAGGCGGCCTTATCTGTTAAAATAACTTGCATTCTGACGAATTAGAACTTAATTTATGATCTTTCGCAAATCTGTGGAACTTCATTAAACTGCTAAAAAAGCAACAGTTATTTTAAATGCCTCTGCCACTCAATCTTGTCCCATACTCTTTCATGGATATAATAAATTACTATAGCCACTACAGTAAAGGCTATTGTGATAAAGGAGGTTTCAAAAAGGTTGCCTGTATAAAACCATGATATAACTGCCAAAGCCGAAGAAGCAAGTGCGCGGTAAGTAATTGACTTAAGTAGAGAACGCTTGAGTGAATCTTCCATAATTTCCCACGGTATCTAAAAAAATATATATGTAATAAAAGCATTGGAAATATATTAATATATC
>PEXL01000056.1:0-1079 GCA_002779065.1 Candidatus Diapherotrites archaeon CG08_land_8_20_14_0_20_34_12
CAGATATTTTTGTTTTCTTTATATTGCAAAAATACTGTCTGTTTTTTGTAGCAGTTTGGCGGATAAAAAGAAAGTTTTTGCGGTACAGCCTGATTTATTGTTTTTTCCAATGCAAATTCCAAATCCTGCATTGATTTTTGTATTTTATAATCGCATTCTTCGTCATGCAGTTTTGTTAAAGCATTCATTCCCACAAAGATTACAAAAGTCATTACTATGACCGCAATCAGCAATTCAAACGGTGCGGATTCTTGACCCCTACTATTTAACAATCGTAGATTTTCTCTTTCTTTTGAAAGACCTATATTTTCTTTCTCTTTTTTGAAAAGAGAAAGAAAAGATGGTAAAGGGGCAGATTCCTGCCCTCTGCTATTTTTTAAAAAGTTAAATTTAATTCCATTATTGTTTAACAAAAAAGCCTTCTTGTTATTAAGCATTTTTTACCCCTTATCATCCTGTTGCCGGAGCTTTCAGATCCTTTTCTGTTTTTGTTACAATCTCCTGTGAACTCTGGAACATTGGTTTTACAATTGAAATCAAGATTAAAGCAGCAATAACCAGTATAATCAAAAGGTAAATGCTTGACCATTCGCCCTGCGCGTTCCTTTCTTTTAACATTTCCTTTATTTCAGATTTAATGTATTCAATTACTCCTTTCATAATATAGACTTATATTAAAGTATTATTTAAACCCTTGCGAAACAGAAATAGCTTGCACTAAGCAGTTTAAATCCAAAGAATTCCATCATTTTTTAAATGATGATTTATGGAATTCATTGTCTGTCAAAAACCACATATATGTTGAGTCAATACAACCTGCTGCCGTCTTTGACTGGCGGTTTTTGACAATAAAAAAAGAGAATAGGGAACAGGATGTCAAACCCTTATTACTTCATGCTTCAATTATGCTACTTTATTTTTTATTGTTACTTATTTGACATCTTGAAAATATCCCTATTGCTGATTTATTTTGCTGATTTTGAAATAGTTAGAATACAAACTGATTCATCTGGGTTTGTGTCTGTATTTGGGCATGGATCATATACAGGGAAACTTACAGCGTCCAATTCTAATAGTAA
>PEXL01000056.1:1088-1915 GCA_002779065.1 Candidatus Diapherotrites archaeon CG08_land_8_20_14_0_20_34_12
GCTTCCACACATAGCATAAAGGGTAACATTTTTTGCAGGTCCGGTTTCATATTGCACAGTAGCACCCGGGGTTCCACCAAATCCAGTATCTCCAGGACTGACACAGACTTCGTATCCTATGCCTTGGTTTTCAATTGCTGTTGCACTTATGCTATTTCCGGCTGAAAATTGCACTTTGGCCTTTTGTGTAGTATATTCTGGATTTGTTGCTTCCTTTATCAGATCAATTGCCTTTGTTTGCGGATCCTGCTGCCCTAGAGAAGGAATCAGTCCCATAATGTTGAACATAATGGTTAGCAAAGCAATTGCCACGATTGCTGAAATCAGCAATTTAAATGTTGAGAAAGTTTGAGCTTTCTGATTCATTCTATACATTAATTCACCTCATTCTGCCTATCCATATTTATAGTAAAAGACATTAATTTTTGAATTTATTTTATATCTATTAAGAGACAATTTTTGTTTAATTATCTATGTCCCTTACTATAGATACAATGCTTAGGTTTTTTGTATATGTGACATATCCCACATCCTAAAGGATGCAGCTTCCTAATTCATCGCTTCCTTAATAGGGAGCTCCAAAGGCATACAGGCCCTGTCCAGACCCTCTTTATTATTTTTATAAGAATACCAGCACTTTCAGCCTTGTATTCTTGATATATGTTTAGTAATATGTAGTATTTAAATGATGTGGGGGCGTGGATTTCCCCTGAACGTATTATTAGTTCAAGAAAAAATAAAGTTCGCTCTCACCTATGCCTTGAAAGGCATAGATTTCCCACTCGTAGTTAAAGGTTTTGTAGGTTATTGGGTAGTAAAAACAGGAA
>PEXL01000056.1:1925-12958 GCA_002779065.1 Candidatus Diapherotrites archaeon CG08_land_8_20_14_0_20_34_12
TGAAATTATGCAATAAACCGGGCAATTCTGTGTTGTGGGATAGCCAGCTATGCAAGCAAAATAAACATTAGTTTTTACTAATTTATTGATCTTAAGCATATTCATGTTTAAGCCAGCATATGTTGAGTTAACCGGAAATCTAAAATCTATGCATTCTGGCTGTATTTCAGGGAATGCAGCAGAAAGGCTTTTTCCGGTATAAACAGCAGGATCCAATTTCAAGGCTTTTTCAACAACAAGTTTTGATTCACATTTCTGCCTTTCTTCTGGTGTTGTAATTTTAACACAATATTCTTGGATAGTATCATTGCTCAGAACATTCTGCAATGCATTTGCAAACCCCTCAGTTAATTGTTTATGGCTTATCTCCTGCTGGGCCCCGGCAAAATAGTTTATTGCAGATACAATAATTACTGCCATCAAAAGGCCCATTATTACCCCAATAATAATTTCATAACCTTCAAACATCTGGCCTTTTGAATTCAAATAGCTTTTCATATTAATTCCTCAGCAGCCATTTCCATAATGGAATAAAATTTATTCCTTCTTCTTTTTTTTCCAAATCCTTGGTAAGAATTATTAATTTTTTAGTTTTTCTGAATTTTTCTTTAAATTCAAGTAGCCCCTTTATCTCTCGTTCAGGCACCTCATTAGTGTAAGTTACATTTATCACTTCCAAAGAATTATCCCTGTTTTTTATGACAAAGTCTACCTCATTTTTATTTTTCCAGTAATATATTTCCTTTTCACTTCTTTTTAATTCTATAAATGCCATATTTTCTGCCAGTTTTCCTTCATCTTTTGAGAAAACAAAAGCAACAGCATTTCTGAAACCATTGTCAATACAAAATACTTTCTTAGGATTGGCTTGCTGTTTTTTAAATGAATAATCAAACAAAGAGACAAAATAAATAAAATTCACGTCTTCAAGATTGGAAAGATATTGAATTATTGTTTTTTTTGCGGTCGGCCTATCCTGGGATACTGCCTTATGATAAGCACTTATGCTAAATATGCTGGCTAAATTGGTTATGAGGAATTTTGAAAGATTTTTCATAAGAGTTATATTTCTTATTGCAAACCTATCGGCAAGATCTTTATGTATTACTAGCTCAAAATAATCACTTAATATCTTTTGTTTTAATTCTGATTTTTCTAAGACAACCTCTGGAAAGCCGCCCCAGTAAAGATATTCTTCAAAGAGCTTTTTTATATTAAAGCGCAGCGAGGTATACTCAAAATTTTTCTTAAGTTCTATCCCTTTGAACCTTAAGAATTCTTTGAAACTAAGTGGAAATAAGTGAAAAGTTAATGTTCTCCCTCTTAATGCTGTTGCAATTTCTTTACTCAAAAGTTTTGAGCTTGAGCCAGTTACAAATACTTTTACTTTTTCTTTATCTGAGATTCTCCTGACAAATAATTCCCACCCACCAATGTTTTGTATTTCATCAAAGAAAAGATAAATTTCTTTTTGCTTATTCTCAGGATATAGCTCAAAGTAAGCTTCAATCAGGCTGTTCAAATCACTTAACTTTAAGGGCAAAATCCGGTCATCCTCAAAATCTAGGTATACTATCCGATCCTTAGGTATTTTTTGTTCCATCAAATCCTTTATCAACTGATAAAAATAGAAGGTTTTTCCCGCTCTTCTTGGGCCGATCAAGGTTACAACTTTATTTAATTTTGGAACTATTAAGTCCCTATAATTAATCTGAGCTATGTCGGTATTGTGAAATTCGTTTATCAAAAATTTGAATAATTCTTTCTTGCTCATAGTAACTTATATGTAACCACTATTATATAAAACCTTACTATCATAGGTCACTACTATTTTAGCATTTCAATTTAATTGTTTGTAGATGGATCGGTTAAAATACCCAAATTTAATCGATATACTATAACCACCTTAAGGGATTTAACCCATGAATCCGCCAACAAGTAAATTAGCGGCAATTACTGCTACAGTAAAAGCGGTTATGGCAATTGGCAAGGCTTTTGCCAATCTTAATTTGAAAGTAAGGTCATTATCCTCTTCAATTTTTGTGGTGAAATAATTCATTATAATTACAAGCTCAATAACGTAAATAGCAATTATTACCAAAAATTCAAATGGGGTAGCCATTCCCTGCAATCCTTCTGGCTTTAAAAAGCTGGAGCCAAAATCAGATCCCCCGCCAAGTGGATTGCTTGAAGCAATATCACTCGTCGCCTGTTCTGATGCCTTTCCAACATTGCTGGAAACAATTGAAGCCAAGGTATTCATTACTACTTTCTGCAATGCGCTTGTTATTCCTAAAACTGCCGGGGCGATGAATGATGAAATAGTTACCATCATCATTGAAATATCTGAGATTAAATCACGCATTAATTTTGTTACCTTTTCAGAATTCTCAAGCTGCATGCATAGGGAGATTAGGGTACGCGAGGCAACATTTACGCCCAATCGCACGGAATCAACAAGAATTTTCATTCCTGTCCTTATAATGTCTGAAGGGATTGCAACAAGGGAGCCATATCTTGGGTGGAATACTGCAGATTCAAGTGTTAAGCCTAGCATTTTTATATTATCAATTGTTTTTCCGAAAATTCTGTCCGAGATTTTCAGATTTGGCAGGAATCTCCTTGTATGGTCCAAAGCTTCTTCTACAGGCCTGTTTTCCCCCAGCCTTGACGCTAAAATATACAATGAGTCCTTAAACTCATGCTCCATTTCCATAATTTCAAGCTGTATTTTTCTTTTGTAGATATGCCTGTAATGGAAATAAACAAAGCAGCATGCCGCAATTGTCAAAAGAACCCCGAATAATAAATTGTAAGGGGTAATATCATTTTCAGCTGTTGAGAAAAATTTCATTCTTTCTAACTCAACCTTCTGCAGCAGCTGTTTTTCTTCCAGTTTTGCATCCTCACTTTTCAATTCTAAATATACCTCACCACCAGGCAAAAAATGATTTGCAGCAAAATTATTTTTTTCATAGACTTCTTCAATAGATTTATCCGGCGCTAATATTTGATACTGCGCTGGTTCAGCCCCTTCTTCAATAAAACCTTTCAAAAGTGATTTTGGAGGCATTCCCTCACTATGGAAATACCAGGAAAAAGCAAGCCCGAATATTAAAACAATAACAATCATTAACCTTAGGTCTAATTGTGTTTTCCCTATTTTCATTGCCCATTTTTTTGGCAAGGTCGGATAGTTATCTGGAATGTAGGGCGGGGTATATGTCGGAGGCCTTCCTTTTACAATATTCCTGGCATACATCAGTGCAAATCCAGGTATTGCTATATTATAAATAAATGCCAATACCAAAGGGCTTGCCATGGGAGAAGCGGAAAAAACAGAACCTATTGGCAGAATAATTATCAAAATTAATGGCAATAATACCCCTACATAGAATAAAGTGTTTGCCGGCTGTGATAAATCTCTGGCATATTGTTCCATCTTTCCCCTTATAGATTCCAAAACAGAAACCATTGTTTTGTCAAGCAAGGAATATCTTTTTGCTTCATTATCTTCCAGAATTGAAGCACGGATCATCATTAAAGCTTCTTTAAATTCAGATGAATAATCACCCCACCTGTATGCTAAATCATCAAGCGCTTCCGGCACTGTATTAAAAACACCAATCTGGACATTCCATAATAATACTTTAAAATCATCTGCAATCTTTCCCTTCCCATGCTCAGCTGCAAATTCAATTGCTTTTTCCAGGTTTGGAACAAGCTTTAGTGACATTATTAAATATCCAATAATTTGCGGAACATAGGTAAGGGCCCTTTTCTTTTCATCTGCTGCAGCATTTATGGGATATTTTTGTATAAAATTAACCACAATAAATACAAGCAATATCGGCCCGCCCAATAAATACAGATAAGCCATTGGCCCTGCTGATGCAGCTATTGGTTCAGAAATAGCAGGAGTCATTAATGCAATCATGCCGATTGCAAATGCAATTAGAATTAAAACAATTGTAAAGAATTTAATCGTGCCGGAAAATTCCTCCGGCTTTAAATCCCAACCAAGAAAATCAATCGCTTTTTTGTATTCCTCGGTGTATTTTGCGCCAGCGCCCATCGAAGGGGAGATAGCATAAACCCTTTTGCAGAATTTTACAAAAGGCTCATCAGCCTTTTTCTTTAATTCAGTTTCTTCCTGTTCAGAAATATTTGCCTTGCCTAATTCAGAATATAATTGCCCTGGCGAGAGCCCTTTTTCATATCTTACTTCTTTTTTCTGCATGCAAATCCTTTTTTTTATTAAGAAATATTTTATTGCGCTTTTTTGGTGTCGACCAAAACCCTTTTCAATAAATGTTCCTTTGCCCAGTTTTTCCATTTCCCGAGAATTGCGTCATAATCAGGCTTTCCATGTTCTTCCAGATATCTTTCTTTTATTATAAGTAGTTTGTCGCTTGCCATTGTTGTGTAATTTGCTTCAAGCAAATCCGGAACTTTATATTTATTTTTCAATTCAACCAAGAAACCTTTTGATTCCCCCCTTACCCTAATTTCTTTCCACATATCCTCAATTGTTAATCCGCTTGTTTTCCTGATTTTTTCAAATAAATCAGATTCCTTCAGATTATCTTCCAATAATTCCAAATCATCCTTTTTAGCATCATAAAGCATTAAATCAAGCAAGCCGCCCTCAGCTTCGGGGTCTGTTGTCCAGTGTTTTTTCACTTCGGTCATTTGTGTTACCCTTCTCGCGCTTTTTAATGATCCTGAAAATCTAATAGGCCTGGCTACAACAACCAAATCTGTTGCTTTGAAAGAAGTAGTTGGAACCTCCAAATCATTTACAACACGGTCCCAGACAGAATATGCAGAATCTGCATGTATTGTCCCCATTACAACATTTCCTGCTGCCCCAATTCTCATTGCTTCATATAGGGTTTTTGTTTCCAAAGAACGCACTTCACCCAAAATTATTGCACTATCCCCCAACCTTAACGCAGTCCTTAATGCCTCTTCCGGGGCAATCTCTGTTTCGGATTTAGCTACCGAAATTGCAGACCTTGTTTTTAGCCTTTGGACATTGAAGCCTATTTTTTTCATATATGGTATGGGGAGCTCCAGGGTATTGTGCGCGATTATATTTTCACAAATAAAATTTTCATTTCCAGGAACTGAGAAATCATAAACATATCCCCCTAGTTTTCCAAGATTTCTTATGCTTCTGATTTCATCCCAATAAACATCTGAATCCGCCAGTTTTCTAAATTTCTCAAACAAAGCTGATTGTTGTTCTTGCTTTAAATAACATTTCAGTTTTTCCCTTCCTACCGAATAACCTTTCTTAATGTAATCGTTTGAGTTGAAGTTAGCTAAGCTTTCAGCAAGCATTTGCTTGCCTTCAACTGAAAATGGAATTATATCTGCAACATCATGTGTTGAAACCCTTTCACATAGTTTGCCTAATAAGATATTTTTCCTTTCCTGCAGGAATCCAATATTTTCACAATATGCCTTTACCATTTTTATGCTGCTTACCCTTGTGCAATATGTTTTGTCCTTTTTTACAAATCGTGTTCTTGCAACAATTCCTGAAAATAAAAGCAATGAATGCAATTCTTTTGTCATTTCTTCCGAGGCAGATGACAGCAAAACTTCATACTTGCCGACACACCCATCACCGGAAAATAATCCCATTATTATGCTATTGATTTGCTGCTTTGAAAGTCTGAATGCCCAATCAGGGAATTTTTTAGTATAAGCATTTCCCTTTAATTCCATTATTTCTCTCATCAGGAAAACAAGGCTTGTATTTGAAATAATATATGAAAAGCCATCACTGTGTTTCCTTGCATTTAAGCCAAAAGCATTTGCAAATTCTTTGATTTCATTTCCGCAATCAGGCGTTGATATTATGAACGCATATTTTGAATCATAGCTCCCATCGGCCAACCACAAACCAACAATATTCAAGAAGTTATTGTTCATCTGGATGCTTACTGGGATGGGCTTTGATCTTTTGTCCACTTTGAAATATAATTCTTTAGGGTTTAAAGCAGAATAATCAAGCTGTTTGAATATTGAAATCGGCAAGGTTTGTTTTCTTTTGCATGCAGAAACAAAGGACTTAGAACATCCTTTACGTGAGGACATTTCTTTAATCTTTGAAAAGTTATTTTCTATGAAATTTCCAAGGAGTTTTCCGCAAATAAATCCATCATTAATCCTGTTCAAATACTCCAAAACATTAATCCCAGAAATTACTTTTGATTCAATTGGCAATATCCTCGGGACTGCAATATAGCTGCCCTGCTTCAACTCATCTGTTTTTACAGGCACAATTTCATTTTCTTTTAGTGTGAACAAGGAATGGTCTTTCGTGACCTTTATTTTTCTGCCGCTTCTTGTTTCAACCTCATATATATCTTTAGATACTTTATGTCTCATAAATTGGCTGACAGGCGAAAGTTCAATTTTATTTTCTGCATTTAATGAAAATACCCTGATGCTTTCAGGGTTTGCACATAACAAGTCGCGCCCATTCTCATTTAAGCTTCCATATTTTTCAATAAGCCCATCAATCAATTCCCCAACAGCAGTTTGTTTCAATTCCCCGCCCTTTTCAACAAGTATTTGTGAATCCCCTGTAACACTATCTTCTTGTACAAGAATTCGTGCGCTTTTTAAAATCTCAAGCAAGGCTGCAGACATTAATGATGTTTTCCCCGATCCCCTGGAACCTGCAATTAAAATTGTTGATTGATTATCAATGAAGAAAGAAAGCATTCCTGCTGCAGTTGTGTTTAGGAATTTAACATCAAGGAATTGGGATAAGGTCCAAGGAGTTAATTTATGCAATCTGAATGCAAATGCTATGCCGTCCGGGGATAAAGGGGGGCCAATTACTGCAACCCTGGTATCTAAATTTGGCAAATCATAATCAAGAACCGGGTGAGCTTCATCAAATGGGCGGGCGGACATTGCCCTCATTTTTGTTACTATTGCCTGCGCTTCCCTGTCTGTGTATAAAATATTTGTCCTGCATTGGCCATAATCAGAATGTACTAGGTAAATGGGATTTTGCCCAATCGGGGCATCAACATAAACATCAGTTACCCTCCTGTCCGATAAAATTGTTTCTAAAATGCCATAGCCAACAGAATATCTTGCAACAATTTCCGCTAACTCAGTTACTTCCTCTTTTGAAAGTTTTATTTTATTCTGTTCAGCAATATCATAAATCGTGCTTTGATAAACCCTTTCAAAATAATCTCTGTTTCTTGCAATTGTGCTTAATGATGCTTTTCCAGGTTCATATCCTGCAACAATCTCTTTTGTTTTGCTCAAAACAAAGTATTTTTCCGGTGTGAGGGAATATTCCGGGGGATTTACAAAATAAAGATTTTGGGTTAGATCTGGATGTTTGAAAATTTGAATTGGTGTTTTATTTACCAAATATTCATCAAGCAATTCTAATTCTTCAGATTCTTCAAACATCAGGCGGGCGCCGATAAATGATGGTTTAATTTCTGCAACAAAATACGCCCTATAAATATCTTCAGTTTCAGGAAATTCTTTTAGTTTCAAAAGAAAATTCTTTGCCCTTTTTATAAGAATTGTTTTCTCAAATCCCGATCTTATATAATTTAAGGTTTTGAGATAAATTGCACTCCCTTTTTTGTATGCTTCAGTGCTTTTTTCATATCTTTGTTCTTCCCTTCTAACTTCCTGAACGCAGGTTAAATAAGCATCAATCGGGTCATACCAGATTAATTCCTGTGCACATTTCACAACCTGCTTATATCTTAATGGGAAATTTTCCTCATCTGCCTTATTTGTTGTATCCCCCAAATTTGAATAAGACCATACACTTTCCAAAGAAAATTTCTGTGCCAATGCAGAGATTTCTGCCAGCATTTTTGTCTGCTCTTCATTGTAAATTCTTTCATATACCTCTGCTAAAACAATTAAATCCGCCTGTACTTCTGAAAGAACTTTTAGAACATGATATCTGCATGCTTTATCATCGGAAATAGATCTGCTGTAAATGCAGTTTCTGCAGTCAAATATTAAGTAGCGTTTTTCTGCTTCTTCCCTTACTGACCAAGGCCCTACCTTAAAACCGCCGATACCCATTCAATTCCCTTATATTAAAATATTATTATAAAAAAGGGTAATGTTCTTATTAAAGCTTACTCTGCCGTTCTGGATTAGTTTCCCTTTTGGCAATAGTTCTTTTTTCTTTTGCGCAACTGATTTTCTTTTTTCTTGAGAAGAAAAAAGAAAAGCGGTTAGGTGTACATCTGCGGTCCTTTTTCAAATTCTTCCGTATTTTCCTCTGTTTTCTTTAGATCGCCTAAATGTTTCAATAGCATTTCCTGCGTTTTTTTTGCTTCCTGTATTAATGGTTTTACATCAATATTCAAACCAAGAATTTTGTTAAGTGTTTTTAACAATTCAGCAGAAGCCATATAATCAGCAGCAGTACTTGCAGTTCCTAACAATGAATATGCCTTGAATTTATGCTGTTTTCTCATCCCAAGCAGCATCATTGCCGTTACCCCGGTTGTCAAGCCCTCATCAATTATTTCAATATTATATTTTTGCAATTCTTTCAATGAGTCTTCATTTGCTGCTATTCCATAAATTTTTTCTCTTCGCTCTTTTCCCTCTGTTTTTATCCCTGCCAAAGAAATTACTTTTGTAATCCCTTTTTTATTTATCCAGTTGATTGTTTCTTTTGATAAATCATTAATTAAGGTTGAAGGGATTATCTGTTCTGAAAGCAGTACAACAAGTTTATGTTTTTTATTTATGTAAATCCTAGATGGATACATTGGCAATCCATGATGCACTCTTATTACCGGGCTGAAAAAATCACATTCAATATGCCCTATTTCCTCAAATTTTAATTGTTCAGTTAGATATTTTGCACTTATAGTTCCAACTAAACCCATTCCAGGAAATCCTTCAATTAAGGTATAACCTTTCAAATTCTGTTTTTCTCTTTCAACAAAACAAATATTTTTATTCACTTCATTACATTTGCATGATTCATGACATTTGCATTTTTTCATAAAAATCCATCCATTTTTTGTTAAGTATATTACCCTTTTTTTGTTTATAAATCTATGCCAGAAGAAGCCTGCCAAACAAAAAACAGCAAATTGAAACAGGAAAAATTCCCAAAAAATAAATCAAGGCTTTTTTCATATTGTTCTCCTGTTTTGCCAAAAAGAGTGATGCAATTATAGAGTATTCCCCAACATAAATCAGATTAGCAAGTTTGATCATCCCTAGCAATTCAGTTTTATTTTCATTGCCTGTGGAATAAAATTCCTTCAAAATTTCAAAATCAAAATTTGTCATTAAACCAAAAAGCATTGATAAAACCAATGGGACAATTACTGCTCCGCCCAAAAGCAGAGTATATTTTTGTGTCATTAATGCAATATTTTTTTCATCCTGCAAATTCTGCCTTTCCATCAAATCTTCTGCAGCATTCCTAAATACTTTGGAATTATCCGCTTTGTTTCTATGTGCTTGAATAAATAATTTTACCATTAGTTTGATATTTTGTTTTTCAGGATTCCTTTTTAAAATTCCTGCCAAAGATTCTTCAACAGATGCCCCGTTTCGGATTTCAATGCCGGCAATTTTAAATTCATCGGATAATAAAGTGTCTCCAAATGCTATTTTTTGAATTATATTCTCAATGCTGTACTCATTGGGGTAGGTTGAAGCCTGCAGCAAAGCATCAATTACTTCGCTTTCTTTCTTTTTTGACTCATTCATTTTTCTTATAAATTCAAACATAGTTTTCCTCACAAGATTATCCTTTCAAAATTGCTGGGCTTATTTCATTTACCCCTAGAAGAATGCCCAGATTTATTGCCGGAAAAAGCAGTACTATTATCAAAAAAATCTGCTCTTTTGTCATATTTAGTTCAATAAAAAAAGATCCAACAATAACAAATGCCTGAAACATTGCAGGAATAATTGTTGAAAAAACAATTATAAAAAGAGAAATTACAGAAATTCTGGCATTAAATTTCTTTAATTCATTCCTTTGTTTTATTAAAAATTCCTTCTCAAGATTTTTCAAAGGTTCAATATCCCTCACGGTTTTATTGCCCTGCTCATAAATATAAATCAAATAGCTAAGAGTTCTTTTTATCTGGCTTGATTCAAATTTAGCATAGCTTATTTGAATTGATTCAGCAATTCCCTTGCCAGAATCAATCCTTTTATGTATTCCCAAAAGTTCTTTTTTTAATCCTCCTGAAGATTCTTTGATTAAATTCTTTAATGCGTTGTCAAAAGGAATCCCTAAACTTAATTCCTGTGCAATTGAATTTATGAAATAAGGAAGGTCTTTTTCAATAAGTGCTTCTTTTTTTCTTTTTAGCCATTTTGGATAATATTCTTTAATTAAAAAATACAAAGTTAAAGTAATTATGAATGCTAGAATCCCAACAATTATGCCCTCCCAAATTAAATAGCATATCGCGCCAAATAGAACTCCTAATATCAAGCCAGTTCTAAGCAGCTCTAATTTATAAGTTGTATTTCCCAATTATTTCCCTCCTGAATTGTTTATCATGTTCAAATTTATTGAAAAAATTGGATAGTTCTTCAAGAGTAAAAAACGCATTATCCATCTTTTGAAGCAGTTTTGCACGCAGCTTGATTTCTTCAATTATTTCTCTTTGATTCAAGCAATAACAATTTTGCATTTTTTCCAGCATTCTTTTGCCAAACCCCTTTGCAATAAATGAATCTTTTTTATGGTCATATTTGAAGATATTTTTTGCCTTATTTTTTGAAATCTCTGCTATTTCTGTTATTTTTCTAATATCCTGTTTTATGCCAGACCCTATTTCAATTCTGTCCCATCTTTTCTGCAAAACAATCAGGTCAATGCTTTCAAAATAATCTTCTTCAACCCCTAAAGATTTTAATCTATTCAAGCATTCTGCTGCTGATTGTGCATGGAAGGTAGCAAAACTTCCCTTACCCTGCCCCGCTAACACAGTATCCATAAAGGCATTTACTTCATCCTTATTTCTTATTTCCCC
>PEXL01000018.1 GCA_002779065.1 Candidatus Diapherotrites archaeon CG08_land_8_20_14_0_20_34_12
ATATCATAGTCATAGTTGATCACACTAAATAGAGGTGCAAACCTCTATTTAGTTCTGTTTATATATCATTTCTACAGAACCGCAGCAATTGAACCACGCGCGAAATATACTAAAAGGCCAAGAGAAGGAGCACTTGGCGTGGTTAAACGGCTTATGAGATTGACAAGGGGAAGAATGACTGTTGGTAATGACCTTGGTTATGCTGAAATGCATGCGGAAGCAGAGTGGGCAAGGCATCAATTAGCTAATTTATTAAATTTTCAGTTAGGGGAAAGAAAAAATGCAATGAGGGTTAATGCCAGTGCATTTAACCTAAGCGGAGGAAACACAGGAACTTTACAATTAGTTACAAGTGCTATTGGTTTGGCAAGGCCTTTCAAAAAGAAAGGTCAAAGAACAATCTTAATGCCTGAGCCAAACTATTGGGGCTTTGGTCCGCAATTGGGGGCAGGGGCTACATTTAGAAGTGTGATGGTTCCAACAAACACTGAAAGAGGATTTTCTGATTATATTGACAGGATGAAGCAAACAAACCCTGATATTGTTTATATTATGAAGCCAGATAATCCTAGCGGCTTTTATGTTAAAGATAAACATATTGTAAGATTGGCAAGAGAATTGCCAAAAGATTCTGTTTTGTTTGTAGATATGACTATTGCATCAAGCAACAAATATGATACTAGAACCCCATTACAAAAGGTTGCTGATTTAATGGCCCAAGTAGGTAAAGCACCAAAAGTAGTGTACTTTGTTTCTGCTTCAAAGGAATACCAAAGGGTAAGGGAAAGGGTTGGGATAACAGTAACTGCGAATGATAGATTAGAGCGCTTCTTAAATAGGCCAACCGAATTTATGGATCCTGAAATGAAAAGAAGATTTCCTGCTGGATTAATATTTGATGATAAATCAGTACCGCAAAAACTGGAAAGAACAGTCAGAGAAATGACAAGAAATGAATTAGGGATTTCAAAATTAGGTGTGCCGGTAAGATATCCCCTAACAAAAGCAGCATTAAGGGAAGGATATGGAATACTTGAACAACGGGCAAAGGAAATGGGATTAGGAACAGTAAAAGATGCTGCTGGTTCATTTACCATACTAACCTTGCCTGAAGGAGTCAAAGGAAAGGATGTATTGCAATGGGCTTTGGATAATAAAGTATGGAATAAAGAAGACTCACCATTTACCCTATCAGATATTGCAGAAAATCAGCTTAGGCTATTTATGGCTTATCCTAAAACATTAGACCGATGGTTAGATGTACTTGAAACTTACTTAAGGGAAAAGGGAAAATTACCTGAATTAACGCGTTAAGTCTAGTTTTCTGGATTATTCAAGCACAATACTCATTTATTTAAACCTTTCTTAAGGCTATTTGTTATTAAAAGTCTATTTCTAAAGGAAAGTGCCGTATAGGTCTCTTTCTCTTTTGAAAACCTATATTTTCTCTTTCTTTAAAAAAAGAAAGAGAAAAGATGGTGACCTGTGACTTTAATAAAGGAGGTTTTTCAAATGGCTGAATTTGACGTGCCAAAAGAAATAATGGAATCCCAGCTTGCCTTGCTTAGGAAAATCAGCAAGACAGGAAAAGTAAAGGTTGGGATTAACGAAGTAACAAAGGCAATTGAAAGGGAAAAGGCAAAGTTTGTATTGATTGCAACCGATGTCAATCCAAAAGAAATAGTAATGCATTTGCCAATGTTATGCGTAGAAAAAAAAGTTCCTTATTCTTTTGTTGAATCAAAGGAAGAATTAGGAAAAAGCGCTGGCTTAAATGTATCAACAGCATCTGTTGCTGTTACTGATGAAGGCAGAGACGGAAAAAAGGATTTGCTTGATTTGGTAAAAAAGCTAGAAGAGATAAAGAAATAAAGGTGAATTATAATGGATGAAGGAACACCAGCAGAGGTTGTTGAGATAATACGAAGAACAGGTGTTCAGGGAGAAATCACCCAAGTAATGGCAAAAATCCTTGATGGCCCGGAAAAAGGAAGGATCAAAAGAAGGAATGTAAAAGGATTGGTCAGAAAGGGCGATGTAATTGTTCTCTTGAGCACTGAAAGAGAGGCTGCCGAAATCAAGGCAAGATAATTTAATTAGAATTATTTATTCTAAAGTCAGTTTCTTTCTTTTCTTTTGGTAACCTACATTTTCTTTTCTTTCTTTTTAAAGAAAGAAAAGAAAAGGCGGGAGATGGTGATATAGATGAAATGTTCATTTTGCGGAAATGAAATACCTAAGGGAAAAGGTACTTTATTCGTAAGAAAAACTGGTAGAAAATATTATTTCTGTTCAAAGAAATGCGAAAAAAACTTGATTAAATTGGAGAGAGACCCAAGAAAATTCAAGTGGACAGGATATTATGGCAAAGATTAAAATATTCAAGTAATGGAAAATTAAAAAAATAAATGGAGGAGTTAGAATGGAGAAAACTCTTTTGATAATAAAACCTGATGCAATTAACAGAGGGATGATGGGCAATATAATCACAAGGATTGAACATAAAGGATTGATTATTGCTGGAATTAAAATGGAACTTTTAAAACCAGAGAAATTAAAGAAACACTATGCACAGCATGAAGGCAAATCATTCTTTGATGAATTAATAAAATATATGTCATCTATCCCATCAGTTTTACTCTTAATTGAAGGAAGGGAAGCTATTGCAGTAATGAGAAAATTGGTTGGGGCAACTGATGGAATAAGGGCAGAGCCAGGTACAATAAGGGGGGATTACTCTTTAAGTACCCAAAATAACCTGATACATGCATCTGAAAGTGCAGAAGCTGCACAAAAAGAAATAGCATTATTTTTCAGTAAAGATGAAATATATAAGTACAAAAAAATGGGCTTAGAATGGATCTATAGCTCAAATGAAAATAAGTAGAAGAGAAAATGGCTACAGTACTTATAAATAAAATCACTGAAAGTGCGAAAATTCCTGCATATGCACATGAAGAAGATGCTGGCATGGATTTATTTTCAGATGAAAATGCAACAATCAAGCAAAATGAAATAAAATGCATAAGTACAGGCATTAGGATTGAATTGCCAAAAGATATTGAAGGGCAGGTAAGGCCAAAAAGCGGTTTAGCTTTAAACTATGGCCTTACTGTGCTTAATACTCCTGGAACAATTGACCCTAATTACAGGGGGGAAATAAAAGTAATTTTGATAAATTTAGGAAAAGAAATATATGAAGTAAAAAAGGGGACAAAGATTGCCCAACTGATATTTAACAAAATTGAAAAACCTGAAATTAAAATTGTGGAAAAATTAAGCGAGACAAAAAGGAATGAAAAAGGATTTGGAAGCACTGGCTTAACCTAAAAATGAGGAAGAAAATATATGATAAGGCAACCGATAATTACTGTTCTTGGGCATATTGACCATGGAAAATGCATTAGTGGAGATTCACAGATATTTTTGGCCAACGGCAGGATAAAAACAATTAAAGCACTATTTGAGGAATTTAAAGACAAGGCAGAAATTTTGTTGGATGATGACGGAATTGCTTTGCAATTAAGAGAAAATCTCTATGCATTTGGGGAAGAAAACGGAAAAATAAAGCCTGTGCTAATTTCGCATATTTGGAAACTCAAAAAAGAAAGACTAATGGCAATAAAAACCCGGACAGGGGGAAGCATAAAGACCACGCCTGAACATCCCTTTCTAACAATAGATAAAAATTTCTCGATTATCTACAAGCAAGCAAAGGATGTGGAAATTAGGGAATATGTTGCAGTTCCTGCGGAAACGAAAGTTACTATAAACGCTAAAGGATTTGATGAAATTAAGGCAATGTTTATAGAAAAATTGGCAGAAAACCCTGAGATATTAATCTTTGTTGATAATGAATTAAATATCGAAATAAAAACCGCAATGGCAAATATCAATATCTCTGCTAATGGCTTAATAAGCAATCAATACCACGCTTTTAAAAATAACAGATTTAGGTTAAATGAATTTATCCCTCTAGCCAGACAGTTAGGTATAAAGCCGGAAACGATTTATGAGCATACAAAATGCATAAAACATTCTTCAAAAAAACAGAGGGCTAGCCACAGAAGCACTAAAATCGAGCTACCTAAGACTGAAAAAGAATTTAAGGAAATGTTATATGTTATTGGAATGATTTGGGGAGATGGCTCATTACAAAATGCGCAATTAAATAGCAATGATGCTGAATTACTAAAAAAATATAAAGAGTTTTTTGAAAATTCATTAAAGGTAAAATGCGGGGTGTGCAGGAAACGCACTTGCTATGAAGCACAGCAGTATGGCTGGAAAACATTCAAGGTAATGCTGGAAAGTGTTTTTGATTTTCCAACAAAGAATAAATGTGAAAGCATAACTTGTCCACAAATACTGCAGGAAATGCCAAATGAATACATAGCGCCGTTTATTCAAGGGTATTTTGACACTGACGGCTATGTTGACAGAAATGCTGCTGTTGAGGTTAGTTCGGCAAGCGAAAGCATGATTACCGGACTTAATTATTTATTGTTCAGGTTTGGCATTAATTCAAAAATATATACAAAAACAGGGTTAGGGAAAAAATATTATGTTCTTCATATTTCAGGAAGAAATGCTATCAACAGCTTTGTAAACCAGATAAATTTTTCCCTTAAAAGAAAAAGGGACAGATTAAACACAGATAAGACAACTACAAATAGAGTATTTGAACTAACACCAATATCGGGAACCGAGATAGCTAACTTGAGAAAGGGATTAAGCATACTTGCAACGGAATTAAGAATACCATACCTTAAAAAGATTGAAAGCTATGAAATGATTTCAATCCCCTGCCTTAAAAAATTTACAAAAAGCGTGCAAGCAATTATCGGAAAAGAAGAGTTCCAAAAGAAATTGGCAGAAAAAATAAGGGTGCTTGAACTATTAAAAGAAGAAAGAGTTTATGGGGAGCTTTATAAAACTGCTAACATAACCCACAGAAGATTGGTGAATTATATATTGGGGTTTAAGAATGATGGATTCCTGATAGAATCTAACAAAAAATACAAAACAAGCCCTTATGGAATTGAAACGCTTAATAAATGGCATGGATTCGGGAAAAATAAAGTCCAAAAGCAGTTACTAAATTTAATAAATATTGTTGAATCGGAATTACGATTTGTGCAGGTGATTAACACAGAAGAAATAGCTAATACTGAAGAATTTGTTTATGATTTAACACAGCCAAAAACCCATAATTTCATTGCAAATGGTTTCGTTATACACAACACAAAATTGCTTGACCGTATTAGAGGCACAACATTAGCTGATAGGGAAGCCGGAAGAATCACCCAGCACATAGGGGCAACTGAAGTGCCTCTAAGGATTATTGATAAAATTTCCGGAGAATTAATTAAGAAATTCGGATTTTCAGTTAATATCCCAGGACTTTTATTTATAGATACGCCTGGGCATGCAGCTTTTACAAATCTAAGAAAACGGGGGGGAAGCATTGCTGATTTGGCAATTGTGGTTGTGGATGCTACCCAAGGTTTTCAGCCGCAGACAATCGAGGCAGTTAATATTCTTAAAACATATAAAACACCATTTATCGTTGCACTTAATAAAATTGATAAAGTATCGGAATGGAATTCTGTTACTGGCTCTTTTTTAGCAAATGAAAAAAATCAGACAAAAAGCGCGCAGAATATTCTGGATGAAAAAGTATATCAGATAGTTTCCTTGCTTTATGGCTTTGGATTTGAATCAGAAAGATTTGACAGAATTACTGATTTTAAAAAACAAATTGCAATTGTCCCTATTTCTGCAATTGTAGGAGAGGGAATTCCTGAAATACTTATGATGCTTACAGGATTAAGCCAGAGATTCCTAAAGGACGAACTTGAAATAGCTGAAAATGCTGAAGGAAAAGGCACTGTTCTTGAAGTTAAAGAGGAAAGGGGACTGGGAATTACCGTTGATGTTATTTTGTATCAAGGATCATTAAAGGTTAGCGATACTATTGTTGTTGGCGGAAAAAATGGGATTATTGAAACAAAAATAAGGGCATTATTAAAACCAAAGCCATTATCTGAAATAAGGGATCCAAAAAGCAAATTTGATTCGGTATCAGAAATATTTGCTGCTTCTGGAATTAAGATTAGCGCACCATTTTTGGAAGAGGCTATTTCTGGCTCCCCATTAATAAAAGGAAATTCACCGGAACATAAACAACTTATTTTGGATGAAATAAAGGCGATAAAGATTGATACTGAACAAGAAGGGGTAATTGCTAAGGTTGATGCTTTGGGTTCTTTAGAAGCATTTGTCCATTTAATGAAAGAAAATGGAATTAGCGTAAGAAAGGCAGATGTTGGGAACGTAACCAAAAAAGATGTTGTTGAAGCAGTAAGTGTAAAGGAAAATGATATTTATAATGCAGTAATTTTTTGTTTTAATTCCAATATTGAAAAAGCTGCGGAAGAAGAAGCAAAAACTTTAGGAATCAAAATATTTAAAGGAGATGTCATATACACCTTGCTAGAGGAATACAAAGAATGGGTTGATGACCAAAAGAAACATGAAAAAGAGATTAAGCGAGCACAACTTGTGTATCCTGCAAAAATAAAGGTATTGCCAGGGCATATTTTTAGAAATTCTGGGCCAGCAATATTTGGAATTGAGGTACTAGCCGGAAAATTAAAGCCAAAAGTCATGCTAGTGAATAAGGGGAAAACAATTGGTTTGCTTGAATCCATACAAAATGAAGGGAAAAATATAGATAAAGCTGAAAGAGGGAATAGAGTAGCTATCTCAGTAAGCAAAGCAAATGCTGAAAAGCATTTCAAGGAAAATGATATTCTTTATGTTTATATTCCGGAAAAACAGTTTGCGGATATAGAAAAATATTTGGAAATGGATGAGGAAACAAAAGAAGCATTTGAGGAAATTAAAAATGCCGCATCCAAAGAAAAAGAAAATGAGGATGAATAATTTAATTAGGTGATAAAAGATGAACATTGTCATATCAGATCCTGAAACAAGGAAAGCATATAGCAAAAAAATAGAAAAGCCAGCATTTGTTGGCAAAAAAATAAAAGATAAAGTAAATCTTGGAGACATTGGACTAGATGGCTATGAGGCAGTAATAACAGGCGGCAGCGACAAGGATGGGGTGCCAATGAATTACAGATTAGAGGGGATTGCAAGAAAAAAGAAATTAATGACTCCGGGAATAGGCTTCAAAAGCAAGGTAAAGGGAATAAGAATTAAAAGAACTGTAAGAGGAAATACTGTTGGAGCAGACATTCATCAGTTAAATGTTAAGGTAACAAAAAAAGGTTCAAAAAAATTAGAAGAAATATTCCCGGCAAAAAAGAAACCTAAGGAAGAAGCTATAGTAAAGACATAAAGATTAAAACCAAATAGGGGTCTTTACTATCTAACAAAAGACCATAAAAGTTTCAAGATTAGAGTCTTTTGTTATAAATAAAAACAAATGCTAGCAGAATAATTAGAATAACTAGTGCTATATTGCTAAATAATTGTGAAAAGATGAAAGAAGTAAAACATAAGGAAAAAGAAGTGAAAGATGCTAAGGAAGCAAAGGAATTGCTTCAGCCAGAGGCAAACATAGGCATGATTGGCCATGTTGATTCTGGAAAAACTAGTTTGGTCAGGGCCATAACCGGCGTATGGACCGATACTCACAGCGAGGAATTGAAAAGGGGAATTTCAATCAGGATAGGGTATGCTGATGTTGATATTTACAAATGCCCAAAATGCAGAACAGAACATTACTCTATTGATAAAACATGCCCTAATTGCAAAGGAAAATCTGAATATTTGAGAACTGTTTCATTTGTTGATGCTCCTGGCCATGAAACATTAATGATGACAATGTTAAGCGGAGCTATACTAATGGATGGCGCAATATTGGTGATCGCAGCAAATGAGGAATGCCCTCAACCACAAACAATTGAACATATAGCAGCCATAACAATTAATGGGGTAAAGAATCTCATTATTGCCCAAAATAAAATTGACTTAGTAAGCAAGGAAGAAGCATTAAAGAATTATAAACAGATTAAGGATTTCCTTGCAAAAACACCATATAAAGATGCACCAATTATCCCGACAGCCGCAAATTTAAGAGGAAATTTATCATACTTACTTGAAGCAATTGAGGAATATATTCCGACCCCAAAATATGAATTAAATAAACCAATGAAAATGTTTTGTGTTCGATCTTTCGATATTAATAGGCCAGGGACAAAAGTAAAGGATTTGAGGGGCGGGGTTCTTGGCGGATCTATACTTCAAGGTAAATTAAATGTCGGGGATAAAGTAGAAATATTGCCTGGCATGGATAATAAGAAATTTTTGACTGAGGTAAGGGGCATAAGCACTAGCAAGGGAAAGATTAAAACTACGAGAGCTGGCGGTTTATTGGCAATTGAAACAGCTTTAGATCCAAGCATTGCAAGCAATGATAAATTCAGGGGGCAAATTATTGCAGCACCGGGCTTGTTGAATGACTCAGTTAAGAGCATTGAATTTGAATTTAACCAATTAGATCGCACTTTAATAAATGAAGATTATACTTTGGTAATAAATGAGCAGATTGTTTTGGTAATTGGTGCGATGCCTGTTGTTGGAATAATAAAAAATATAAAAGGAAAAAATATTAGTTGTGTTTTAAATCATGCAATGGTTGTAGAAAAAGGGCAGAAGATTGCAATAAGCAAAAGAAAAAGCCTAAAGTGGAGATTAATTGGATATGGCATTGTCAAATAAAAAAAATATTGTTGCGCTTGACACAAATATTTTATTTTCAATAAGCCAGTATAAAATTGATATTTTTGATGAAATAGAAAGGTTACTTGGAAAAACAAATTTTGTAATTACTGAAGCAATAGATGCTGAATTAGATAAATTATCTAAAAAAAACAAGAAAGAAGTTAACATAGCAAGGGAAGTAATTGCTAAAAAAAATGTGAAGAAAGTGAAAACAGAAAGCAAAATAGCTGATACTTCCTTGGTTGAGCTGGCAAAGCAGGGCTATATAATAGCCACTGCTGATAAAGCCTTGAAGAAACGCATAAAAGACTATGGTGGAACGTTAATTTATCTAAGGCAGAAAAAATACCTTGAGATGGATAATTAGGGTTTTTTAACATAAAAAAAGTTTAAAAATCTACATAATCGTAGACTATATATATTATTATATTGAAAAGATAGTTATCTTGCAATAGTGAAGGTGCTAAAATGTACAAGATTGTTAAAGTAAAGGATAAGATTAGAATTCCACCACAAAGGTTTGGAAAAGACCTTACTCAGGCTATTATAGACCTGACTAGGGAACAATATGAAGGAGTAATAGATGAAGATGTTGGCATTGTTGTTGCTGTAACAAATGCTAAAAAAACAGGCCATGGCTATGTTGTTTTAGGAGATGGGGCAGCTTATTATGAAACTGAAGTAGAAATGCTTGTTTATAAGCCATCAATGCATGAACTAATTGAAGGAATTGTAAATGAAACAACAGAATTCGGTGCATTTGTAAGTGTTGGGCCAATGGAAGGGCTTGTACATGTAAGCCAAATGATGGATGAATATATTGATTATGATTCAAAAAACAATTCGTTTGTCGGAAAGGAAACAAAAAGATCATTAGGTTCAAGCGACAGTGTACTTGCAAGGGTTGTTACAATAAGTTTAAAGAGCACTATTGCAGATTCAAAAATAGGTTTAACAATGAGGCAGCCATTTTTGGGAAAGAAGGAATGGATTGAAACCGAAATAAAAGATGCTAAAGAAGGAAAAGAAAAAGTGAAAAAAGGCAAAGATGCAAAGAAAACAGAAGAAAAACCTGAAAAGAGAAAGGAAACAAAGGAAAAAAGAAAATAATTAAAGGTGAGCTATAATGGCTAATTATGGAAAAGCTTGCAGAGATTGTAGAAAAGTGATTGAAGAAGGAACTGAATGCCCTGCTTGTCATGGCAAATCATTTACTACATTCTGGAAAGGCTATGTTGTAATACTTGATCCTGAGAAATCAGAAATAGCAAAAAAGATGGGCATAGCCCAAGTAGGGAAACATGCTCTAAGACTTAGCAGATAGGGTGAATTTCATGGATGTAAGAATTTTGGATGAAAACGATAATAAAGTACTGAAACGAAAGGAAATTAAATTTGAAGTGCATGGCTTGAAGACAAGTCCGAGCAGAAAAGATTTGATAAAAAAAATTGCCGCATTGAAAAATGCAAAAGAAGAAAATGTTATAATTGGAAAAATTCTTCACAAATTTGGTGAAACAAAAATAAAAGCTGACGCGAGAATTTATGCAAACAAGGAAGACCTAAAAAAAATTGAAGTAAAACCTGTTGTAAGAGTGCATTTTGGCGTAGAAAAAAAAGCTGAAGTTAAGAAAGAAGAGACTCCAGCAGCTGCAGGGAAAAAAGAAAAGAAAAAATAAATTTTAAAATTGATCAGAAATAATTTTAAAGAGTGAATTATATGGCTGAAAAAAAAGAAAAAAAGAATTCAAAATCAAGCTACTATAAAGTAGAAGCAGATTCAGTAAAAAGAACAAGAAAAAATTGCCCTAAGTGCGGAGCAGGCATTTTTATGGCAGAGCATAAAGATAGGCACAGCTGCGGCACTTGTAGTTATACTGAAATCAAGAAATAAGTATTATGATAAATTATCTAATTGACTTGTTTTTTGTTGGATTTCCTTTATGGTTTAAGGCTGCTGAATTAAAAATTAAAAAGCCTTTGAACAAAAGGAAAATCCTAAAGATTTTTAATGAACTTGGGTTAAGCAAAATTTCTAGCATTGAACTTATTAAAAAAACTCTAATATTGTTAGTAACCCTTTTTATTGCACTTATTATAATTAGTATTTTGAGTTCTTACTTTGGATTAAATGATTCTGAATTAATAAAGGATAAAATACAATCAATCTCATCCCAAAGCACATTAATTCTAGCATATTTGTTAATCATCAGGGTCATATGCGAAGAGATATTCTTCCGTGGTTTCCTGCTTGGCAAACTCGGAAATTTCTTCCAAGCATTTTTATTTGCAATATTGCATTTTTCATATGAATCACAAATTGAAGTAATTGGTGCATTTATTTTAGGATTAATTTTGGGAAAGGCTGCAAAGGATAATAAAAACTTATTTCCAAATATCCTTGCTCATTTGATCTATAATGCAATTGTTGTTACTTTAATGGGAATTTTATGATTATAAAAATTGGAAAAAATACAAAAATAGCGGCCATTCTCGGAAAGGAAATCTTAATGAATGGGGGGATCATAATTTACCCGACAGAAACAAGTTATGGTTTAGGTTGCAAAGCAACAAGCAAAAAGGCTTTGAAAAGAATTTTTGAGATAAAAAAGAGGGGGATTGGAAAGAAATTGCCGGTAATTATTTCTGGCGAAAAAATGGCCGCTGACTTTTTTATTCTTAATGCAGATGCAAAAAAACTAATTGCGAGGTTTATGCCTGGGCCATTAACTTTAATTGCAAAAGCAAAAAAAAGAATGCCTAAGGAAATTGGTTTGAACAAAGTTGCTTTCAGGATTTCTTCAAATAAATTTGCTTGCGGATTGAGCGAAGCAATTAATTGCCCGCTTGTTTCAACCAGCACAAATATTTCTGGTGAAAAAAATATTTACAAGGAAAAAGAATTGCTTGATTTTGAGCATTGTGTTGATTTAATATTTTCTGCCGGGAATTTAAAACCAAGAAAACCTTCAACAATTTATGATTTAACTGAAAATAAGATTGCCAGGGAGGGGGAAATAAAAAAAGAAATGATTGAAAAAACAATAAATAAAAAAATAAATCATAACTAAAAAATTAAATAAGTAAAATATATTCTAGTGTACTTGATTTAAAGATAGAAGGCTGAAAGAATGAAATGTTTAGGAATTGAGAGCACTGCGCATACTTTTGGGTGCGGGATTGTTGGCAATAATTGCAAGGTTTATGCTAATGAAAAGGAAATATTTAAGCCTGAAACAGGCGGGATTTTGCCAAGAGAGGCTGCAGATCACCACTATTTGCTTGCAAAAGAGGTTGTAAAAAAAGCCTTAGAAAGGGCGGAATGTGAAATAGAGGATATTGATGTAATTGCTTTTTCTCAGGGCCCTGGCATAGGCAATTGTTTAAAGGTAGGGGCAACAACAGCAAGAGCACTTGCTTTACTGAATAATATTTCGATTCTCGGGGTAAATCACTGTGTTGGGCATATTGAAATTGGGTTAGCTAAAACAAAGGCAAAAGATCCGGTAATTGTATATGCTTCTGGTGCAAACACCCAAATAATGGCATTTGAAAATGGGAAATACAGGATATTCGGGGAAACAATAGATATTGGAATTGGAAATCTGCTTGATTCTTTTGGAAGGGAATTAGGAATAGGTTTTCCTGCGGGCCCTACTTTAGATAATTGGTATTTTGAAAATAATAATTACATTGAATTGCCTTACACAGTGAAAGGTTCTGATTTGGCTTTTTCAGGATTGTTAACTGCAGCAAAAAATAAATTGAATGATAAAAATAACTCAAAAAAGGATATTTCATATAGTTTATTGCATAACGCTTTTGCTATGTTGACAGAGGTTACGGAAAGGGTTCTAGCACACACCGAAAAGAAAGAGGTTCTATTAATCGGGGGAGTAGCTGCAAGCAAAGCTTTGAGAAAAATGCTGACTGAGATGTGCGAAGATAGAAATGCAAAATTATTTGTCCCTGAAACACAGTTCTGCACAGATAATGCGGCAATGATTGCCTGGCTTGGCATTGTAATGCATAAGGCAGGAAATAAAATGAAATTAAAAGATACTCAAATCCTGCCAAACCAAAGGGCTGATGAA
>PEXL01000028.1:0-5106 GCA_002779065.1 Candidatus Diapherotrites archaeon CG08_land_8_20_14_0_20_34_12
GGATAAATATTATGAAATCCTTGACAAGATAAATGAAAAAATTCCAATTTACAAATTGATTGACCCAATAGACAAAATTCTTCCTAGTTTTATTTTATTCGTTGTTTTAACCCTGCTTATTTTAGGTTTATTAATAAGCCCAGTAATTTCTCAGTTTTTACTTCCTCAAAAACTAATTGCAACAATTGAAGTAATAGATAAAGATAATCTGCCAATTAAAGACGCAGCTATTAAATTGCAATTAGCTGATGTAAATGCAGAGTTGTTTGCAGAAGGGGCAACAGATGAATTTGGCCAGTTTTCTGTTGAGTTGCTGAAAGATGAACTTGAAGTAGAAATTTTCGTAAAGCCAGTTGATATGGGTGAAGCAAAATTCAAAAGAACATTATCTGCTGGAGAAACTTCAACCTTAAAGGTTGCATATGATTCTGCAATTTTTGAAACAAAGGAAGATATAAAACAGTATACTATAAAACTTGTTGAATCCTCTTCAGAAAAACCGATTGAAAGCAAATCTGCTTTAGTTTCATTAACATGTTCTTTAGGTTCAAGCCCGAGTCCACAAATAAATGTTTCTGGTTCAGGTGTTTTTAAATTCACTTTAGATAAATTGAAATGCGGTTCAATTACCGCAAAAGGTGAAGCTCCGGGCTATCAAGAAAAAAGCATTTTTGTAAATGACCTTGAAGAGACTATTTCACTTTCAAAGAAACCAACAACAGAAACTAAAGCAAATCTGTCAGTTAAGGTTTACAGGGAAAAAGTTGAAAATGGTTTGAAAAATATTAAGGTTACTGTTTGTGAATCTGATAATACTGACTGCAAGCCAGCCTACACAAATTCACTCGGAGTAGCAGAGTTTTCTGGATTGGATGTTGGATATTATAACATTACAGCGCTAGAAACAAAAACAAGCGCAAGCAAATCATTGACAGATGTTTTGCTTACTTCCGGGGATAATGAAGAAGAGATTGAATTGCCTGAGGTAAAAACAGATGACAAGGGAAATGTTGTTACTACTTACAAATTAGCATTAAAAATAAAGGATTCAGATAGTGTTTTGGGCAATGTCGGAATTACTTTATACAAAGACAGTGTTTTCTTTAATACTGCAGCTACTGATTCAAATGGCTCATTTACAATGCCAATAAATGATGCAGATAATAGTGCTTATTTCAAGGCATTTTTGATAAAGGAAGGGCATCTGCCAAAAGTGGTTGCATTAACCAAATATTCTGCTAGCTCAAATCAGTTTGATGACATTACTTTAGAAAAGTTTGATGGTAATTGCGATACTGAATGTGGCAAGGTTTTGGTAAAGGTAACTGATTTTGATGATGGTTTGCCTGTTGAAACAGCGTCTGTTTCTTTGTTTGATGAGATAAATGCCACGATACCCTGGTATTTGGCGAAGGATAGCAATAGTGGTGGTTATGTAGTATTTGAACCATTGCCCCCTGGAGCTTATTTTGCAAAAGCTAAAAAAGTGAACAAAGAAGGAGCTTCAGAGCATAAATCTTTGGAAGCAGGAAAAGTTCTGCAGTTGGATGTAAAAATAACAATGGGAAATGCAAAAATAAATGTTTATGTATACGAAGATACAGATAAATCAAAAGCGATAGCAAATGCTGATGTTAATTTCTTCCTTGTTTCAGGAACACAATTTTCAAAAATGGAACAAGGATGCAAAACAAATTCAGAAGGATTTTGCTCAAAAAGCATTCAGGCAGAAAAGAAATTATTTTTGAGCGTATCCTCTTCAGGATATATTTCTCAGCTTGTTGGTGAATTGAACCAGCCAATTACTACTATTTCGAATGATATTATTGATTTGAATGTTTATTTGAAGAAAGAATCCCCACAGACAATAACCGAAGGGGTTTCTTTAGAATATGCAGGAATTTATAAAAATCTTGAAGGAACAGATACTGCCACGGTAATTGTTTCTGATGCTGATAAATTAAATGAGTATTATATCAAATACAACATTTATGTTGCTGATGTTTTCCCTGCAGATAACACAGCAAAAACATTGTTGAGTTTCTTTGTTGGTTCTGATGCGCAAGAATTTTTGCCGGAGGGTTATGTGATAAAGCTTTCTGATGCCCCGGTTTATTCCCCGGTTTTAGTAAACTCTGTTTCAAGCAAATGCTATAAAAAAGACAAGCCATTTGAAATATCTGATTGCGCAAATGGAACAATTGATGGCAAATTTTTATTGGCGGAATTCCCTGCACTATCAAAGGTTTTCTTTACAGTAATGGTAAAAATTTTGGTGAACAAAGGAAAAGTAGAAGCAACCCCATTTGAATTTTCAGCAAAGGCAAAAGCAATAAAGGAATCTGCTTTGGTTAAAACAACAGGAAAAATCGCTGAAATTGATTGCTCTTTATTTGAGGAAAAAGGTTTCTTCTGGGATGTTTCTTTAATCAAAGAGGATGATTCAAAAATCATTCCAGAGAAAAAAGATGCTTATTATGAAGTTCCAGGATATTTAGAAGTTGGAAAATCTTATGATTTGAAAGTCAGGATAATCAATTGCACTGATGCTGATTTCTCAGGAAATTATCAGGTTGGATCAGATTCAAATCCAATAAATTCTATAAAAAAAGGAAGTTATTATGAACCGACAAAAATCAAACTCAGCCCAGTAGCAGAGACAGGCTACTCCCTTGAGTTAAAATTGTATGCCCTTGAAGGCCTAAGCCCGCCAAAAGAAAAGGTTTTGTCAAAATACTTATTGAAATATACGGCAATTAAAAAAGACAAAACAATGTATATAACCACAGGAATGGAATCGCTTATTCCTAATGTAAGCAATACTATTTTAGGGATATTAAAGCAGACAGTTGGTGGAGCTGAATCAGGAGTGCCTTCTGCAAATATTACTTTAGTTAATCTTGTTACTGGAGCAAATGGAGCCATTATTAAAGAACCTATCGGAATCCAAACAACAACGAATGAAAATGGTGAATTCTCATTGCCGCAACCAGGAAAATCTTTAATCCCCGCAAAAGGTGAAATATATTTGTTAAAAGCAACAGCGACAAACTACAAAGATACAGAAAAAATGTTTAAAGTTCAGTATCCTTCAGGATATGCATCGCTTAACTGCATTGAATTCAGCCCGCAGCCGGATTCGGTTATTCAGGTTGTTATGCCTGGGGAAAGCAGCACCCAAACGATTTCCCTGACAAACAAATGCCAAGAAGAAATAAAAGTTTACACAAACGTGCTTGTCCAGAGCGATAAAATAACTTTATCGAGTGCTGGTAATACATATATTTTAGCTGATGGTGAGATGATTAATTTTGGCATTACCTTTAGCAGCGGAAGCCCGCAGGGCATAATTCAATTGATAATTTCTGGCAATAATATGACAATGGACAAGACCTTCGCCCAATACTGGTATTTCCTAGTTAAAGATAATTCATCCTGCTTTAGTTTAGAAACACCAGCAGATGCAACATTTGATTTCAGTGAAACTACAAAAGGAACACTTGCAATAACTAAGAAAGAAGCATGTAACGTGGAAAATAATAATTATTTGAACACCCTTTTACCAAAAGCCAGCATTTCTCCATCCACTGCAATTATTTCATCCAGTACAACCGATAAATCAGGCCAGTTGCTTGGGAATAAATTGCGGTTAAGCTGCATTTCAAAGGAATACCCTTTTAAGTATAAATTTAATTTGTCCAGTAAAGCTAGGCTTTTGATGCCTGCAAATATTTACTCTTCAGTGGCTGTTGATTATCCCTCTCAGGAACCATTACTTACCTTTACTGAGGCTAAACTAAAGAACTTAGATTCCAACCCCCTGGCAGAACAGAAAATTGCTGGTTTTTCTCTTGAAGACGTGCTTGAGTTGGTTGAGAAGAAATCCAAAAAAACAGTATCTGGAACAGACACTTCTGGAAAATATGCCGAAGTTAAAGATAACCTAGGGCTTAATCTTGATGACTTTATTGATTCACAAATCAGCTGTTATCCAATGCTGATAGGATTATCCCAGAAACCATATCAAGCAGAAGGGGGTGTAGCTTCATTTGCTCCTTTAGATGCCCCAACGTCCCCAATTGATACATCTGATTGGGCTAATTACCCTGCTGCTGTAAACATATATGATTCCATTAAAGTATACGAATGCAAACCGCTAAATGAAATGTCCTCTATCGCAGGAATAGAAAAAACCAAAATGTACAATTTTAAAGTGCTTGATGCCATGCTTTTGCAAAGTGATAAAATAAAGGAAAGTGATAAAATAAAGGAGTTTGAGGCCTTTGCAGGTTCTGTTATGCCAACAAATAGCATAGCCTGGGCATTGGATGATTTCTTTGCAAATGGTTCGAAGGATAATGCAAGCTTGAATGATGATAAAATTTCTAGCACTGAATGTGTTCTAGATACTTCTTTATTGCAGCAGCTGGCTGATAAAATAAGCCAGAAATTCAATGATGGCATGTATGCTAAATTTAATACAACAAATTGCCTTAATTATTCATTTATAACTGAACTTTCAGCCATTTTAAGGGCACAATTAGCCAGCACTTTAGCGAAGTATTCCTGTTACCTTAGGCCTGACGCAACCTCGGTTAAAAGCACATTTAAGTACGTTGATGATATTGTTGCAATGCTACCTTATGACAAAGTTGTTGAAAATGCGGAGAAACTTTTGCTTGATGACATTGCAAAGAAAAGCCTTTCCCTTGAGGGGGTTTCTTTAGGCAGCTTCCATAAGAGCGAGATAGCATACGGCAAAATACTTAAATTCCTCAAGGATAAGGATACCACAGTAAGCCCAATAGTTGAGCCATTATTTTCTGTTGTGGAGAAGGACGAAAAATTGCCTGTTCTCTCAAAAACTTCTTATACTAGTTTATTATCCACTGTATTAGGGGACATCATGAGCAATAAAACAGCAGATTATTACAAGAACTTTTCGGCAAAATGCGGGGAATATGATTTCCATAGCCTTTTGTTGAAGAAGCTTAAACTCAAATACAAAGAAAGAGTCAAAAAAGCGCAGGACAATGACCTAAACCTAATCCTTTCCCTTGATGATGAACATTTGGAAAAATTATTATCGCTTTCTAAGACTTTTAA
>PEXL01000028.1:5134-5276 GCA_002779065.1 Candidatus Diapherotrites archaeon CG08_land_8_20_14_0_20_34_12
TACTTGCTCCCTTACTTGCTAAGTAATAAGCTAAGTAATAACTTTTGTTTGGATTCATCAATTAAACAATGGCTTGTTTTGGAAGGATGGCCTGACTGTGGCTTGGGTGAGATTACTGAGAAAGCCAAAACAGTTGGAGTAG
>PEXL01000028.1:5469-7866 GCA_002779065.1 Candidatus Diapherotrites archaeon CG08_land_8_20_14_0_20_34_12
AAAGCAACATAAGGTTATTTGGTGCATTCCAAAAAAGGAAAAATATGGCGGCTGTGATTCCTTTGATAAAAATCCGGAAATCCTTGAGTATTCATGGCTTTATGCAAAATTCAATGAAGTTGTTGGTTCAGGAAAAGAGGCAGAATCGCTTTCAATTGCCAATAAGAACACAATAAAGGATAAGCTTAAGGATCTTCAAACAAGCTTTAAAGAAAATTTTAAGGATGAATTAACTGCGCAGGCATCAGAAACAGTAGTTTCAGATATTGTGTTTGACGTTGTTTCAGACGATAAAAATGTTGTGGTATGGATTGACAATTCAAATATACTGGCCAAATATGTTGGGGCATTAACAGGCAATGAAAACTTAAATTGCAGCTTTAGCATGAATCAAAGCCCGCTTAATATTATAATTGAAAAAAAGCAGGGGACAGAAGAAAAAGAGACAGATCTGGCAATTTTAACGCTTGAGGATTTAATAAAGGGGGGTGGCTAAAATGGATAAAAAGTTTAAGGTTATTTTTCTGGCGGCCTTTGTTTTATTAATAACCTCTTTAGCTAGTGGTGAACCCTTAAAAATAATTTACCAAGGCAATGCTAACTTGCTTGTATTCCACCCATATCCGGCAAGCAATCCCTTGAATGCAGTTGTTGATGAAAAGGGGTTTTTGACACTTAATTTCACTGTTACCGTGGCAAACATGAGCAATATTGATGAAACTATTGATGCCTGTTATGTGGCTAGTTTGATTAAAGGAATAGATCCAGCCAAGGATACTTGGGAGGGCAAGAGCTTTAATTGGAGCGCACTAAAAAGCATAGTCAAAGCCTGTGGAATTATATCATTGCCCAAGCTTTCTATTCAGAAAATTATTATTAATGCCAACAACCTGAATTTTTCAGGAGAAGATATTGACACAGGTAAAATAGGGTTACTAATTCAAATGAAGAACCATTCCTTTGCTAAAATAATTGTTTTGCCAATAAAAGTAGTTTCAGTGCCAGGTAAGAAAGTAAAATTCTCCCTGCTTATAAAAGGCAAAAAAGCTTGCAGTACTGGAAAAGATGCGGTTCCAAACATGCTGCTTGAATGGAATCCTGATAATATTCTTGAAGGTGCGTGTGATGCAACTAAGCAGGATTCATATTATTGTGATGCCGCGCAGTTTACTATTATCGCATTGAAGAAGATTTCAAATGCAGTCGAGGAAGGGAAATTACCAGCGACTTTTGAGGTGAATCTGCTTGCAGATGCCTTCACTGCTGATTTCAAAAAAGATTTTGTTGAATATTATTCCCAATCCTTCTTTAGTGCATTTAACAATATGCCGCATATGCAGGATTTGTTTAATAGGTTGAATGCAGCCAATAAAGTGGCATTTTCTGTGTCAGATCTGTTTAGCCCAAACCCTAATCAAGATAAAATAATTCCTGGCAGGTATTCTGTGGAAATAGGGTATGGCATTAAAGACAAAAAGCTCGGGGATCCAATAATAAGAATATATCTAACTCCGAAAAAGACATATGGAACATTAGAAAGCAGTTTCCTATACTTCATGGCTTTGGACGGGAAGCTTGGGTCAAAAGATAGTGGAGGAGATGGCACAAGAGAAGGTTATGGAACAGTATTTTCAAGCGCAAGCACAACAAATGATGATGAATTAAGCCTAAAACAAGATGCAGGCCCTATGGCTGGCCTTGTCAAGGTTCCATTATCTGGGATTTCAGGCGGAAATAAAATCAATCTTGTTGCAAACGCAGCTGCAGAAAGCAAAGAGGGTTATTCTTCAACCCTAATGAAGATTTTACAAACAGGTTCTGATAAAACACTTTATTTTTATAAAACTGCGGCAATGCCTGTTGGCGTGAAGCTTGAGAAAGTCAAGGACAATGATTATGAGGCTTTTTACTCTTTATGGTCAGGAGAATCACAAATAACTGCAAAGCCACCAAGTATCTGGAGTGAGATAGGTTCAGTAGGTACCCTTACTGAAACGATGGGGGCCCAAGGCATGTGCACAACAGACGGAAAAGCATACGGGATTAAGAGCACAGCCCAAAAAGGATATGCGTCAGTATTTTCTTTCCCTGCTTCATTGCAGAACACATTATACCTTAAAAGCGAATGCCCTGCAGGCATTGAATTTTATTCCTATGCTGGGCTTAATGGCAATGCCCAAATTTCATTTACGCAAGCCGCGCTCAATAAAGTCGTTTCTCTGGCTGATTTGATAAAAGCAGTGCATGATGGAAGGGTTTGCATGGTAAAGGATTCAGCAAAAGGAACTGAAATATATAAATGGAACGCAGAAAAGATTGTGCTGCAGTTATCTAATCCAAATTAATAAAGAAGCTTCTAACTTTTAGTTATTTTTTTCTTACAATATATTTATAAAT
>PEXL01000028.1:8061-12306 GCA_002779065.1 Candidatus Diapherotrites archaeon CG08_land_8_20_14_0_20_34_12
TTCCTAGTTTTATTTTGTTTATAATAATAGTTCTTCTGATTTTATTTTCAACCATTTTCTTACTGTTTGCACCGATGTTAGTTCCGGCATCTTTGGCTGTAACAGTGAGCGTTTCAGATATTGATGGGTTCCCAATAGATAATGCAGATGTTTCCATTCTTTTAACAGATGACAATTCTTTATTAAATTCAGGCATAACTGATGAATTTGGGGAGTTTAAGTTTGAATTAGGGGAAGATCAGGATAGTTTAGATGTTTTTATTTTAGCAGAAGCTTCTGGCTATGAAAAGAAAGAGCTGAAAACAAGCATTGTAAAGGGCGAAATAACTGAAATAAAACTTAAGAAAATTGAGGAAACTGGTGGAGGAAATGCAGGTTTGGGTGAAGCTGAGATTTACACCATTAAAGTTGTGGATAAGCAGACAAAAACCATAATTAGCAACAAGAAAGTAACCCTTTCCTTATCCTGCGGTTCTGGTTCAATTGATCCGGATTACTTTGATGAAACCTACGGGGAATTCAAGGTTAATAAACCAGGCAATTGTACCCCTCTTTATGCAACCGCTAGTGCTGAAGGTTATGTAGACTCAACCAAACAAGCAGTGCTAAAAACACCCTATTTAATTGAAATGACAAAAGGATCATTGAAGGAAACAAAAGGGAAATTAAAAGTGACAGTTTATGATGAGAAAAATAATTCCCTGCAAGACATTACTGTACTAGTTGTTACTGCAGACAATATTGATAAAAGGGAGCTTGTCACTGATATCTTTGGTTCTGTGCTATTTGATGATTTAACACCAGGGCAATATAACATTTCAGCAACACAGCAGAATGATAAAAAAATTACCAGAATAGCAGATAAGAAGGGGATACAGGTTAATTCAGGTAAAATAAAAGAAGAAACCCTTAACTTTTCGGCATTTGGCGGAGGAATTTATAAAATAATTTTCAAAGTAATTGACGGCAAGGACAAAAACGCAGTTTCTGATGTTGGTATTATATTATACAAAAATGGCGTCCAATTAAAAGTAAATAAATCATATACCGATGCTGAAGGGAAATTTACTCTCATATTGGATGAGCCTGATAAGGACGCAACCTTCAATGCACTTTTATATAAAGATGGTTATGTTCCTAAGGTTGTTTCCTTGAATGTAATTCCTAAGGATTCAACTGAAATACAGGAATTTTTGCTTGATAAATATAATAAAGAAGACCCATTAAATGTAAAATATGGCACTGTCCTGGTAACTGTTGTTGATGAAGAAAGCTTGCCTGTTGAAAATGCAATAACAAGTATTTTTGATTCAGTAACAGGAATCCCATTTTATACTAGTGATACAAATAAAGATGGGCAGGTTCTTTTTGAGCCATTGCCTGCAGGAAAATACTATGCTAAAGCAGCGAACGAGCAAAATACAAAATTAGGGCAATCAGATTCACAAGAATTGAAAAATGGTGAAACATTAAATATTCAGGTAAAGCTTACCACTGGAAAAACATCAATTGAGGTTATTGCCTTGAATGCAAAGAATTTAGGCCAGAGAATAGAGAAAGCATTGGCGGAATTTTACAGCATACCTGCAAATTCTAATGATGAAAGCATATTTGTAACAAGCTGTGTAACAAATAAAGATGGAAATTGCTCCGTCTCTTTAGATACAAAATATCAGGATGTTTATGTTAAGGTTTCAAAAGAAGGGTACATGTCGTATATTGCAGGAAACAATGGACACAACATTATCTTAGTGGCAAATGATAATGTGCAGGTAATAGCAAAGCTTTATGAACTAGCACAGGGAGATCCAACTTCAGGGATAGCAGTTCATGCAATTGGTGTTTATAATGGAGAACCTTGGGGAATGAAGATAGGGGATTTGGCAATAACATTGGGTTCGGATAAAGAAACCGAGCTTGATTACTATGCTTTGTTTGATGTATTTGTTTATGAACCAGATGAAGATGCCAATAATGTATATTTCAATATAAGGACAGGGAATGAAAAATCAGGAATAGTCAGCATAATGGATTATGTGAACAACCAAGGTGATCCGATATTCTTAGACCCAATAGAACCTCTTAGAATACCTTCCTTAAAAACTGTTTCAGTAAGCTCCTGTACTGATCTAACTAAGCCAGAAGAAACTTTATTTAAAATGCCTAATTGCCCCACCCAATTGCTTAAGGGAAAATCTTCTTTGGCAGAAACAACTAAATTAGCAAATACTGTTATCCCTGTTATTATTCATTTTAAAGTAAGGAGGAATGTTCAATTAGGGACAGTTGTTACTTTAATATCAAATACTAAAATAAGTAAAAATGAATCAATCTTTGATGCAGAATCAGGAATTATAAACCGGCAGATAGGGGACAGCATGACTTTAGATCAGATTAAGCTGCAATGCCAGCAGCTTCCGCAAGGAAAAGGCCTTATATGGCAGCAATTAACCATGGAGAAGGATTTGGGCGGAGGGGCAGAAACAGTTATTTCTCAGGACAGGTCTAATTTGGATAAGCAGAATAATATCTGGAATTTTGGTTCTGTTGATGATCCTTTATTAAGCCTGCAAGAGTATTTCTTGCATTACATTATTTTCAATTGCTCAGAAAAAGAAAAACAGAATCTATTATTAAGATTAGCAACATCTGGCACATTTACCATAAATAATCAGTCTCTTCAGGAATTCTCAAATGTTGATATCGGCGGTTATTCTATCCTGAAAGAGCCTGAAAAAACAATACTTAATTTCCCGCCGCAGGACATGGAAAATCCAACAAAGCATGTGCTAGACATTAACCTTTTGCAGTCAAGCAATGTATTAATGCAGGCCAAGGTCAATTGCAATGTAGCCAATACTGATTCCTTATACCTAGTGTTAGATCAAACCTATCTTATCCCTGACCAGCCAATAATAATATCTGGAGAAACGCTTACCGGAAAAAAAGCCAAAATAGGAAATGCAAACATTAAATTAAATAAAATTGTTGGTGACCAATACCAGGAGATAACCACCACAACAAGTGAAAATGAGGGCGACTCTAAAGGGAGCTTTGTTGTTTTAGTGTCAACAAAAGCAAAGATTGGGGATGTATATCAATTGACTGCATCAAAGAATGCCCATCTCCCTGCTTCACCAATAATAATAAAGGTAGCCTATCCAAGCAATTATGCGCAGATAAAATGCATAACCAAATCAGATAAATCCCTAGATTATATCCTGTCAAATAATTCAATAACATTTACCCTTGAAAATAAATGCGCTGTTGATTTAAATATTGATTTCGTGGACCAGGATAATGAATTTTTATATTCGCCAGCAATCAGTGAATTTCCGCAGTATCCCCAATATCCATCTGAAAGGGTTGAATTAAAATCAGGGAAATTAATTGAAGTTACTTTAAAAGCAAAGGACAATATCATTCAGGGAATACATCCAATATATCTCACAGCTTCAAATGATTTTATTAAAAAAACATCAGCCGGGCTTATTGAAGTAACAGTTAGTGACCGAACATCAGCATTTTCATTGCAATCTCTTGTGTTTGATTTCAAGCAAGGGATTACTCCAACACCTTTATTTAACCTTCTTAATTCTAAACCATATTACCAAAAAATGCCTGATGAAGTTAGCCTAGCTTGGCTGCTTGATTATTTTGCGGTTTCACCAAGAATAGTGGAAACTGCAGTAGGTGATAATTTTAGTGAACCAAAATGCACAGAAAAAGCAGGAATTAAGGTAATACTTACTGCAAAGTATTCCTGTTATGATGTGGATTTCACCAAAGAAAAGGTTTTGCTGGACCAAACACAAATCAGTCTGCCTGTTTATTCCCCAAAGCTTAATAATATGGCAGATGCTGTAACTAACCTATCTGCTGAGGCAAAAAAGAATTGTACTGGGAAGTTGAAGGAGCAGATTGAAGAAGGAAAGCCAACAGATATTGACACAAAGGGTATTGTTAAATTTATAGATGATACTTATTTCAGCGGATTTTATACCTTAATTATCAAACATTATGGAGAAACTGCTTTTACGGCTTATTCTATTGATGTTTATCCTGACAGATTCTGGCTTGAAAGCCCTATTAAAAACAAAGAAAAGGACTTTAATGCTTGGCACTTTTTATTTGGAGATTTGAAATCGATTTTAATTACTGATTATGCTATTAATGCTACGTCTTCTCCAGTCTTTAAGAACGATGCCCAAAATTTATTCAATTATGCCCAAAATTTATTCAATT
>PEXL01000016.1:0-32436 GCA_002779065.1 Candidatus Diapherotrites archaeon CG08_land_8_20_14_0_20_34_12
ATTTGGATATAAGAAACATAATAAAAGAATCATACTCAGCAAGAAACATAATGGATGCTTCCTGGAGTAACTTTTTACAGATGTTGAAATACAAGGCTGAAAGCGCTGGTATTTCCTTTGTAAAAGTAAATCCAAGAGATACAACAAGCAAGTGTTACAAGTGCGGAACAATAGTTAAAAAACCATTATCTGAAAGAATACATAGATGCGCATGCGGCCTTGAAATAGACAGAGACTACAATGCAGCATTGAATATATTAAAATCTGGCCAGGAACTGGCCTTAGAGCCTTTGGAGCTTCCTATTAAGGAAGTGATGAATCAGGAAGCTGCAGCCTTTAGGCTGCAGTAGTTCACTTAGTCTTTTACAAGAATCTCTTTATTGCTATTACTATTATTATGAATGCAATGCACAACCCCACAATAAGATATGGGCTTAATTTAGGGCCTGCTACTTCTGCATCAAAGAATCTCATTATGCCAATTTCACTAGTTGGGCTTGAAACCCTATTTCCTCTGTTCAATTTCACCAATTTATCACCATTTATAGGATATAGTAAAAAACATTAATTTTTGAATTTATTTGGTCTTTTACTACCACTTAAAGCAATGCTTTAAGGGTACAATTAAATCCTTTTGGATTTAATTTGTATCTAGTAAGAGACAATTTTGCTCAATTATTTGGATCTCTTACTATAATTAACTATTTATACACCAATTATTATAAATGTTTATATTGCCGCCTTTTCTTTCTTTTTGCTAAAAAGAAAGAACCAAGTAAACCAAAGTTTACTGGTCCAATAAAATTCCTTGGGAATTTTATTTGGAAATGTAGGTTGCAATTAAAATCCAAAAACGGATTTTAATGCACAATAAAACCGTTAGGTTTTATTTGTGCCAAAAGAAAGAAAAGAATAAGGTGTAAATAAATGGCTTTGATTAAACAAGGTTTTTTTGGTTTTCAATTAGATGTAAAATCTATGATTCCTTTGGCTGCGGTACTTGTTCTTGCATTCATACTTCTTTTTGTACTTACCTGGACTAATACGTTCCATTGCAAATCCTTGCCTGGATGGTGTGATGTTTATTATTCAATTAAAAATGCAGTATTCTATGGGGATATGGGAATAAAATCACAGCCAAAAGTAGCGATTGTTTATGGTGATGATGGTTTAGGCGATCCATATGCTTTGCAAACATTAATTTCAGATATTGCAAGCATAAAAGGCCAAAAACCAGATATGCTTAATATTAAGTTTTTGAGTTTAGGCAATCTGAAACAATATGATATGATAATAGTAGATCGTGCAAGAACCATGTCAACAGAACACGTAAGCATGTTTGTTACTTATGCTAACCAAGGCGGAAAACTTGTCTGGACCGGGGATGCAGGGGCACAATTGCCAAAAAGTGAAAATCCCGAACAATATCTGCTTTATGAGGATGAAACAACAAAAAACCCAGATACCCCACATAATGTAATAAATCCCTGGGCAAGAAAATTAGGCACAAAGATGGTTTTGCTTAATGAATTGCTTTCAGTAAATTATCGCGGCAATTACTGCGATTTTAAGCCATGCATGCCTGTAATTAATTGCGATGGCAAGCTTGTTGCAATTAATAAAAAGCATCCTTTGGTTTATGGTTTAAGCCCGATTTTAGAATTCTGTTTTGTAGGTAAAAATAGTTTCTCGCTTGTAACAATAATTGGGAAGAATCCAAGCACAACTGTTTTAAGCGCGGAAATGGGTTCAAACATATTTGATGAATCCCAAACTAATTATGGAAATATTATGCCATTAATTGTCCTGACTTCTAAATCAAGCATTCTTACTTTAAATATCGGGGAGAATGTTGCTTACTATGCCTTGCCCCCGGAATATTATGCTTATTCTTCTATAGATGATAAGCACAGATATTATTCTTTAATAGAGAATCTTTATTATGGAATGTTATTTGGTTAGGGAATATCCATTAACCGCAGAGAAACATATTTAAAGGAGAAAAGTGTTTAGATAATATTAAGTATATGTTCTAAAATGTGGCTTTCCTGCTGTTTGCAGGCAACCACAATATATAAAAACAAATAATCGCATAATTAACATATTAATTATAAATAATTAAAAAAAGGTGATTTGGTGGCATATCCGGAAGAAGAAGGAGGAGCAGATGTTGGTGCATCTTATAATTATGCGCCTTCAAGATTTGGTCGTAATTTAGAAGGATTAATTCCCTTGATTCTTATTATTGTTATTGCAGCAGTGGCAGGGGGTTATTTGGGCTTATGGGATATTCCCTATGTTATGGAGCACAAAGCCACTAAAATGTTAATTGTTGGCCAGCCTAGTTTAGAAACTTTGTCTGTATTTGATCAGTCAAAAGATTTGGTTGGCTATGTAACTAAAAGCGCTGAAAGCCTTAAATTAAATCCTAAAGAATATATTGCACAGTATAATATTGTTTGGTTAGATCAGTCAAATATACAGCCAGAGGGAGCAAAATATATTCCAAGACAGTTAGGAGAAGCATTGACTGAATATGTAAAAAAAGGCGGTAAATTAGTAACAGTAATGGATAGTGGAGTATTTAGAAAAGGAGATATTAGCATTGTTGGATGGGAAGGTACATTCCAAAGTGATGTAGTTCCAGCGAAATGTGAAGCAGATTATGTCGGGAATCCGAGTTGCTTGAATGCGATAATTGTTCCACAGGCAGAAATTTGGTCTGCAGATCCAGATCACCCCATCATGAAGGGAATTACAGTTATACCGGCTATTCCCACATTGCCTAAGCTCTCATTAACTACTTTTAATGTGACGCCTAATGGCTATGAAGTAGCATATATACAATCAACAGCAACACCAGAATCATATCCTGGAATCATTGAAAAAAGATTGTTGTTGGGTAAGAGTATTTACATTAATTATAATCCAGGGATTGCCCCAGGAGTATTACAAAATATATTAGTATACTTAAGATAACCGAATAGAGTGTAAACACTCAACAAGGTTTCTTGAAACAAACAAAAATACGTCTTAAATTGGAGGTGTACACAATGGCAGAAGAAAGTACAGCAATGGCTGAAAGAAGTGCAGATAACACAATATATGTAGGTAAAAAAGATACAATGGCTTATGTGTTAGCGGTTGTAACCCAGATGAATCAAGGTATGAACGAGGTAGTAATTAAAGCTAGGGGAAAAGCAATCAGCCGAGCAGTAGATGTTGCTGAGATTGTGAAGAATAAATTCTCAACCGATGCAAGAATCGAATCAATTATTACCAGCACTGAAGAAGTGGAATCAGACGAAGGTAAATCAGTAAAGGTATCAGCAATTGAGATAAGGGTTGTAAAGTAACTTTTTATTTAATTCTGATTTAACCTTTATTTTTCTTTTTTTTCTTATTTTTATGCATTTAACCCTAACAACTCTAACCTAATTAAACTGTTTTCAGTTTGTACTATTTTCCCAATGTACCAAAATTCCTTTATAAATCAAAGGTGACTATCTTTTCTGGAAAGGCAATGTTTTCATTTCCCTCACAGTTTTAAATTCATAACCTTTCCCAAGGTGTCAAATAAACAGTAATGAAAAAATACTTTTGATTTTTGAAAGTAATTATCAATATACGTTTGGCATCTTGTCTCTCCTTTTTATTTTTATTCTGTTTTTTTAAATAAATTTTAAACTCCCAAGTTTATTAAAAATAAACCTTAGTTCTATTAATCACTTTAATCAGTATTATTGTAGGATAAGGAGAGTTGGAAAAAACGCAGATTGGGCAAGCTTAAACAGCAGCTTGCCCTATCCCTCTTTTATGCCGGTCATTACAAAGAAAGCACCCCTCCTTCCCAATACCCAGCTTAATTCCGATACTTCCAACATCTTTCCCAAATCCGGTTTTGAACTTATGAATTTTATTCTATTTTTTCTGAACCAGCCTTTTACTTCCCTTGCAGAATGATAGGATTCATGCGGATGTGCATATTTATCTGCTAACCAAATAATGCCCTGTTTAGGCATTTCACCAAAAAAGAATAATTTTCTTGCCAGATTCATGCGTTTTTCAAAATTTTCCCCAGCTATAACATTTACTATTTTTCTTTTAATCCTGTGCCTTATCCTTCCTATGCGATTATATAACCCAATGCTAATCAACCCATTATCTTTTACTAATCTAACAAGATTTTCAAATCCTTTTTTTGGATTAGAAGTGTGGTGCAAAACACCATAAGAAATTACCAGGTCAAATTTTGTTTTTTGTGAGAAAGCAATGCTCAAAATATCGCTTTGTATTAAATCCCAGTTTTTAATATCAAGCCTTTTCTTTAATTCCTCTGCTTTTTTTAAAGATGCATTGCTTATGTCAATTCCAACAACCTTTGCCCCGCACAAAGCCAGGGACGCGCCCAATTCACCAGTGCCGCAGCCTGCTTCCAGAATAAACTTTCCTTTAAAAAAATCCAAATCCTTTTCACCAATTGCATTTAACACCCATTTTGCATATGTTTCCATGCCTTTTCTTCTTGTTACATTCCTGCTCGGGTAAGGATATTTTTCATACAGGCTTTTTACTTTTTTTAATATTTCATCAGCCATTTTCTTCACATTTTTGTTTGACCATTGTATCCAATTCTTTTAAATAAGTAATTACTACTATTACATTATTAATTCTAATTAATATTTGCAATATGGGTAAAGAGTGGTTTTATGAAGATTACGAAAAGGATGAAGGTTAATTATGGCCTTGCACAAATGTTAAAAGGCGGGGTAATAATGGATGTAACAAGCGCTGCACAGGCAAGGATAGCTGAAAAAGCCGGGGCAGTTGCTGCTATGGCTCTTGAAAGAGTGCCTGCTGATATAAGAAAGCAGGGAGGCATAGCCAGGATGGCCGATCCTACCATAGTTAAGGAGATTATGGAGTCTGTTTCCATCCCTGTAATGGCAAAGGTAAGGATAGGGCATTTTGCTGAAGCACAGATATTGCAGGAATTAGGCGTTGATTTTATTGATGAATCTGAGGTATTAACACCAGCAGATAACCGTTATCACATTCCTAAATTAGATTTTAATGTGCCTTTTGTTTGCGGAGCCACTTGTTTAGGCGAGGCTTTAAGAAGAATTAAAGAAGGGGCTTCTATGCTAAGGACAAAGGGAGAGGCAGGAACCGGCAATATTATTGAAGCAGTAAAGCACATACGCATGATTAATGAAGAAATTGCTTTGTTAAAAGGAAATAGAAAATTGCAAAAAACATTTGCAGTAAGGGAAAGGGTTCCTTTAGATATGGTAAAAGATATTGCAAAGAATCAAAAATTGCAGGTAGTTAATTTCGCTGCCGGCGGAATAGCAACTCCAGCTGATGCTTCTTTGGTTATGCAGTTAGGGGTTGAAGGAGTTTTTGTTGGTTCTGGCATTTTTAAATCATCAGATCCTGAAAGAAGGGCAGCAGCAATTGTTGAAGCCACAACTAATTTCAATAATCCTAAAATATTAGCAAGGGTTTCATCCGGTTTAGGGGAAGCAATGCCTGGTTTAGATATTAAAGATTTAGATATTAAGTATGCTGAACGAGGATGGTAGTCTGCTTACTATCGGAGTGCTTGCCCTGCAAGGCAGTTTTGCAGAGCATATTGCAGCATTAAAGAAATGCAAAGTAAATACAAGGGAAGTTCGCCTGCCTTCAGATATTGAAGGTCTTTCCGGTTTGATTATTCCTGGAGGGGAATCTACTGCTATAAGAACTCTTTTGCAGGTTTCAGGATTGGATAAAGCAATTATTAAAGCAAAAGATAAAGGGTTGAAATTTTTTGGCACATGCGCTGGTGCAATCCTTCTTTCCAGTAAAATAGAAGGAGAATCAAACTATTCTTTTGGTTTTATTGGTGCCGTTGTTTCAAGGAATGCTTATGGCAGGCAGCTTTATTCTTTTGAAAAAGAATTTGATATAAAAAATATTGGAAAATTTAATGTTATTTTTATCAGGGCGCCAAAAATTCTTTATGTCGGGAAAGATGTTGAAATTTTAGCAAGGGATGGCCGTGATATTATTCTTGCTGAGAATGATTCCTGCTTAATAGCAACATTCCATCCAGAACTTACTGGTGATTTAAGGATTCACAAATATTTTATAAATAAAATTAGTAAGAATAAGAATGCTAAAAAATAGCCCAAATACGGCAAGAATATAAAAAGCAGCCTCCCTTTATGAGAAAGAAAGGCCCTGATTGTTATTAAAAATTATTTCAGACAAAATCTGATGATTTTGTAACAGTAAAAAATCTTTAGATTTTTTACTTTCTCAAGAAGCCGAGTAAAGTAAATCCTTTCTTCTCTTTTGGTTCTGATCCTGGCTCTTTATAAGCCCATTTTCCCTTACCCTTTTGCTCTACTGCTCTTGCTAATTCTTTACTTTCATATGAATTGCTAGCGAATAACATATCATCCCCACCTCTAACTCCGCTTTTATCTAATACTAACAATATTAATGCGATTACTATAATAATCCCACCTAAAACCCCGATCCAGAAAGGATTTAAAATACTGCTTGCTGTAGAAGCAAGGCCTGCCCATACAGGTTTATTTTTCTCTTCTAATGCTTCTTTTTGTACATTTAAATCCTGCTTTACTGTATCCAGATTTTTTAATAATTCATTAATCTCATCTGCTGTTTTTGTGTCAGAACTGCCCAACTTTTTTGCTTCCAAATCAAGGAGTTCAACATTCTTTGAGATTTTATCGAGCTGGCTGTTTAATGATTCAATTGAACCCTGTTTTTCTTTTAATATATTTTTCAGTTCATCAATTGTTTTATTGATGTTATCAGTTGTTGTTGAAAAATCATTCAGCTTTTTTTCAAGTTGGGTATTCAATTCACGCAATTTGTTCAATTCAAATGTCATTTCATTCCTAAAAGAATCTGATAATGGGTTAAATACTGAAAAATCTCTTGAAGTTGTATTCTGCAAAGCATCGCTTTTGAACCCATCTACCTTAATCATATAAGAGCCAGCATTTAAACCAACCATTGCGATTACAATAGCAGTATCTGTTGTATTATATGCCTTAATTACTTGGCTTGATATTGCCTCTAAACTAATTACATGGCCATCAGCAATATATATTTTCAAAATCTGCTGGTCACCTAAATAAACAATTGCTTTGTCTATTGTTGTGTCTACATTTAGATTAAAACTCCAGGCAGTATTTGCACTTATTGACTGTGAACCTGAAATTTCAAGTGCAAATGCTGAATTTATTAAAAAAACTGCTGCAATTAAGAAGGCAAAAATCCTTATCTTCATTTATACTACACCCCGAATATCCGTTATTATTGCTAAGATTAATGTTAAAATTGTTTAAAAAGAATGTGGTTGACTATCTTTGTATTGATTTTTTGTTTTTTAAAGGGCCTGTGGTCTATTGGTGTGATGTCGCTTTCACAGAGCGAAGATAAGCGGTTCGATTCCGCTCAGGCCCATTTCGCCTTTCTTTTTCTTTGCAAAGAAAAAGAGAAAATAGTTAACCTTTAATTAAGTTAATTGCTACTATTTTTGTGAGAGAAGTTTTGCGTTCTAAAATCCATAAAGCTACAGTAACGGATGCTAATGTGCATTATATTGGCAGCATTACTATTGACAAAGATTTAGTTGAGAAAGCAGGTTTTTGGGAAGGGGAAAAAGTACTGGTTGTAAGCAATACTTCGGGTGCGAGATTAGAGACTTACCTTATTTTGGGAGAAAAAGGCTCTGGCACAATTACAATGAATGGCGCGGCAGCCCATTTAATAAAAAAAGGTGAAGAAATAATTGTTTTAGGCTTTGAATTAACTGATTTGCCAATAAAGCCAAAAATAATCCTTGTTGATAAGAACAATAAGTTTGTGAAATATTTGTAAATCATTTTTTGTATTTTTCATTTCACAAATGCGCTTGCTGTTACACCAGCATCCCAACTCAATCTTGGCCTGATTTTAATCATCCACAATTTTTCAGAATTATCATCAAGAACTAAAGCATATCCCTTATCCTTTGGCATTTCCTGGAAATATTTATCAAAATCTTGGTGTAAATAACTCGGCCTTAAAGTAGCAATTGCCCCGATATCATCCTGTGCAGTCATCCTGTGGCTTATGAATAAATCACATTGTGAAATACAATCAGGATGCAATCTGTTCGGCCTTTGTGTTGCTAATACAAGACTTAACCCTGGCTGCCTTCCAACCCTTACCCATTCCAATAATACCTTTAATGCAATGCTGTCTTCATCCTTAGGCATAAACATGTGTGCTTCATCTATAAGCATCCAAACGATTGGCATTGAACTTTCTTTCCTTTCCCCTCTAATTAATTTAGCCTCTTCTTCTTTTCTGTAAAGCATTCGTTCCTCAAATAATTTCTTCCCGATTACTCCGACAATAATATCCTTTGTGCCTTCCATTCCTATTGCTTGCCTGTAAGCAGAAACATCAATTATATTTATTGTTCCAGGCTTTACTATATCCTTAATTTTTGTGCCAGTTTTTTCAATCAATCCCCAGCCTTTTGCTGCTTTCAGCCTGTTTATCAAGGCCTCCTTTGCCAGCTTATCTGCATCCTGGTCTGCTCTCACTGCCCCGATTAATTCATCAATTCCATAATATGTGCCCAATTTTTCAGCAACATCATCCACAATCCTGCTTAATAAAACCCCTTCTGCATCCTTCCATGTCAATTTGAAAAGAGCCATCCATTCCAAGCCAGAAAGTTCTGAAGCTTTAATTGTAAAAGCCCCATCAATTGGGATTCCATTCTGCTTGTAAAAATCTTCCTTCCCTTTCGGGACAAATACGCGGGCATCAGCAATTGCTTCAGGCTTTAAGTCCCATTCAGCCAAGGCTTTCTCATCTTTTTTATTTGGGAATTTTAATCCCCAGAATATTCCAACAAGGTCAATTGCAATTACAGAAATCCTTGACTTTATTTCCGGGGGCAATTTTGAAAAACTTTCTAAAAGAACGCAAAGCGAAAATGACTTCCCCCCTCCTCTTTTTCCGCAAATCAGCATAACGTGCGGGCTTGCAAGGTCAACCATTACCTTTCTTCCCAAAACAGGATTCTCGCCAGATGACATTACTACTTTTCCTAAATAACCTGTCCCTTCCTTCCCATATTTTTCTATTCCCCTTTGGCTTCTACCTATTACAACCTCATCCTTGCTTAATTCTGAGACCATGAAGTAAATAACACTGAACAGATTAATAATTGTTTTCGTGCTTTTTCAGCCCAAAATAGCATTAAACAGCAAACCAACAAGAACAAATGAAACAGCTAAAATTCCAATAAAAATTGCAAGCAATTTTGGCTTTATGACTCTTCTTAATATAATCATCTCAGGGAAGGATAATGCTGTAATGCTCATCATTAAAGCCAAGGCAGTTCCTAAAGCCATGCCTTTTGACATTAATGCCTGTACAATTGGAATTGTGCCTGCAGCATTTGAATAAAGAGGAATTCCAATCAAAACAGCAATAGGGACGGCAAAAGGATTATTCTTTCCAGCGAAATCTGCAAGGAATCCAACAGGAACAAATCCATGGACTAATGCCCCAACCCCAATTCCCAATAAAACATAAGGGATTACCCTCAAGCATATTTGTTTTGTCTGCTGTTTTGCAAATTCAATTCTTTTTTTCCAGTTCATTTTCTTTTCTTTTGTTTTTGTTACGGTTAATTCATACACTTCTTTTTCAATCTGGTCTTCAAGATGTAATCTGCCAATAATAATTCCTCCAATTATCGCTATTAATAATCCTGTGCCAATATACAAAGCAGTAATTTTCCAGCCCACAAGCCCTAGCAACAGTGCAATAGCTATTTCATTCACCATAGGGCTTGCAATTAAAAAAGAAAATGTTACCCCAAGAGGGATTCCGGATTCCACAAATCCAATGAATAAAGGAACAGCAGAGCAGGAACAAAAAGGTGTAGGAATGCCAAGCAATGCAGCCAGAACATTCCCAATGCCTTCTTTTTTCCCGCCAAGGATTTTTCTTACCCTTTCCCTTGTAATGAACGTTCTTATTATTGAAACAATAAAAATCGCAATTATCAAAAGCAAAGAAACCTTTATGCTGTCATAAATGAAAAAATTCAATGCCTCAGCCAATGCGTCTTCTTTGCTCATTCCCAATATTTGAAAAACCACAAATGCCGCAAAATCTTCAAGAATTCCCATTATGCTCACTGTTTTTTGAATATTTCTTAGTATCATTCAGTAACAAAAAGCCTTTAAAATATGGATTATCTTATATGATTACATGGTTTCTTCACCAAATATAAAATATCTTTTTGAGCCGAGAAGCATCGCGATTATTGGCGCTTCTTATGATAATGAAAAGATCGGGCACACAATTTTGGAGAATATTGTTGCAGGCGATTATGCCGGCAAGGTTTATCCAATAAATCCAAAAGCCGGTGTGTTGTACAGCCTTAAGGTTTTCAAAAGCCTGGATGAAATAAAAGAGGATATTGATTTGGCAGTGATTGTTATCCCTGCAAAATTTGTATTTGATGAAATAAAGAAATGTGCAAAAAGGAAAGTGAAATTTGCCCTTATTATTTCATCAGGGTTTTCCGAGGTAGGAAATTCTGATGCTGAAAAGAAGATTGTTGAATTTGCCAAATCGCACGGAATGCGGATTCTTGGCCCGAATATTTTCGGATTATTCTCTGCAAAATCAAATCTTAATGCAACATTCGGCCCGAAAAATATCAAGAAAGGGAATATAGCAATAATAACCCAGAGCGGGGCTTTGGGCATTGCAATGATCGGCAAGACAGCATTTGAAAATGTCGGCCTTTCATCAATTGTTTCAGTGGGAAATAAGGCAGATATTGATGAAGCAGATTTGCTTGAATATTTTATGCATGATCCTGAGACAAAATCTATCCTTATTTACGTTGAAGGAGTAAAAAATGGTGAAAAATTTTCAAAAATCCTTAAAGAAGTCACAAAAAAGAAGCCGGTTGTTGTGGTAAAAGCCGGCCGCTCCAAGAAGGGGGTACAGGCAGTGGCTTCACATACTGGTGCATTATCAGGATCAGATGATGTTTTTAATGGGGTAATGAAACAATGCAGAACTCTAAGGGCTGATACATTAAAAGAAGCCCTGGACTGGAGTGAATTCTTTGTTTATTCCCCGCATCCAAAAGCGCCAAATACTTTAATTCTCACAAATGGAGGGGGAATTGGAGTGCTTGCCACAGATGCTGCTGAAAAGTACGGCGTTACCTTATATGACAATTTAGAGGATTTGAAAAAAACATTTGCAAAGGATATGCCTTACTTTGGTTCATTAAAAAATCCCATTGATTTAACCGGGCAAGCAGATCCTCTGCATTATAATGCGGCACTTAGTTCTGCGCTGAAAAACAAAAATATCCACGCAGTCATAGCCTTGTATTGCGAAACTGCTGTTTTTGATACTGATTCTTTCGCAAAAATAATACTTGAAAATTATGTAAAATTCCATGAGGCAAGGAAACCAATTGTATTCTGCTTATTCGGAGGAGAAAAAACAGAAAAATGCCTTGCTTGCTTAAGGAAAAAAGTGCCTGTTTTTTCCGAGCCTTATGATGCTGTTTCCTGCATTGGTGCACAATATACCTATTACAAATATTTGTTAGAAAAATCTGATAAGATAGATACTGCAAAGATTAATTCAAAATTCATTGATAAACTTATTAAGAACGCTAAGAAAGAAAAAAGGCAATTTTTGTTCTCAAAAGAAGGGCAGCAGATAATAAACAGCGTGAAAATTCCTTTGCCAAAATGCTTTGTCGCGCGAAATGTTGGACAAGCAGTTGAATTTGCTAATAAAATTGGCTATCCTGTTGCAATGAAAATAGTTTCAAAGGACATCCTGCACAAAAGCGATGCTGGCGGCGTTTTTTTAAATGTAAAAAAGAAGCAGGATGTTATCGAAGTGTATCATTTAATCATAAAAAATGTCAAAAAATTCAAGAGAAAAGCAAAGATTGATGGAATTGAAATATGCGAGATGGTTCCAAAAGGGGCAGAATTAATAATCGGGGCAAGGCGGGATCCAATATTTGGGCCTGTTGTTATGTGCGGCCTTGGAGGAATATATGTTGAATTAATGAAAGACTTTTCCTTTAGATCCGCATTTTTGAACCGGAAGGAAGCTCTTTCCATGCTGCAGGAATTAAGGTCATATCCTCTTTTGTTGGGGGTGAGGGGGGAAAAAGGCAAGGATATTGAAAGTGTTATTGATTCAATAATTAAAATTGCAACAATAATTAGGAAACATGAAGATATTACTGACCTTGAAATCAATCCATTAACTGCTTATCCAAGAGGGGTAAAGGCAGTTGATGTCCGCATTTTAATTTCAGGCCAAAAATAATTAAAAATGAACAAGTCTAATGTTATTAGACTGCTTATTTGATCAATATTTTTTATCAGGAGGTTTTTTTATGAAGAATACAATCCAAAACCTTGCAAAAGCTTTTATTGGAGAGAGCCAAGCAAGAAACAGGTATACTTACTACTCAAAAATAGCAAAAAAAGAAGGTTATGAACAAATTGGGGAGATATTCGAGCTTACTGCTAATCAGGAAAAAGAGCATGCCTCCTGGCTTATGAAAATGATTAATGAATTGAAAAAGAAAACCCCTGATAATTTGGATGAAATTAAAGTAGAGGTTTCTGTCCCAACTATTGTTGGAACAACAGCCGAAAATCTCAAAGCTGCAATTGCTGGTGAAAATTATGAATACACAAAGATGTATCCTGACTTTGCATCAACCGCAGATAAAGAAAATCTTCCTGATGTAGCAAAAAGAATTAGGGCAATATCTGTTGCAGAAAAACATCATGAAGAGCGCTATAAAAAATTGCTTGAGCAGCTTGAAAAAGGTACTTTGTTCAAGAAAAATGATGCTGTTTGGTGGGTTTGCAGGGAATGTGGCTATGTTCATTTTGGAAAAGAGCCACCGGTAGAATGCCCTTCATGCGGCCATGAAAAAGGATTTTATCAATTGAAATGTGAAGAATATTAACTAGTTTTAAATTGTTGAAATTAAGTCGTGAAACTTATTTAATAAATAAAAGTACGATAGATTTGAAAAGGTGAAAATATGGTTGCAAAAAATGAAATTTACAAATGTTCTGTTTGCGGGAATATTGTCGGGGTTTTGCATGTTGGCGGCGGAACATTAGTCTGCTGTGGCAAGCCGATGGATTTAATGAAAGAAAATACTGTGGATGCTGCATTGGAAAAACATGTGCCGGTTATTGAAAAAACAAGTGCTGGCTTTAAAGTAAAGGTTGGTTCTGTTCCGCACCCAATGGAAGAAAAGCATTACATAGAATTTATTGAACTTATTGCTGATGGTCTTATTTATAAAAAATTCTTGAATCCAGGTGAAAAACCAGAAGCAGAATTTTGCATAAATGCAAAGCAAGTAACTGCAAGGGAATATTGTAATTTGCATGGTTTATGGAAATCCCAATAAGGATTTCCAATTTTTTCTATCTTAGTTGTGATTACATTATGGATGACTTGAAATTATTAAAACAAATTCAGAAACTTAAGGATTCTGATATAAGGCAAAAAATTGGTAGAAGAATTTCAGAATTTAAATCGCTTGGGAAGAAATCAGATGTCATCTTGTTTTCCGAATTGTGCTTCTGTATCCTTACCGCAAATTTTACTGCTGAAAAAACCATTAAAATTCAAAACGAAATTGGTTCAAGCGGATTTTTGAATCTTCCAGAAAGAAAATTAGCCAACAAACTCAAAAGTTTGGGCCATAGGTATCCAAACACAAGGGCAAAGTATATTGTTGAAGCAAGAAAATTTGCCAAAAATCTTGGGCAATTGGTTAAATCCCAAAAAACAGATATTGAAGCAAGGGAATTCTTCGCAGAGAATGTGAAAGGCTTGGGATATAAAGAAGCAAGCCATTTTCTGCGGAATATTGGCTTTGAAAATCTAGCAATAATTGATTTTCACATTTTGGATTTGCTTGCAAAGCATAATTTAATAAAAAAGCCAAAAACAAAAAGCTTGACAAAAAAGAACTATCTGGAGTTTGAAAAGATTCTTTCAAATCTCTCTAAAAAAGTTTCTCTTAACCTAGCAGAACTTGATGTTTATTTATGGCTTTTGGAAACAGGGAAAGTGCTGAAATAGCCTTATTAATTATTTTAACTATTGGATGTTTATGAAAAATGGCCTGAAATGGGTATTTTGCCCCTTAGGCAATGTTTTAAAAAGTTCCATATGCTATATTAATAGAAATGTTAATGTTTTTTAACATTTTTTGAAAGCTTTCAGTAAGGGAATTGATGATATTCTTTTTCTTTAATCATTTTATTGATTATTGTTAGCTTTTTTTTATTTAAAGAGGTGATGTACAATGGCTGATGACCAATTCAGTAGAAAGTTATTCAAAGTAACTTGTGCTGATTGCGGGCAAGAAACTGAAGTTCCATTTGAACCAGATGGCACTAGACCAGTTTACTGCAAAGACTGCTATCAAAAGCACAAAAAACCACGTAGAGATAGATACTAAATAATCGATACTAATTCTAACAATTAGTTTTCAAATCTTTACGAATTTATTTTTTTATTTTTTTCTTTTTATTTTATTTTTTTATTTTCTATTCAAATCAATTAACGCATGATGTGGCAAAAGCACTGAAAGTAAAAATTGAAGAATTGTTTATTTTTGATTAATATTTCCTAAAAGATTCTTCGGAACTTTCACTAATCCCTTTTTTGTCATTTTTTTCTTTTTAATCATCTTTTTTACCCTGACTATATTGTGCGGAGACCAGATACTTTTCTGTCTTCTTGGACTGAATCTTACAATATGTTTTTCTTTCCCAAAACTCTTTAGTATTCCATCAATCCAGCCATAGCATAATGCTTCTTCAACAGCATCAGTGTAAAGAATTCCTTTTCCCAAATGTTTCTTGTAAAAAAGCAGCCATAATTCTTTCTTTTTATTATGATTCTTCTTCAGCCATTCCCTGAATTCATTCCTTGAATTGAAATGAATCGTTTCTCCTATCTCCATATTTATCAGATTTAAGTATAAGTATGCTTGCTTATTATTATTTCTGTTCTTTCTTTTGTCTTGCAAGCTTCTCTTTGTTTGGAACATTATCATTTAATAAAAATGATGCCCAAATTCTCTTCTCTTTGTCAATATTTGCTTCCCAGTATAGTAAACTGTCATACAACCATTTACATTTTTTAGCAATCACATCATCAGCGTCTTTTTTTCTAGCAGCATATACAAATGCAGTGATAGCATAAATAACAAAACCTAGGGCATGTGTTTCAACATGAATTATTCCTACAACATGCCCAATAGCGCGTGCAGCAGCACAAGCAGCAGGATCTTCTTCTGCGACTGCGGTTGCGGCATTGTGAGTAGCATGAGCAGCTTTTTTTGCTATGGGCATTTTTATCTTTCCATTCGCCCATGCTTTTGCGGCTTCAATAGCTTCTCTTGGGCGCTTATCTTGCGGATATTTCTCTTCAAAAATTGGAAGTATTGAATTGGCACATTCAATAGTCCATAATACTAAAGTCCTGTGCTTTTGCTTTTCAATTAGTTCCCTAAGTGGCTGTAAGCAGGCGCTTTCTCTTGTAACTAAAAGTTTTTTCATAATTTTCCATTAATTTTTAATTTCAAGAAGAAAGAATCAGTTGTAGAAAAACGAGACTTTTAAGCCACTTTCTGCGACAAAGCCCGTGAAACCAGCTTTGCTCCTAAAATCAGTTCTGCTCCTAAAGTCGGATGGCTGCTCCTAAAGTCAAAATTGTGTAAAAAGTCTATCTTCTTTTGTAAAAATAAACTTTGCATACCCCTAATCTTTAAGGTCTAATTCATTAATTTTCATTATTGCACCTTAAGTTCATTTAATATAGAGTTATACAATTGGGGGAGCCATACATTAATTTCTGATTTTGAAAATCCAAAAATCTCTAAAAGTCCCCTATCCATTTCTATTCTTTGTTTAAATCGGGTCTCAAATTGTTCGATTAGACTTGGAAAAGATACCTTTTCAATACTTTTAAACAGAATCTCTATTTGATTAATGTCTTTATTAGAAAACTCTTTTATATTTGGTATATTCATTAGGACAAAGTCGTTTTCTAAGAATTCAAGAAAACCTTCGGTTGTTTCCTTTTTTAATCTTAATAATTCAAATAATCCAAGTGAGCTGTTCAAAAATAATGCAATTAACTTTGCTTCTATTCCTTTTGAATTAAAGATTGTGAAAGCATGTGTTGTATAAAATTGATTATCAGAGTATACTGCAACAAGATTTGTGTTTTTTGAATTTAATCTTATTCTATGAAGCAGGGCAAGGTTAGTTTTCTTATTAACAATTTTCTTATTTAATATTTCCCAGCTAAAATCACCTTTCCATTTTGAAAATTGTTTTATCTTTTTAAATTCAGCGTATTCTTTTGTAATGAAATAATCAGAATTAGCATTAATGTTTAATGTTTTTATTCCAGTCAATGTTTTTAAAGCGGGTTCACAATTTGCATTTGGTATTTTGATTATTTCCTTCGTTGTAGTAATAGCACTAATGTTTGTTTTATCTTCCTTATATAGTTCTAATAAAACATTTCTTTTTGTTCTGGATTTATTAATAGGTCTTACGATAAAAGTTAGTTCTGAAAATCCAGCTGGCGATGCGTGTACCCCCTCTCTAATTTCCTCTGATTCAATCTTTCTAAGTTTCTTGTTCGCATTCTTTATCAAAAGTTGATTAAATTCATCAAATATTTCCTTTGAGGCTAACGAAGTGCCACCAATAATCTGCATTAAATTGTCTAAATCCGTAATTATTTGCTTTTGAGTTATTGTAAAGAATTCATAATCTTTAGTAATTAATTTCTCTTCTTTTATTTCTTTCAGTTGTTCGACTAATTCTTTTGCATATTCTTCATTCATATCAGCCTTTTTCTTTTTTAAGAATACTATTTTCGTTTTTGTTTCAGAGGTTGGTTTACACTTTTTTGCAATAATTAAAATGTCTTTAAACGCAGCGCCTTCGCTAAAAGCGGTGTCAACCACTGGTTTTATAATATATTCAACAGAATAATTGCTAAATAAAAACTTTCTAATATTTTCAGTTGATTTTCCACGAGCTATATTTATTGGAATTACTGCTGCAACTTTTCCATTTGGCTTTAAAAGCAGTTCTGATAGGGCAATAAAATATCCCCACAAATTAATCTGATTGCCACAAATGTTTGCCAGCGTCTTATTTTGATTCAGTAAATCTCGCATTTCTTTTGGCATCTTTTCCCTATCGCTGAATGGCGGGTTCATTATCACTATATCAACTGGTTTTAGGTAGAATTCTGCCCCCTTTCCTTCGGGAGATATTGCCCCGTGTTTTTTCTTTATTATTTCCCCGCCAAAGATTGTTTTTTGGATTTGCCTTTCATATCCACTTATTTTTACTCCTCCTTTCTTGAAGTTAGTTGCTTTAAGCTGGTTTGCCAAATTCAAAGAATCCATAGTTGCTATTCTAACAACATTGGTTGTTTGCTCTATTTCCTGCATTGTCAAATTAATTGTTGTTAAGTGAGCTGCAAAAGGCATTAGGTCAATTCCAGTAATATCATTTTCCACAAATTGTTTATGGAGCTTTTTCAAGTCTTTAAATCCATAAAGTTTCTGATAAAGCTCCTGTTTTCTTTGATATGCTGCAACAAGAAGAGTTCCAGAACCACAAGAAGGGTCTATTACTGTTTCATCAAAAGAGTCAATTGTCAAACCAGCAAGAATGTTAGCTGCTATCGGATGAGTATAGAATGCAGCCAAGACTTTTCTAACTTCAAAAGGAATTAAGTCATGAAAGAATCTGCCTGCTAAGTCGTGGGTTATATATTCTGCTCTTAAGAGTTTTACTGCATCAATTGTTTCATTCAAAGTTTTTATTACATCTGGTTTGTTTGGGATATGATATAGAATGTTTGCTTGATAGATTGACCGATAATCAATTTCAGTTATTAAATCAAAGTATTGCTGGATTTCTTTAATGTTTTTGACGTTCTCTAACTCTTTAAGCTTTTTTGAGCCCGTCTTTCTTTTGTAAATGTGATAAAAGAGTAATTGGTTAAACAGCAAATAAGATGCAAGATTAATTACTTGGTTTTGAGCAGTTTTCTTATCCTTTATTTCTCCCATTGAAGCAAATAAGTCTAATTTGCTTACTACTTCTGAAACCAACTCATCAGTCTTAATTTGATAAATCACTTGATTTAAGTCTGTCACATAGCTTTCTATTAACTTGACAACAGTATTGAAGTCAATAGTTACCTGTTCTTTTACAAACAATTCTTTGAGTTTAGTAAAAATATTTGATACTGTGTCAGTAAGGCTTTCTGTCCAAAATTGCGTTAAAATTAATGCAGTAACTTTTTCATCTAAAGCAATCCTATCCAGTCCTTGCTCGTTCAATATTACTTGATTGCTATATTTTTCTGGATAAATGAGAATGATAATGTTGTCTGTTTTTAGTTTGTTTGCATATCCTTTGGCTTGGGCTACTGCACTTAATCCAATGTCTGATTTTCCAATCTTGACTTCAATAACAAAAGAGTGCTCTTGAATTTTAAACAAGATATCTGGGTGTTTAGTCAAAACCTTAGTTTCTCCAATCGCCTCAAAACCCAATTCTTTGAGTTTCCCAATTAGAGGTGGATATAGAGTTCTTTCTTCAATCTTTGGTAAAACCATGTTTAATTATATGATTTTACTTTTTAAATGCCTTTCCTAAGAGTATATTTCTTTTGAGTTTCTATGGTTATCCTTACCTTAGCCATCTTTCCAATATATTTTGCCAATTCTGGCTTCCTTATATTAATTGTTCCATAGTCATAATTCTTGGTTTCCTTTGTAGCCAGCTTCTTTCTATCAGTAGTCCTGCTGATTTTAGCCTCATATTCAAACCTGTTAGCCATATATCCTTCTATATAGAATAGGTTTATAAATCCTTTGGTGTAATATATTCTATATAGAATATAAGGAAGTGATATTATGGATTTCCGAAAAATTAAAGGATTGCAAATCTGCCAAACAAAGCAGATACAAAGGGTTGAGGGCGGTTATATTGTCCCAAGCCAAAACTCAAATAAAAAATACTTTGTAGATGAGCATGAATATGATTGTACTTGCCCAGACTATAAAGAAAGGCAATGCACATGCAAGCATGCTTATGCTGTAAGGTATTACCTGCATATTGAGAAAGAAACCTCACAGGGAACGCAAACAGAGAAGCTATCCTTAACCCATAAGCAGGCATGGCACGCTTATAACCAAGCACAGAACAATGAAGTAATGCAATTTGATATTCTTCTTAAAGACTTGGTTGAAAGAATTGAAGAACCAGAACAAAGATTTGGCAGACCAAGACTAAGTCTAAAAGAACAAATATTCTGTTCAACGCAGAAGGTTTATTCCCAATTATCAAGCAGAAGGGCATACTCTTTATTCAAGAATGCACAGGCAAAGGAACAGATAGAAAAAGCCCCTAATTACAATGCAATAAACAAGCTATTGAACAGGGAAGATATTACTCCTATTTTGCACGAATTAATTTCCTTATCTGCCTTTCCATTAAAAGTAGTTGAGGAAACATTCGCCATTGATTCAAGCGGATTTAGGACAACAAGCTTTAACGACTATTGCAGGGAAAAGCACGACATAAAGAAAGAGCATGAATGGGTTAAGGTTCATATCCTCTGCGGAACAAAAACTAATGTAATATGCTCTGCCGAAATCACAGAGGAGAATGCAAGCGATTGCAGGCAGTTTATTCCATTGGCAGATAAAGCCTCAAAATCTGGTTTTAATATTAAGGAACTATGTGCTGACAAGGCTTATTCTTCAAGGGATAATATTGACTTTATTGATGATTTGGGCGGAACAGCATATATTCCTTTTAAAAGTAATTCCACAGGAAGAAGTAGAGGTTCTTTGCTTTGGCATAAAATGTTCCATTATTTCAAATATAGGAAAGAGGATTTTTTGGCTCACTATCACAGGAGAAGCAATGTAGAAAGCACGTTCAACATGATAAAAGCCAAATTCGGCGACAAGATAAAGAGCAAGAACAAGACAGCACGAGTTAATGAAATGCTTTGCAAAATTCTGGCTCATAATATTGTGGTTTTGATACATGAATTTTATGAGCTTGGAATTAGCCCTGATTTAGTGTTTGGGAAGAAGGGATAAGACTAAACCATTTCTTCAATATTTTCTAATTTTTTTCTAAAGTATAAAAAACCAATAAAACCGAGTATTATAGCTAAAACATAATTATTGAATATTATTACTCCAAAAAAGTTGGAATATATTTCAAACAACTTGAAATATTGACCAGCAATTAATCCAATGCAAAGTGCCGAAAATATTTGCAAATAGGCAATATATTTATTATGCAACAGCACAGCTCTATCTTTTGAAGGTTTTTCTGATGTCATTTCCAAAAATCACCCAAAGCCCAATAGCAATTAAGGCAAGTCCTATCAATCCCCAAGTTATCCCTAAAGGTACTCCCAACCACAATTCTTGTTTTGATTGAACAATAAGTAATCCTACAATAATTAAAATTACAAAACCAGTAATATCTTTCTTTTTACCCATTTTCTCTTTCTTATTTACTTCTTTCTTCCTTAAATCCCTTTCGTTATACATTTGTTCACATCCTTTTATTCTTGCTCCCAAACCTCCATTTCTGCTCCTAAACTCACCTTTTTTGGCTACTTTAGGAGCAAAGTCCGTGAAACCGAAAAGTATTTAAATATCATGATATATTATGATAGTATATGACTAATCATGACATAGCTATCAATGGCAAAATTAGTAATGAACAATTGTCAGAACTCCTTAAAAAGGTTGCTCCGCAATACAGCGAGCTTTCCTTGGATATCTCTGATGTAGCTAAATTTGCCAATGACCCAATGTTTTTGGCTATGTTGATGTTCCAGCTAACAAAGGAAAGAGAGCAGACAAATAAACTTTTGGAGCGCTTGGAAGAGAAGTTTGACAAAATAATGTTGATACTTAAAACAAAAGGGATAGAGTCTTCCACTCTAAACACACAGAACACACAGCAGAGTTTTGAAGTCCTGCCGGAACAGGATGAAAAAATTTTGCATTTAGCAGAACTAAAAAAAAGAATAACCTGTGAAGAGGTCCAAGTAGAGTTAGGCTACAAGGGCCACAATGGAGCTTCACAGCGTTTAAACAAGCTTATGAAGGAGGGACATTTGAAGAAGGTTAAAGCAGGAAGAAAAGTCTATTTTATTCCTGTTTGTGATACTGATTCTGCAAAGAATCAAATCCCCCAATAACCTTCCACTCCCAACAAACAAATGTCCCTTCCTCCTTTGCCTTAACCCCTTTTCTTTTTCTTCAATATGTTCTTAATATCAAAAGAAAAAGAAAAGCTAGTTGCACCAAAAGAAAAAGAAACTAATTGAATAAGTTGCGCAAAAAAGAAAGAAAACTACTTTTGAAAATTTGAGTATTGCAGCCTTACGTCAAGAAGAAAGAAATAAAATAAAAATAAGAAAGGGGCTTTTGCCCCAAGGTCTGCCTAATGTAACTAGTTACTACTTAGTTGCATCAACAGTTTTACCCATTACGTAGATAGCCTTCAAAGCCAAGATTATGGCTGCTGGGGCTACGAACACTACAATCTGGCTTACAATGCCCTGTAGATAAGTCCCTAATGGATTAAGAACTGCATCCAATGGCAATAATGTAGCGTTTCCTACTGACATTAAAGCTATTGTAGCTACTAAAAATGGGATTAATTCTTTATCAGATACATTCAGGAATCCTACGATTAAACCTAGGACTACTAATAGAAGGGTTACATACCCCATGTATTCGGCTACTAAAGAACCTCCGACTGCTGCTACTATTGCTAATAGCACACCTAAAATAAAGGCTATACTTCCTAATTGTTCACTCACAATTACACCTCCCTGTATACTTTTAATAATAATTGACCATCTATTTAAAGCTATCTGTCTATCCCTTTTTCGACTATTGACTATCTTTATGTTATATTAATATATACCCTAAAGTAATACTAATCCGAATTAATCTCTAGCTATGATTGATGCTTTTTCTTTAGGGTTTTCCTTAGTGTTAACATAGGGTTTACTGCTAAGAATAAGAAGTATAGAAAACCCCAAGGAGCAATTAGCTCCGGAAATCTAAGTGCTTCAATCGGATTATGCTTTGAAATTGTCTTAACTAAATTACTTGGCTCAAATACTAGTGAATATGCGGTAAAAACGATTAATGCTAACATCAGCGAGAAAGCAAGCATAAGTAAATTATAATTAATAGTTTCTTGCCTTTGTTCTAATTTTATTTTAGATTTTATGTGGTAGAAGTTTATTACAAATGAAACCCAGAAAAATGCTAAAACAAAAATGCCTGTGCTATATGCAAAATATGATGCAATCAGTAAAAATAAAACAATCATAACTATAACTGAAAATTTTTCTTTTATTTCCAAAGCGTTTTCGTAATACCATTTAACCACAAAATCATTAATCATTAGAGCATATGCCTCTAGCACAAGAATGATTAGTCCATTTGCCAGCAACCAATTTCCCGCAAAGTTTTGAAAGAATAATGCATACAGGAAAAATAAAGCCATCCCTATGTGCGATAATTTATAGATTTTTTCTTCGATCATTTAGCCACCAGGCACAAAACTATTAAATTGTAAAACATATCGTCAAATTTTAGGATTCAATTGTTTCCCGGATTCTGGCCTTGAAAAATCAAAGCAATCTTGCTTTTTCAGGATAAAATAGCATTCCTTTTCATTATTTAAAGCGCATTTTGTTTCAACGCAATCGATATCCTCTTCAAAAACGTTTGAAAAGATAGCAGCCAATATGCCGCGCATAATATGGTCTGCATTTTCTGTAGGATTTTTTATAATCACAGTAAAAGGGTTGTCAATTAAAGCAACAATTGCCTGCTTCTCTTTATAGTTTGCATTAACCACATGCAATTGCCCCCAGCCGGAATATGAAATATATTCAATCCAGAAACTTAGTAATTCATCCTTATTCTTGAATTCAATTTGCGAATTCTTTCTTATCTGTTCTTTTGTAGTTTCCTTTATATCATAATACAATTTTCTGCAGAATTCACTATCCTTAATAGTCATTAAAGAGGCAAAAACAGCCAAAGGGCTAATAACAAAAGGTTCATTTGCCAAGTAAAAATTATTGTGCACGAATTTCAGGTTGTTTGTGAAAATAAATTTGTCAAAGAATCTATTCAGCATATTTTACCTCTCTCAGAATCTGATGTATTGTCCTGTATTTTTCAACTTCTATCGGCCATACAATTAAGGAATTGCCTGCTCTTTTGCTTAACACCAAATGTTTATTTATAAGTTTTTTCAAATAATAAGTGTACTTTGTTGAAGCTTTTCTTTTTTCCTTCCTTAATTTTACATTCTCTTTAAAATGGTCAGCAATTTCCAATGCTGAAATAGGCCAATATTCTTTAATTATTTCCAATATAACTTTCTCGCGATCAATTATCTCTGGCATGCCAATGACAGTATTACAATAACCTTACTTATATTTAAATATAGCTTATCAAAAGTGGGCATGCCAGAATAAGTTATTATTTAATATCCTCCCAACCATTTTTATTTAATGCCTTCTTTGGGAAAATTTCTGACGATTTGGTTGTTTCAGCGAAAAAAACGCAGAGAATTTCCCCAAAAAATGATTTTACTAAGTGGTGTTCCTTTGAGGCAATTGATTCTGAAACCGGAAAGAAAAGGATGTTCAGGATAAAAATTAGCAGATAATTACAATAAATGCCCTAACTTAGTCCTTTTTGTTTCAAGGTATTTTTTATTATATTTGTTGCATTTTATAATAATTGGAATCTGTTTCACAATTTCAATTCCATATCCCCTCAAAGCAACAATCTTTTTTGGATTATTCGTAAGCAGTTTTATTTTTTTGACACCAAGTTCTTTCAAGACTTGTGCACCAATTCCATATTCCCGTAAATCAGCGGAAAATCCCAATGCCTTATTTGCTTCAACTGTATCCAAACCTTTCTCCTGTAATTTATATGCTTTAATTTTGTTTGAAATCCCTATTCCCCTTCCTTCATGCTGTGGAATATACAAAACAAGTCCGGCTTTGCTTTCAGAAATCTGTTTTAGTGCACTTTCCAACTGTTTTCTGCAGTCGCATCTCAAAGAATGGAATACATCACCAGTAATGCAACCAGAATGCACCCTTACAAGAACCTCTTTTGCTTTTTTTATGTTCCCTTTTACCAATGCCAGATATTCCCCATTCTGAATCTTATCTTTAAACGCAATTACCTTAAATTCACCAAATTCTGTTGGCAATTTTGCCTCAGAAACCTTTTCCACAAAGCTTTCTTTCTTAAGCCTGTATTTTATAATATCTGCAACCGTAACAAGGGTTAATTTATGCCTTCTTGCAATCTTTTTCAAATCAACCAAGCGCGCCATTTCACCATTTGATTTTATAACTTCACAAATCACGCCAACCTGTTTCATTTTTGCAATTTTCAACAAATCAATTGTTGCCTCAGTATGCCCTGCTCTTTGTAAAACCCCTCCTTCTTTTGCAAGCAAAGGGAATAAATGCCCTGGCTTATTTAAATCATCAGCATTTTTCCTTTCATCACACAAAACCTTTATTGTTTTTACACGGTCTGATGCTGAAATTCCGGTTGTTGTACCTTCTTTTGCATCAACAGAAACAGTAAAACCTGTTTGGAACGGGTCTTTCGGCTTTGTCATTAGTTCAAGATTAAATCGTGAAGCAATTTCTTTAGCTATTGGGGCGCAAATTAATCCCCTGCCTTGTTTTAGCATAAAATTTATTTTCTCTTTATCAACCAAAGAGCCAGCGCAGACAAAATCTCCTTCATTTTCCCTGTCCTCATCATCTACAACAAGAATTAATTTCCCTTTTTTCAAATCAGAAACCACTTTTTCAATTGTTGCAAACATAAACATCGCATAACTTCAGTATATCAAAAAAGAAATAAAAATAATTTCAAAAAAAAAGAAATTATTTCTGATTTTAATTATTTTAAGGATAATTTGGTGATTCTTCCAATATTGTTACATTGTGCGGATGGCTTTCCCTTAATGATGCCGCGGTAATTTTAATAAATTCAGTATTCTTCCTTAATTCAGCAAGATTTTTTGCGCCAGTCATTCCCATGCCTGATTTTAGCCCGCCAATTATCTGATAAACAACCTCGCTGATCTTTCCTTTATAAGGTACAACCCCCTCAATTCCTTCTGGCACTAATTTCTCCTTGTCAATAACATATTCCTGCATATATCTGTCTTTTGACCCTTCCAACATTGCGCCAACAGAGCCCATTCCCCTATACTGTTTAAATTTCCTGTTTTTCATATAAATAACTTTTCCTGGTGTTTCTTCGCACCCGGCAAATAATGAGCCTATCATCACTGAGCTAGCACCCGCAGCCAATGCTTTTGTAATATCCCCTGAATATAAAATTCCGCCATCTGCAATTATGGGCACTTTATGCCCAACAGCTTTATAACAATTCATTATTGCAGTTAATTGTGGTATTCCAACTCCGGTAATAATCCTTGTCGTACAGATAGATCCTGGCCCTACCCCGACCTTAATCGCATCTGCCCCTGCATCCAATAAAGCTTTTGCCCCTCTTGCAGTTGCAACATTGCCGGCAATAACATCAACCTCAAAATGCTTTTTGAAATTTTTTATAGCATCAATCACATTTTTTGAATGGCCGTGTGCTGTGTCAATAACAAGCACATCTACTTCTGCATTAACCAATTTTTCTGCCCTTTCCAAATCTTTTGGGCCAATAGCAGCCCCAACAATTAATCTTCCCTTCCTATCTTTCAAAGCATTAACATAAATTTCATTCTTTCTGATATCTGCGCTTGTAATCAATCCTCTTAATGCCCCGTGTTTATCAATAACAGGCAGCTTTTCTACCTTATTTTTTCTCATAATTTCTTTTGCTTCGGCCAATCCAATCATTTTATTTACTGTAATTAAATCAGTTACCATGATTTGTTTTACTTTTTTTGTCAAATTATGTTCAAATATAATATCCCTTTTTGTAATCAATCCAACAAGTTTTCCATTTTCAATTACTGGAAAGCTGCTTATTCCAAATTTCTGCCTTAAGGAGTTAACATATTCCAAATTATCATTTGGGCTTACGGTTACAGGGTCCATAACAATTAAGGATTCAGACCTTTTTACTTTCACAACCTCTTCAGCCTGCCTGTTTGCCGGCATATTTTTGTGAATAACCCCTATTCCCCCTTCCTTAGCCATGGCTATTGCTGTTTTTGATTCAGTAACAGTATCCATTGCCGAGCTTAATAAGGGGATATTCAACTCAATATTATTAGTAAGTTTGCTTCTGACATCCACATCTTTAGGCAGAATTTGCGAGTATTTTGGCTTTAACAATACATCATCAAAAGTAAGTCCTTCTTCTATACCATCACCTTTATAGCTTTATAATATTCCTGCATTCGGCTAATATAATACTTATAGTATAATTATCCTTTTACAGGGCTAATTATATGTTGTAAAGGGCATAATTATTTTGACAAAATATCGTCCTTTACATATAGCAAATGAGCAATAACTGCCTAATTATTTAGGCTATTTGCTATAGATTAACCTAATTACGCAGAATGTTTTTTAAAGTCTTTCCTAATAAGAATAATGGGGAATTAGAGTATAATTTTCAAAGTTTTATACAAATTCAATTTAATTTATTTTTAGGTTGGGGGTTTTAGATGCCTGTCGTAATAATTGTCGGTACACAGTTCGGGGATGAAGGAAAAGGTAAGGTAACAGACTACTTTGCCTCAAATTCTGATCTTGTTGTCAGGTTTCAGGGTGGAAATAACGCAGGCCACACAGTTGTTGTTGGCGAGAAGGAATTCAAATTGCATTTATTGCCTTCCGGCATAATTCAAAATAAAAAATCACTTATTGGAGCAGGCGTTGTTATTGATCCAAAGGTATTGGTTCAAGAGCTTGAGAATATAAAAAAGATAAATTCGAATCCAAATCTGATTATTGATCCTAGGGCTCACATAATTATGCCTTATCACATTCTGCTTGATGCAGTGCATGAAGAATCAAGAGGAAATAAAATTGGTACAACATTAAGGGGAATAGGACCCTGCTACGCAGAGCGTTCTTACAGGGAAGGAATACGGTTTGAGGATTTGATTGAGGAATCCAGATTGAGAGAAAAATTAAAAATTATTTTTCCAATAAAAAAGAAAGTGCTTGAATGTTCTTATGGAAAAGAGGTTGATATTTCTTTAGAGCAATTAGTGAAAGAATATGCTGAACTAGGCAAGAAATTAAAACAATATTTGGGAGATGTTTCCTTGCTTGTCCAAGAAGCACTTGATGCCGGAAAAACAGTTCTTTTTGAGGGAGCGCAAGGCGCATTTTTAGATATGGATTTTGGCACATATCCTTTTGTCACAAGCTCGCATCCAATTGCTGGTGAAGCATTTGTTGGCACAGGCATCGGGCCAAAACAAAATCTAAAAATTGTTGGAATTGTGAAAGCATATACCACAAGAGTTGGTTCCGGTGTGTTAGTTTCAGAGCTTCATGGTGAATTAGCTGATAATTTAAGAAAAGCAGGCAATGAATTTGGCACAACAACCGGAAGGCCAAGAAGGATTGGCTGGCTTGATTTAGTTCTTTTGAGAACTGCCAAAAGGTTTAATTCATTAGATGAAATTGTTGTAACAAAGCTTGATGTTCTTTCCGGCTTAGACAAATTAAAAGTTTGTGTTGCTTATGAACTTAATGGCAAACAAGTGAAAGAAGTGCCTGCATTAACTTCTGATTTGGAAAAATGCAAGCCTGTTCTGAAAGAATTCAAGGGCTTCAAAATAGCTGACTGCAAATCTTATTCAGATCTGCCAAAAGAGGCCCGTGATTATTTGGAATTCATTGAAAAAGAATTGAAAGTAAAGATTTCAATGGTCGGAATCGGCGCAGAAAGAAATAAAATTCTGAATAAGTAAATTGGATTAGTTCTGCTTTTTAAAAAATAATAAAAAAGAAGAGAATTATCTCTTCTTCTGTTTTTTCAATTTCTGCAAAGTAAGATGCGCTGCTTTCTGCCCTGACAGGAACATTGCCCCAAATATCGGGCCCATTCTTGGTGCACCGTAAGTGCTGTTTGCAGCCATTCCACAAACAATTAACCCGGGATATATCTCTTTTGTATGCCTGATCGTGGCTTTCTCTGCTTCTTCAACCCACATTGAACCTTCCATTCCTATAAATTTGAATCCAATTTTTTCTGAAGCAACCCTAGCAACTTCTGCAGCATGCCCTGTTGCATCAATTACCATCTTGCTCTTGAAACAAAGAGGATCAACACAGGTAATGAATTTTGGCAAAGCAGAAACAGCATGCCAGTTAGCAACAATTCCGCAGATGCCTGTTTTTCTGTAAATCACATCAACAGTTTCAATTGCATTAAATACCTTTGCACCAGCATCAATTGCCCCGGCCATTAATTTAATGCCTGCTTCAACTGCATCGCACACATATAAGCCCTTTTTGTATTCCTTGAGTGTTTTTACTCCTACATCTTTCAAAATTTTTTCAGCAGGGCTTTCCACTACAAGTTTATTCATTAACATGCCCCCGACGTACATTCCTCCCCCTGGCTTGATATTTCTTTCAAAAATAGCAGTTTTCAATCCGTTTTCAGCAAGTATCTTTGCAGCTACACTTCCTGAAGGACCGGCGCCAACAACAATAACATCACATTCAGTGTAATCATAAAGTTCTTTCATGTACTCTTCAATTATTGCCTTGGAAATGTCTGCTTCATCAATCTTAGAATTAATGTGCATTGCCTCACCTCAACTTCTCTTAAACCATATATTCTAACAACTAAAGTTTTATTAATCCACCTTAAAATATGCTGAAATAGTTCGGCAATTGCAAAATAGGCCATATGTTAACGAAATCAGGCAAATTAATTCTGTTTGATTTAATAGTATGCTATTAAATATTTTTCCCATCATTTTCTAAATATGACCGGAAAAGTTACAACAATGAGTTTTACGGTTGAGCCAGAATTTGTAAAATTTTTGAATAGTCTTATTGCAAAAACAGGCATGTACCATTCCAAGAGTGAATTTTTGCGGGATGCGGCCAGGCAGAGAATGATTCAACTGCTCGGAGTTGAGGCAGAATATGCAAAAGTACATGAAGCTGCAAAAAAGCTCAGGAAAAAAACAAAGTTTGCCAGGGAACTTTCACAGGTAGAACGAGATGAAATTGCTAGGAAATATGTCGAATAATCTTATCAATGAATTCTGTGGGAGTTTGGCATTCAATTAGCCCAGCTACTTTAACGAAATCTTTTTTATTCCAAGAGATGATTAAATTGCAATTGCTTTTAATTGCTAAGGCAGTATGTACCGCGTCAGAATAATGGATATTCTTGTTAAATATTATTTCAGATACTCTTTCGTTTTCTGCTTTGATTGAAATTTCCTCATAATTTACAGAAAGTTGTTTTAGCATTTCGGTCACATCACTCCGTTCTATACAAACAACTTTTTTGATTTCATCAGAGAATGCTTGGGATAAAATAATTGAGCATTTCTTTTCAGCACAAAGTGCAAAGAAAATTTCGGAATCCTTGCCTCTGAGATTGAAAGCCATGTCAATTTCATCCCTTACCAAAGAGATAAACACATTTGAATCTAAATAAATTCTCACACTAACCAACTCTACTCAGCAGTAACATTTGAAATGTTAATGTTTTTAACCTTAATTACCTTAGTTTTATTCAGATAGAATGGATTCAGAAAAACGTTTTGAGCTTGTGAAATCAATCGGCGAAGAAATTATAACTGAGGAAGAATTGAAAACCCTGCTTGAAACAAATGACAAGCCAATTGCGTATGACGGTTTTGAGCCATCAGGCCTTGCACATTTGCCTTTCGGCGTTTATAGGGCTTTAACATTAAAGAAACTTTTGGAAGCCAATGTTCATTTCAAATTATATTTAGCTGATTATTTTGCATTTGTAAACAACAAGCTTGAAGGGGACTTGAATCTGATTAATACTTGTGGAGATTATTTTATTGAGGTATGGAAAGCTGCAGGCATTCCTATAAAAAAGGTAGAAATTATTAAAGCTTCAGAACTGATGGACTCCTTAAAATACTGGAACAGGGTTTTGACTGTCGCAAAAAACATGACATTAAACAGAACAAAAAGGGCAATGAGCATTGCTGGCAGAAAAGAAACAGATGAATTGCACACAGCCCAACTGTTTTATCCGGCGATGCAGGTTGCAGATATCTTCGAGATGGATGTTGATATTTGCCAGTTGGGTTTAGACCAAAGAAGGGCAAATATTTTAGCAAGAGAGGTTGCCGAAAAAATGCACTGGAAAAAGCCAGTTGCTCTGCATCACCATATGCTTCTTGGTTTGCAGGGTTTGGATAAAAGTGGAGATGTGATTGACAGCAAGATGTCAAAATCCAAGCCAGAAACCTGTATATTTGTACATGATTCCTTTGAGGAAATCAAGAAGAAAATCAATACTGCATATTGCCTGCCAAAAGATATTGTGAATAATCCTTTGCTTGATTATTCAAAACACATTATTTTCCAAGAGTTTAAAGAAATGAAAATAGAAAGGCCAGAGAAATTTGGCGGAAATTTGGCATTTAATTCATATGCTGAATTAGAAACAGCATTTGCTTCAGGCAATTTGCATCCGCTTGACCTTAAAAATGGCGTTTCTTTTTATTTGAATGAATTAATTAAACCAATAAGGGGGCATTTTGAAAAAGATGCAAAAGCAAAGAAATTATATGAAGCGGTAAGAGATGCAAAGAAGACGAGATGATTATTGTTCTAAATAGCTTTATTAATTTTATTTAACTTAATTATATTCCTTTGTTTGTGATTTTATGGAGACAATTCAAAAGCATAAAAATTCATTTCTGAAAACTATTCTAAAACAAAAACAGCGTGAAAAAACAAATGATAAAGAGATAGAAAAAGATGTTCAGCAGGAAAAGATAAATTCTGAAATAAAAAGTACAGCAATCTTTTTAGCTTTGTTCATGTCTGCGGTTTTAGGGCGGGTAGCTTTGCAATTTGTCCCAAGTGTTGAACCAATTATCCCAATTGCCATCTTAGCCGGGCTTTTATTTGGTGCAAAGGAAGGTTTTTCATTAGGATTTTTTGCATATGTGGTTTCAAATTTCTTTGTTTGGGGTCTGCAAGGCCCATGGACATTATTTCAGGCATTGGGCGCAGGAATTCCTGCTGCTGGTGCGGGTTTAATTGGCAAGGTTAAACAGCCAACCAAAAGAGATTTCATTATAATGTCAATTGCAGGAACAATCTTCTTTGAGGTTCTGATGAATTTGTTTGGATCATTATTCTTTTATGGTTTATTTTTGGGGGCATTATCCCTTCCAATTTATTTTTTGACATCCCTGCCATTTTCAATTGCCCATATTGCCGCGAATATTGGATTTGCAGGATTATTTTCTAAATTCTTAAAATTAAAAAACAAGGTGAATGAAGATGATGAAATCAAGGTTCTTAGTGTTAGCAAGCATACTGATGGCAGCACTACTTCTGTCAGGCTGTATAAGTTCAAGTAATTCAGAAAATGCAGTGCCTGAAAAAGTGGATGTTTCAATTAAGGTTATTGTAAACGAAAAAACAATTGTTGATCAAACTATTTCAGTTGCAAAAGGTACATCAGCATTAGAAGCACTGCAAAAAGTTGCTTTAGTTGAAACAAAACCCTATTCTCTTGGGAAATTTATTGTTGGAATAGCCGGAATTAATTCTACTGGCGCAGATTACTGGGCCTTTTACATAAATAAAGAGTATGCGCAAGTTGGGACAGATTCTTATAAAATCGAAAATCCTGCAGAACTTATGTTCAAGCTTGAAAAAATTACTAATTTTTCTTAAAAATGAATGATTTTTTCATTCATTTTTCCCGATTTCCGCCTTTTGGTTATTTTTGATGATTAAAAGTAATAATATAAATATAATTGTACTCAAATATAACAAATAAATTGCAAAAAGAGGGGAAATATGAAAAATTTTTTGTTAATCTTAAGCATAGCATTTATCCTATTTTGTTCTGCAGCATTTGCCAGCATAATGACCGCCAGCATAATGACCGCCAGCATAACAAGCCCAGCAGCTGGCACTTATTATAAAACAAGCGGAAATATTGTTTTTACCTGGGCAGATAATAATGTCGTAGCACTTACTTTGGCT
>PEXL01000016.1:32531-38394 GCA_002779065.1 Candidatus Diapherotrites archaeon CG08_land_8_20_14_0_20_34_12
TAATTATAATTTTGCCTCTCTTCTTGATGGGAATTATACTTTAGATATTAATGTTTTTGATGAAACTGGTGCTTTCTCATATGTTCATTCCCCTTCATTTATGGTTGATTCAAAAAAGCCGGACGTAAATGCAGATTACAATGCAAAATGGCAGGATTCAAATGCTACAGTTTATCTTTATTGCAATGATTTGAATCCACAAAGCGGAATAGGGAATACAAGTGGAGCTTCAACAATTACTTATACTTTAGATGGGTCTTCTCTAACATACTCAGCATCAACAGGAATCTCAATCACTTCTGAATTAAATCATACCTTGGCTTTTTACTGTGTTGATTTAGCAGGCAATCAAAGTGATACGAATACAATTTATGTTAAAATTGATAAAACAGACCCGACAATCACTTCAGATAAAAATGTTAGCAAGAAAATAAATACTTCAATTGATGTAAACGTTGCAGATTCTTTATCAGGATTAAATCAAGCAGATGTTTTAATGAATGTAAAAAATGCAAGCGGTGTTTCTTATGGTGGAACATTAACTAAAACAGCAAGAACAGACACAAACGGTTATGTTTTGACATTCATACCAACAAGTACTTTTGCAGATGGAAATATATGGATTGACATTAATGCAGTTGATGCAGCAGGCAATGATCTTAACATCAGTTTCTTTTACTCTATTGACACACAAGCACCGACAATTTCTGCAATAAAATTAGCAACATCAAGCATAGCATATGCTGCTACAGATAAGAATTATGTCACTACATCAACTCCTACTTTTGATATAAATGGTTATGATGCAGATCATTATACCCAAACAAGTGCTTTGAGAATGTTGTTTTCCTGTGATAATTCAACATGGTCTTCAGCAGAATCTTTTGCAACAACAAAATCAAACTTTAACATAGTTTCTGGTTCCTATGGCTGTACAGCAATTAGTGATGGAAGCAGAACAATTTATATGAAAATTTTGGATTTAGCGGATAATAATCTTAATTCAAGTGTGGTTTTGTATTATGACACTAATGGGCCATCTACTTCAATGCTATCTGCTAGTGTAACCGGAAGTACTATTAATCTGACCTGGACTTCTGCAGTAACAACAGGGGCCTCAGTAAAAGATTATGAAGTATATAAAAATGATAATAATGTAGGAAACACGACAAGTGCAAGTTATTCTTTCACAAGCCAATTAAATGGCGCTTATACCTTTAAAGTGAGGGCAAAGGATTATGCCGGGAACTATGGTTCATTTAGTTCAACAATTTCAGCAACAGTAAGTGCATCAACAACTACTACAACTACTACGACCACAACAACTACAACAGATACGGAAAAACCAACGCTTACCTGGGTTAATCCTGAAAAGGACGAAAAACATTTTTCAGAATCAAAGGTAAAATTCAGTGTGAAAGCAAGTGATAATATGGGAGTAAAATCAGTCCAATTTTTGCTTGATGATAATGCGTTATCTATAGTTGGATCAGCAGATTCAAATGGCAATTATTCGCTTGAATATGCTGTTGATTCTTCAAAATATGGCAAACATACCCTTAAAGCAAGAGTATTTGGAAAAGGCGGGGGCAGTGATAAAACAGAATCAGCAAAAACAATATATTTTGACAGTTTGGAACAAACAGGCACAAAAATTGCTGTTGAGGAATTAACAAATTTAAAAACAGCCATAGTGGATAAAGTATCAATACTTTTGGATTTCAATTTAGAATTGCCTGAAGAAATTTCTTTAGAGCTTTCCAAAGCAAATCTCGCTTTAAGCCAAGCAAGTGCTGCACTTACTGATAATAATTACAGCACAGCATCAGAAAAAGCAGATGCAGCAAAGAAAGCATACGATAAAATAATTGCTTCATTTGATGTAAATGTAACAGAAAAAGCAGTTGAATTTACCAAAACAGAATTTGCTGATAAATTAAAAGAATTGAAAACAGATGAAACAATTTTGAAAGATGCGATTTCAACTTTAGATAAAGTAAATTTAACCAAAACAATGAAAGTGCTTGAGTTTAAGCATAAGGATTCAGTTAAACATTATGTCAAATTTGTCATAAAAATAGCAAGAGATGAGAATTATCTCTCAGATTTAAACCTGAATATTTTAGAAGTAATTCCTAAAGGGATTGCAAAAGATGCAAATATGATAAAATCTGCATATAAATTTACAGTAATTGAATCAGATCCAGTAATTCTATTCAATGTTTTCTTGAAAGGAAAATCAATTATAGATTCTAATACTGATGTGAACGCTGGTACTGATTTGAATGCGGATACAAATACAGTTGGAAGCCTTGCTGATGAAAATTCAGATTTACTTGAATCTTTTGCCGAGATTACTTATGAAATAACGGGAAGCGTGGAAGATTCTAATGCTCTTTCTGGCGATTTAAAAGCATTATTTTCCCCTACAGTTATTCTGAGTGAAACCGTTGATGTAATAGGAAAAGTATCCTCTACAAAAACTTCAGGATTCCAATTCCCAGAATTTACTTTTTCGTGGTGGATGCCATTAATTATTATTGTATTAATTGTAATAATTTTGGCAATAGTCCTGATAGGCAGAAGGAATAAGGGTTATTCACATAAGAAAGATTCAGGATTTTCCCTAGTAGGTAAAGATTCACACCCGGTAGAGGAATTTGCTGAAGGAAGAAAATTCAAATATAGAGGGTAATTTTTTACCTTCTTTCCCTTTTTTTATTTTTCTTTTTTTAGGGCAGCAAACATATTTTAAAGATGTTCTGTTGTTTAATTAGTTAGGTATAAAATGGCCAATCAAGTTACTATTGTGGGAGCCGGTCCTGTTGGTTTGCATTTGGCATCCAAATTATTTGATTCTGGCATTTCTTCTTTAATAATTGAAGAACATTCCGAGGTTGGTGTGCCTGTAAATTGTTCTGGCCTAATTTCTGAATCAGGCTGCCATACCTTAGGTTTAGCCCTTGACGGTGTTTTAGTAAATGAAATAAGTGGTGCGGATATTTATTCACCTTCGGGCTCAAAACTCACTATTGAAAGAAAAAGGCCTGTCGCTTATGTTGTAAATCGTGAATTGTTTGACAAGAATTTATACAAAAAAGCTGTTTCAAAAAATGTTGAAATTGATTTTAATTCCAAAGTAATTAATTTTACCGGCAAGAATGTTTTCTACCAGAAAGATAATTATGGAACAATGTCTAAATCAAAGTTAATTATAGGTGCAGATGGTGTTCAATCCAAAGTAAGGGAACTTATGAATCTGAATGCCCCACATAATATGTTTGTGCATGCTTACCAACAAATGATTTCAGGGGATTTTGACCCAAAAAAAGTTAATGTTTACCTTTGCAAAGAAGCTGTTGGTTTCTTTGCATGGCTTATTCCACACTCTAAAAAAGAAGCAGACTTGGGTATCGGGGTTACTTTAGGAAATAACCCTAAAAATGCATTCGATTCATTCTATGCTAGTCAAAGTTTTGAGTTTGAAAAACTTTCAGAAAACAGCTCCATTATCCCTATTGGCCCGCCATTTAAACATACAGTTGCTGAAAATCAATTATTGGTTGGGGATGCCGCGTTCCAAACAAAAGCAACTACTGGCGGAGGCATTATCTTTGGCCTTAGGGCGGCCGAGATTGCGGCACAGGCAATTTCTGACAATATATTAAAATCAAAACCTCTTGGGAATTATGAAAAACTTTTATCTGGTTTAAATAAAGAATTAGCTTTGCACTGGAAGATAAGATCTTATCTAAATTCTCTTGGCCCTGAAAACACTGAAAAATTGTTCCAGAAAGCAAAGAGGGCAGGCGTAGCAGAATTCCTTACAAGTTATGGTGACATGGATAATCCCTCAAAGTTTGTAGGTAAAATATTCAGGAAACCATCAATGCTTACATTATTCCCTGAAGCCCTAAAATTCATTTTAGGTTAATTAATGCTTTAATAACATACTATTATCCTTTTAATTCTCAAAATGATGATATATTATGAAAATAGCACATATTACAAATCATTTTTATCCATGCATCGGCGGCATAGAAACATTTATTCTTGATCTCTGCAAAGAACTCCAAAAAAATAAAATTTCTTGCAAAGTAATCTGCTTGGATAAATGTGCAAATTCAAAACAAAAATTAGGCAATTATTCTAAATTAGGCGATCCGGAAATAACCAGAATTCCTTTTTTAGATCTCAAATATTACAAAATAGCACCAGCAGTCCTGAATCACATTAAAGATTCTGACATTTTACATGTGCATGGAATAGGATTTTTTTCAGATTTTTTGCTTTTGACAAAATTCCTGCATAAAAAGCCAATTATCGTGCAGTCTCACGGCGGGATTTTCCACACAAAAAATCTTGGCTTTTTGAAAATGATTTATTTTAACCTTATTGAAAGATTTTTGCTAAGTTTTGCTGAAATGGTTATATTGGATAGTATCCAAGATTATGCCTTTTTCAGTAAGATTTTGCCAAAAAATAAGCTTACTCACATAGAGAATGCTATTTCCTTGGATGATTTTTCAAATTTACCAAGCAAAAAGGAAAAAAACTCTTTTTTGTTTGTTGGCAGAATCAGCAAAAACAAAAGAGTTGATTTGTTAATCCAAGCTTTTTGCTTTTTGTTAAAATCCATGCCAGATGCAAAGCTTTATATCATAGGCAATGATTTTGATTATTGTTTGCAAAAATGCAAGGAACTTGTTCAGAAAAATAATTTGCAAAAAAATATTCTTTTTGTTGGAGAGCTCCCAAGAAATAAATTGCTAGAGTATTATTCCAAATCAGAATATATTGTTTCAGCTTCATCCTATGAAGGCTTTGGAATATCTATTGTTGAAGGTTTAGCTTCGGGCTGCATCCCCCTACTTAACAATATTCCACAATTTAATGAATTTGTGAAAGATTTAGGGAAAGAATTTATAATTGATTTTGAAAACTCGGAAAAAGCAGCAAAGCAGATTTCTGAAATATCTAAATCATCAAATAAAAATATGGCCGAAAAATGCCAAAAAATTGCGAAGAAATATTCTTGGGAAAATAAGATTGATGAGTTTAAGAATATTTATGCAAAATTGCTAATTTGATTATCTTCTACCAGCTTTCTTCCTTTTTTTATCAGTATACATTCTTTGTTCAGCCTTTTTGAATATTTTGTGATAAGGATCTTCTAATGTTTGGAATTCCCCTTTTATGGAACAACCCACAGCTATTGAACCCAATCTTGGTTTTACTGGCTTTTTAAGTTCCCATTTCCTTCCGAATTCTTCCTCAACTTCTTGCATGAATGTTGCAGTATGTGCTCTAGCATTTTTTAGTATATGGCTTACTGGGAAAATAATCGCAAATTCATCCCCTCCAACCCTTCCAACCAATGCATTATATTTGGAAGCTAATGAAGCCACAGTTTCTGCTGTTGCATCTATCAATTTATCTCCTTCAGTATGGCCTAATAAGTCATTTCTCTTTTTCAAGTTATTTGCGTCAATATAAATAAAGGCAAAATTGCCTCTTTCTCTTAAATGAGCTCTGGCTCTTTGCTCAAAAGCTTCTTTGTTGTATAAGCCGGTTCTCTCATCCCTCTCTGCTTTGTTAACTATGCCAACTAATCTTTTACTCAACATAGTTCTGACTGTATGTTTTGTTCCTTCCAATGTTTCTCTTGCTTGCTCCTCTTTTCTGCCCCGAGTAAATTCGCCATGTTTAAGGTTTGCAAGTCTTACAGCCTTTCTTGCAACATATTCCATTGCAACATCAGTTAACCGCTGTAATCCTTTTGCATCAGTTACAACCGAGCCAGGATATTCTCTCCAAGCGGCCGAGAGTACTGGCTGGCTGAAAGGCTGCCAGGTGAACGGTC
>PEXL01000027.1 GCA_002779065.1 Candidatus Diapherotrites archaeon CG08_land_8_20_14_0_20_34_12
AATCAACAGTAAAAATTCTGCTTGTAAAATCAGGAGAATCCTTAAGTTTGCAAAATCACAAGAAACGAGAGGAACTGTGGATAGCATTAGATGATGGTTTGATTGTTCAAATAGGAAATGTTAAGAAAAAATTCAAGAAAGGCTCTTCTGTTTTTGTCAAGAAAGGGCAAAAACACCGTTTGCTGGCAAAGAAAACAGCTAGGGTTCTTGAAATTTCTTTCGGAATCTTTGATGAGAAAGATATTGTGCGATATGAAGACAAATACAAGAGATGTTGAATAAAATTTTTAAGTTTGAATGATTTTTATGGCAAAAATAAAATTTGAATTCAATCAGGATTTTTCAATATCCCATCAAGTGGAAGAAAAGGTTAATTTGTTGGACAAAAAAATACCTGTTTTTGCAGAGCATAAGGAAAATCTGGATAAAATCCAAGAAACTTTAGATGATTTTGCTGATTTAGAAAATTTGATTGTGGTTGGAAATGGCGGGTCTATCACAAGCTTTAATGCTTATTTGTTTAATTTGGGAACGCAAAAGAAAGTGGCAGTTTTAAATACGCCTGATCCAAATTATATTTCCCAATTAAAAGAAAATTTTGCTGAGGACGATACTTTAGTAATGGCAATTTCAAAATCCGGTGAAACCCTAGAAACATTTTCCTGCTTAATGCCATTCATTGATTATTCTGTTGTTGGAGTCACTTCCCAAAATAATAATGCTTTGCACCAATTGTGCAAGAAAAAGGATTTTCCGGTAATTGAACATGCAAACATTGGCGGCAGATTTTCTGCATTTACAGCTTCAGCGCTTGCCCCAGCAATGTTTTGTGAGATGGATGCTAATACCTTACAGAAATCTGCCCAGCAAGCATATTCAAATTATGCCCCAAGCAAATCGATTGATAAAAATGATGCATTAAAGTTAGCTTCATATTTTTATGGCCTGGAACAAAAAGGGTTTACTGAGATTTTTTGCCCAATTTATTCCTATAACCTTTCCGGATTTTTGCCTCTTGTAAGGCAATTAGTGCATGAAACATATGGCAAGAATGGAATTGGCCAAAGTTTGCATGGTGATATTGCCCCAGAATCCCAGCACCACACTAACCAAAGGATTTTTGGGGGCAGAAAGAATCTGATTTTGTGGCCTTTTGTGGTTGAAAAACATCCTGAAGAATTAAAAGTAGAAATACCGAAAGAAATATTTGATATTAAATTAAGAGATATGCCCCTTTCTAATCTTCAGAATAAAAGTTACACTAAACTTATGCAATATTTTTATTTAGGGGTGAAAAATACTGCCAAGGAAAATAAAATCCCGTTTGTTGTTTCTGATTTTGAGGATATTTCAACAGAAAGCATAGCAGAATTCACCGCATTTTTGCATTATTTTGCATATTATTCTGCTCTGCTCCGCAATGCCAATCCTTTTGACCAGCCGGCTGTTGAGCGCAGCAAGGAATTAACCTTTTCATTCTTGAATAAAAAATAATTTTTAAAAAAATAATTCATGAAGAATAATTTTTGCTTTTTAAGTGAAAAAATGCCCGACATTAATAAATTGCCTGCTTGGTGGTCCTTCAAAAGGCCATTTTTTGCTGTTGATCTTTTGATTCTGCATTTTGCAAAAGGGAAATTTGACGGCATTGTTCTTGTTGAAAGAAAATTCAAGCCAAAAGGAAAAGCATTTCCTGGCGGTTTTGTTGAATATGGCGAGACAGCTGAAAAAGCAGCTTTGCGCGAAGCGAAGGAAGAGCTTGGCATTAAAGTAAAATTGATTAAGCAGCTTGGCGTTTATTCTGATCCTAAAAGAGATACGAGATTTCACAGCATAAGTGTTGTATTTTTGGCAAAATCCACTGGCAGGTTAAAGGCAGGGGATGATGCTAAAAAAGCATTTGTTTGCCCGCTTGATAAAATTCCAAAACTGCAGTTTGACCACAATAAAATTTTGAGGGAGCATTTAAGTGAGATTGGGCATAAATTATGCTGAGATAGAGCTTGAAGTGAAAAAACAGAAGCTTAAAATAAGGGAGGAGCTGAATAAAATAAAAACTATCTTTAAAATAGGCAATTCTGTTTTAACAGCAGTAAAGATAGAAAAGAAAAGTTTTATACGTGTCCTAACTTTATGGGAATCTAATGAAAAAGAGGCAGGATTATGGAAAAAGAAATAAATTGTCATTTGTGCAAAGGCAAAGCTGAACTTAAGTTCGAAGAATTATTGCTTGATAATGGCAAAATCATAATTAAAGATAGCCCTTATTACAAACGCAAAAAATGCAAAGAGGAATTCTCAACGAGCGAACAGATGCATTTGTTATCTGGGCAAATCAACCAAAATTTTGTCTTTCAAAGGCCGATAATAAACGCCGGAAGAAGCCTTGCTATAACAATTCCTGTGGATATTGCACAATTTTATAATCTTAAGAAAGGCATGAAAATAAAAATAATGCCTGAAAATAGGCACAGATTAAGGGTTGAAGTGTGATAGTCGATAATCTAACTTTATTTTGATAATTTCCATAATCACAATCTTTTTAAATTCCAAATCTGTATTTTTATAATTGAATGATTTAATGTAGCTTGATTAAAATGCCGAAAAAATTTGCATTTCATAAACCGCAGGAAGAAGGAAAGCTGAAAAAATCGCTTGGATTATGGGAGATTACCCTTTCAGGTGTTGGCATAATACTTGGGGCAGGGATATATGTTCTTATTGGCAAGGCAGCAGGCTTAGCAGGCTATGGCATATGGCTTTCATTTTTAATAGGCGCATTGCTTGCAGCTTTTACTGGTTTGAGCTATGCTGAATTAGCCTCAAGATTTCCTAAAGCAGGAGGGGAATATGTTTATGTAAAATACGCATTCAACAAACTTTTAGCATTTATTGTTGGCTGGTTGGTTATTTTAGAAGGAGTAATATCGGCAGCAGCAGTTGCTTTGGGCTTTGGCGGTTATTTTGCAACCTTAACAGGATTAGGCCTTATTTTTGGTGCTATTTTAATTATATTCCTAAGCACAATTTTGATTTTATATGGTCTTAAAGAATCGGTTCTTATAGGAATTGTCTGTACCATTATTGAAGTTTTAGGTATTTTTATTGTAATCTTCTTTGGCCTTCCAAGATTAAATGTAGCTAATCTTATGGACATACCTTCATTTGTCGGTGTTTGGCAAGCAGCTGCTCTAGTCTTCTTTGCGTACATAGGATTTGGCAGCATGGTTAGATTATCTGAGGAGACAAAAAGTGCAACAAAGAATATTCCAAAAGGAATTCTACTTGCAATTGCAATAAGTGCTATTTTATACATCTTAGTAGCTATTGCTGCAGTTTCCTTGATGCCACCACAAGCTTTGGCAGCGTCAGATGCCCCTTTAGCTGAAGCAATAGGCAATGTTTTAGGAAATAATGTTTTTTTACTAGTAGTCGGATTGATAGCATTATTCGCTACAGCCAATACAGTCTTGTTTGTAATGCTTACAACATCAAGAATGGTTTATGGCATGGCAGAATTAAGGTCATTGCCGACAAGCCTTTCTTATATCAATAAAGCAACACACACCCCGATTTTAGCAACATTGCTTGTTGCAGTATTCTCACTTTTATTTGTCTTTGTTGGAAATATTGAAACAGTTGCAAATCTTACAAACTTTATGGTTTTTTGCACATTCATTTTCATTAATAGTGCAGTAATAATTCTAAGATATTCTGAAGGAGATAATGCTTCATTTAGAATACCCTTAAGCATAGGAAGATTCCCTATCCCTGCATTGCTTGGCCTTTTATTCACAATCGCTTTACTTTTAAGTATGGCAGACCTTATTCCTTATGGAATAATCCTTATTATAGCAGGAATAATTATTGAACACATAGTTAATAGAGGGGCTAAACCCTAAATCCTATTGAGAGTGAAAAAATGTTAGCTGAATTGCATTGTCACAGTAATAAATCACATGGCACAATAATCCACCATGAAGGGCTAAGTAGTGTAACACAGTTGATTGAACATGCAGTAAAGCTTAACATTGAAGTATTGGCTATTACTGACCATGATGAAATAGAACCATCCTTGAAGGCAATGAAGCTGGCAAAACAAATAAAGTCAAATGTTTTAATTATTCCTGGCATGGAGGTTTCATCTGCTGATGGCCATATCCTTGTCTTAGGGACAGAAGAAAAAATCCCAGAAGGGTTGTCTGCAGAGGAGACCGTTGAAAAAGCCAGAAGTTTAGGTGCAATAACAATTGCCCCTCATCCTTTTGATATTAAAAATGAAGGGATAAAAGAAAAAGCAAAATTGTGCGATGCAATGGAATCTTTTAATGCATTAAATATAGACCGCATATCTAATTTTGTGGCAAAAGGTTTTGCTGAGAAATATGGGCTTAATGCTATTTGCGGTTCTGATGCGCATTCTGCATTTATGATGGGTTATTGCCTAAATGAAATTCGCGCCCAGAAAGATATTGATTCTGTGCTGAATGCAATAAGAAAAGGCAATACTCACATATTTCGGAAAAACTATATTCCGATTAATGTGCTTCAAACATGGTCTGTTGACCGCTTAAAGAAGTCTGAAGATTATGTTATGGATTATATGGATGAAAATTACAGATATCCAAAAAGAGTTGTTGGAAAAAGGGCTGTAAAATTAGTTCACAGAAGCCCTGGCAATATTGATTATTTCTTCGATTTTCTCACCTACCTTGGCTTAACATTGGCAATCCCTTATTCTGCAGTAATAAATCTGCCGAAGATGAGATATCTGTTATAATTCACTCTTTGATGTAAATAAAATAATTAGGTAGATGAGACATAAGAAAGTTTTTTTATTCATTTTATCAAAATGCTTTCTGCAAAATCCAGTTCTTTAAGTTTTTTTATCACTTTGCTGGTGAGTTTTCCATCAATAATTATCGTAAGCACAGGGTCTGGGAATAAATCAGGGTCATCTGTGATTATCTGCCTTATTACAATGCCTTCATCGGCAAGTATTTTTGTTACAGCATAAACAATCCCCTTCTTTTTTGGATTCGCCCTTATTTCGATAGCATCAAAGCCTAATTCCTTGGCAGCATTTCCGAGAAATGCCCTTGGCTCCAATCTATAAAAAATCTGGAGCAGCTTTTCATCCTTTGCTATCTCTTTTGCGGTTTCAATCACAACCCTTCGGTCAACATTTAAAGCTCTGGCAATTTTTGCAGGTGGCATTTCTATATTCTTGGCAAATATCCTTCCTTTCCTATCCACCTTTAATCCCAAGCGCAGGAATTCTGTTGCAACAATCCTTCTGCCTCTTGCATTATTAAAAAATCTCTCAATTATCTTTAACATATGTATACTTTTGTGCATAAAGGTTTAAATATGTGCAGGAACATAGTATATTTTATCAAAAAGGGGAATGTGAAAACTATGGAAGAAAAAGGAAGGGATTTACTTTGGCTTGCATTGCGTGGATTTAGAATTGCAAATATCCCCCATAGACCTTTATAGCGCGATTGCCGAACACAGCAATATCGTTTTTCTGCTTGAAAGTGCTGAAGGAAATGAAAAGCTTGCAAGATTCTCCTTTATTGGATTTTCCCCAAATAAGCACATTGCCCTTAAGAATAATCTGATGAAAATAGGGGAACAGGAATACGATACAACAGAACCATTGCAGCAATTGAAGAAAGAAGTATTAAATACAAAACAAAAACAAGCAGGTTTTATCGGCGGGGCTGTTGGCTATTTTTCATTTGAGTTCTTCAAATATATTGAGAACGTTCCACTGAACAGCACAGATACTTTAGATTTCCCTGATTTTGAATTTGGAATTTTTAATGACGTTATTGTTTACGACCACAAACAGAATTCAACCAATTATATTTACAGCACGGAAAATCGGCTTAATGAAATAAAAAAATTTGTAAAAGATGCTAGTTTTGATTCAAAGAATTTTCAGATATACAACAAAAAATGCAATTTCACAAAGGAAAAATTTTGTGAAAATGTGGATATTGCAAAAGAGCACATAAAGAATGGGGATATTTTCCAGGCAGTAATATCAAAGAGGTACGAACTTAAATTTGACGGAAGTCTCGTCCCTTTTTATAAAAAATTAAAAGCTTTGAATCCTTCGCCTTACATGTATTATTTGAAATTTGATGAAAGGGAAATAATTGGTTCGAGCCCGGAAAATCTGGTGAGAGTCGAGAATAATGACATAACAAGCTATGCTACTCTAGCTGGCACAAGAGGTCGGGGGAGAAATATTGAAGAAGATTTATTGCTTGAAAAAGAATTGTTGAATGATGAGAAAGAAAGGGCAGAGCATTTGATGCTTGTAGACCTTACAAGGAATGATATTGGAAAGGTTGCCAGGGCGGGAACAGTAAAAGTAGCAAAATTAATGGATGTGCATAAATATTCTGAAGTGCAGCATATTGCTTCAGCAATTAATGCAAAACTTGCCGAAAACAAAGATGCATTTGATGCCTTCAAGGCAATATTCCCTGCTGGCACAGTTTCTGGAGCCCCAAAAATAAGGGCAATAGAAATAATTGATGAGCTTGAGAAGGTTGCAAGAGGCCCCTATGGTGGGGCAATCGGATATTTTTCCTCAAATGGGAATGCGGATTTTGCGATAGGCATCAGGACTTTATTTGCTGAAAAGCGCAAGGCATACATACAAACCGGAGCAGGAATAGTTTATGATAGCATTCCAGAAACTGAATTTTATGAAACAGAAAAAAAGGCAAAGGCATTATTGAACGCAATAGGTGATGAAAAATATGAACTTGCTATTAATAGATAATTTTGATTCATTTGTTTACAATATTTACCAGGGCTTTGTTTCATTAGGGCATACTGTGGATGTACAAAGGAATGACAACTGTAATTTAGGACAGATTGAAACTGGTTTTTTTGATGCTATTATAATTTCCCCGGGCCCGGGAAATCCCTGCAATGAAAAGGATTTTGGAAAATGCAAAAATATAATTGCCCAATATGCCGGAAAAATACCTATATTAGGCATATGCTTAGGCCATCAGGGCATTGCTTCGGCATTCGGCGCTAATATTATCCGTACAGAAAAACCGATGCATGGCAAAACAAGCATAATACAGCATAATGGAAGAGGCTTATTTTTAGGCATTGATAATCCATTGACTGTGATGAGGTATCATTCATTGATTGTAGAGGAATCAACACTGCCAAAATGTTTTGAGATAAGCGCAAAAACGACCGATGACAATGCAGTTATGGCAATACAGCATAAAAAATTCCCTTTATTTGGCATACAATTCCATCCTGAATCTGTGATGACTGAGTCAGGGATAAAAATCCTGGACAATTTTTGTAAATATGCAATACAAAATGGTTGAGAACATGAAATTTGATTTAATCTTGGAAAAAGCAGTTGAAAGCAGAGATTTGCAAGCAGAAGAATTAGAATTTGCAATGCAGGAAATAACAGAGGGCAGAATTTCAGACATAAAAATAGCTGCATTTATCACAGCTTTAAAAACAAAGGGTGAAAACGCAGGTGAAATTGCAGCAGTTGCGGAATTTATGAGAAAACATTCAACAAAAGTAAAAACAAATGCCAAATATTTAGTAGATACTGCGGGAACAGGAGGGGATAATTCCAGAACATTCAACATATCCACATGTGCAGCAATTGTTGCTGCAGCTTCCGGGGTATGTGTTGCCAAGCATGGCAATCGGGCAATATCCAGCAATTGCGGCAGTGCAGATGTCCTTGAAGAATTAGGGGTTAAGATATGCACAGATGCAAAAACAGCAGAAATGCAGCTTACTAATATGAATATTGCTTTTTTATTTGCCCCGGCATTTCATCCGGCTATGAAAAAAGTGGCTGCTGTCCGGAAAGAGCTTGGTTTCAAGAGCATATTCAACCTGGCAGGCCCTTTGGCAAATCCGGCAAATGCAAAAAAGCAGATTATCGGAGTTTATGATAAAGCCAAGCAAAATAAAATAGCGGAAGCTTTGCAAATTTTAAGGACTGAAAAGAGCATTGTGGTTAGCAGCAATATTGATGAAATAAGCATAAGTGAAAAAACAAGGATTCTTGAGGTTTCTGACAATAAAATTGAGGAATATTTTGTTGAGCCTGAAGATTTTGGATTCAAAAAGCAGAAGTTGGGAAAAATCCTTGTGGAGACTAAAACAGAAAGCGCTTGCAAGATTCTTGAAGTGCTTAATGGGAAGAAGGGTACTGCAAGGGATATCGTGCTGTTAAATGCCGGGGCAGCAATTTATGCAAGCGGTTTTGTAAATTCAATAGGGAAGGGAATTTCCCTTGCAGAAAAGGCGATTGATTCAGGCAAGGCATTTGAAAAGCTTGAAATGCTTAAGACTTTTGATAAGCGAATTGGGGATTAAAAGGTGAAATAATGGATATCTTGGATAAATTTATTGAACAGGCAGAAAAGAATATTGCTAATGGCTATTACGAACTTAAAATTTCAGATAATTCAAATAAATATAAAACAAAGAAGGTTTCACTAAAAGAAAAAATTGCAAAAAATAATTTTTCTTTGATTGCAGAGATAAAACATGCTTCCCCTGCTGGTGAATATTCTTTTGAGGATATTGATGCCGAAAAAACAGCCTTTCTTTTTAAAAATGCCGGGGCAGATGCAATATCAGTGGTAGTTGAGCCAGCCATATTCAAGGGCAATCTGAAAAATATATGCGAGGCAAAGAAAACAGGGCTTCCTGTTTTATTCAAGGATTTTATAATGCGTGAAATTCAAATCAAAGCAGCTGCTGATCTTGGTGCGGATTGCGTGCTTCTGATAATGAAGCTTGCAGATAGGCTGCATTTGGACATAAACAAGATGATTGAAAGTGCACATTCTTATGGCTTGGAAGTGCTGCTTGAATGCTATGATGAAAAAGAAATGGAAAGGGCTTTGCATACTGGTGCAGATATTATTGGAATCAACAATAGAAACCTTGAAACGCTTGCTGTTGACATAAATAGGAGCATAAAAATAATGGAAAATATTGATAAGAGAAGGTTGAATGGCAGGAAAATAATAAGTGAAAGTGGCATAGGAAGAAAGCAGGATATTGAACTTATTTCAAATGCTGGGATAAATGCGGCATTAGTGGGAACTGCGATATGGAAGAGTGAAAATCAAGCAGGGAAAATAAAGGAGTTGAAAGGGATATAGGTTGAGAGGAATTAATTAGATTAGATTTTTGGATTAAGAGGCATTAAGCAAATGGGATTTTTGGAATTTGAATAAGGGTGTTAAAATGACTGGAAGATTTGGTGAATTTGGCGGGCAATATGTGCCTGAACTATTAATGCCTGTATTGCAGGATTTGGAAAAAAATTTCAATAAATTAAAAAGAAATGCTGCCTTTAAAACACAGCTAGAAAAATATCTTTCCAATTATGCTGGAAGGCCTACACCTTTATATTATGCCAAAAATCTCAGCAAAAAATTTGGCAAAGCCAAGATTTATTTCAAGAGAGAAGATTTGTTGCATACCGGCGCCCACAAAATAAACAATACTTTGGGGCAAATCATGCTTGCAAAGCATATGGGAAAGAGAAGGGTTATTGCTGAAACCGGTGCAGGGCAACATGGGGTTGCCACTGCATGTGCGGCAGCCTTGTTTGGCCTAAAGTGCGATGTATTTATGGGTGTAAAGGATATGGAAAGGCAAAAGATGAATGTGTACCGCATGCAGTTAATGGGCGCAAATGTAATCAAGGTTGATTCAGGTTCAGGAACTTTAAAGGATGCGATAAATGAGGCATTGCGGGATTATGCTGCAACATATAAGCATACCCATTATGTGATAGGTTCTGTTGTTGGGCCGCATCCTTATCCTAGACTAGTAAGTTTTTTTCAATCAGTTATTGGAAAAGAGGCAAGGAAACAAATATTAAAAGAGGAAGGAAAATTGCCAAATTATGTTATAGCTTGTGTTGGCGGGGGCAGTAACGCAATTGGAATATTCTCAGGATTTAAAAATGACAAAAAAGTAAAATTAATAGGTGTTGAAGCCGGTGGTTATGGATTAAAGAGCGGGATGCACGCGGCAAGGATAAGCAATGGAAAAAAAGGGATTCTGCATGGCTCATTAACATATATTCTTCAGGATAAAGAAGGCCAGATAAAGGAGACTCATTCAGTATCTGCTGGATTAGATTATGCCGCCATTGGGCCTGAACATTCATTTATGCATGAAATGGATAGGGCTAATTATGTTTCCATAACTGACAGGGAAGCTTTGGAAGCATTCAATTTGCTGGCCAAAACTGAAGGCATAATTCCGGCATTAGAATCTGCACACGCAGTTGCTTATGCTAAAAAAATTGCAGGGAATTGCAGCAAAGGAGACATAATCTTGATAAATCTTTCAGGCCGGGGCGATAAAGATGTTGAGTATATCGCGAACATTGTGAAAAAGAAAAGGGGGATAATATGAAAGTTATACCTTATATCTGTTGTGGGGACCCAAACATTAATTTTACTTTTGATTTGATTAAAACAGTAGCGCAGTATTCTAATTTTATAGAACTTGGAATTCCTTTCTCAGATCCTATTGCTGATGGGAAAACAATACAGAAAGCAACGGCAAGATCTTTAAAAAACGGCATAACTATAGAGAAAATATTCAAAATGTGTTCAAGGCTAAAAAAAGAAGGTTTAGAAGTGCCTCTTGTTTTTATGACCTATTACAATATCATTTACTGCTTTGGGGCTGGAAAATTTCTTATAAAAATGAAGCATGCCGGAATTAAAGGATTAATAATTGCTGATTTGCCTTTAGGGGAAGATAAAGGATTTGAAAGTTTGGCAAAAAAACACCAGATAAGTTTGATTCATCTTATTGCACCAAATACAAGCAATGAAAGATGCCTTGAAATATTAAAACATGCAGGGCTTTTTACCTATGTTGTTTCGCTGTCTGGAATAACTGGTGCGAGGAAGAAAGCAGATATTGAAGGATTAACTTTAGTGAGAAGAATCAGGAAAATTGCCAAAATTAAAAAATTATTTGTGGGATTTGGCATTTCCAGTCCTGAGCAAGCAAAAGCATTTGAAAAGGTAGGGGCTGATGGCATTATTGTTGGCAGTAAAATTATTGATATTTATGGCAGATGCATTAAAGGAAGAAAAATAGATGGGAAAAAAGCATTAAATGAGGTGAAAAAATTTATTAAAAAGTTAAGAGGGGGCAAATAAAATGGCTGGCTTTTGGATTTTCAATATATAAATATAAATAAAAAAGAGAATAAACAGCAGCATTTATTAAGGAGTTATGGGCATAGTTATATAATAAGAAGATTTTTATGATGGCATTACAAAACAAAAACGCTAAAGACAAAGGCTTCTTTTTTGGATATTTCTTTAGCTATGGGTTTTGGTAAGCCATCAGAATAACCCTAACTTCTTTTT
>PEXL01000014.1 GCA_002779065.1 Candidatus Diapherotrites archaeon CG08_land_8_20_14_0_20_34_12
GCACCAGTAATTATTTTCTTTGATGAACTTGATTCTATTGCAGGGAACAGGGGCATCCATTTAGATTCAGGGGTTGGCAATAGGGTTTTAGACCAACTGCTTACCGAACTTGATGGTTTAGAAGTATTGCAGAATGTTTTATTTATTACAGCTACCAACAGGCCCGATTTACTTGATCAATCTTTATTAAGGCCTGGCAGAATTGACAAATTAATTTATATAGGCCCGCCGGATAAAACAGCAAGGGAAAAAATCTTGGAAGTGCATACAAAGAATGTTCCTTTGGCAAAAGAAGTTACAATAAAATTATTAGCTGAAAAAACTGAAGGTTTTTCCGGGGCAGATTTAGAAGGCCTTGTGCGAGAAGCAACCTTGTTGGCAATTGAGGAAAATGATTTAAATAAAAATAAAGTTTCACTGAAACATTTTGAGGCAATACTTGCAAGAGTAAAATCCACTATTAGCAGCCAGAGTGAACAAGCGTATTCTGAATTTAAACAACATTACAAAGATTACAAACCAAGCTATGTTGCATAATAAGTAGCTAATTAACTATTTTTTCATCACAGTTCCCTTTTCTGTAAATGATGGAACACAAACACAGTAAAATTCCAAATTCTTGTTCCCTGTGTTTTCTATGTAATGGTTGCTATTTTTTGGAATCAGGATTGAATCCCCTTCTGCAACCTTTTGCTTTTCCCTATCAATATGCATTATTCCAGTACCTTTTATTATGACATAAATTTCAAGGAATTTATGCAAATGCTCATTGGTTTTTCTGCCTTTTGGCAGGATTGCATACGCTAAACTTACTTCTTTCAGGTTGAAAGTAGGTATGCCATATAATTCAGTTATTTTACAGCTATCTATGGCTGTAAAATATTTGCCTTTCTTTAGATTTCTAATTTCCATATTCCCAAAAATAATAACTTCATTATATTTTTAATTATATCAAAAGACATTAATTATGATATTTTTTGAATGTCTTTTGATACAACTTAAAGCCTTGCTTTAAGTGTACAATTAAATCCTTTGGATTTAATTTGTAGCTATCAAAGGACAATTTTATACGATTATTTTTGTCCTTTGATATTAAATTTATTTCAGAAAAATATAAAGTAAGCAAGTAACGGGACAAATATAATTGCCCATATCCTAACATCCCACATCATGACTTTGCTTCCGTCCAATGGCGGAACCGGAATCATATTGAAGAATGCTAAAAATAAATTAATCATCATTGTGTAAATTGCAATTGTATACAAAAATCCGCCTCCAGTTCCTATAATAAAAAAAGCAGTTAATACTGCAATTATTGCAATAATAATATTCATAGCCGGCCCGGCTAAAGAAATTATTCCATTCTGTTCTCTTGTAATATTAGGCCCATAAATATAAACTGCACCAGGGGCAGCAAAAACAAATTTCCCTAAAGTAATAATTGGTAAAGCCAATGCTAATATTAATCCCCATTTCCATGCTCTGTATTCAGCATGCGCGCCATAATGTTTTGCAACCTGCCTGTGCCCTAATTCATGCAGAACAAAACCAGTGCCTACCCCAACAAGACTTATTGGCAAAGCAGTGGCAAAGGATAATAGATTTAATAAATTTGGGCTTAGCACAAATGCGAATGCTATGCTCACAGTAATCCAGCTTACAAAAAGGTCTTTCTTTTCTTTAGATTTCATATTATCTTATTCTGCTTCACATTGTTTTAAATAACATTTCCTTCAATATTTAATTGCTAAGCTAGGAGGTTGGTTAGATGGAAAATAATGCACAGATATCGTTAGAGATGATTGTTTTATTAGCAGCAGTTATTGCACTTGTCCTTTTGATTGTAACCAGATTGCAGTCAACAGGCGAATCAGCAACAAAGAAGTTTGACACAAAAGTAAAGGAAGTGCTAAATGAAATCGAAGATATCTAAAGCCCAAATAAGTTTAGAATATCTGATAATACTAGCGGTTGCATTTTCTTTGCTTTCCTTGTTTCTTTATGGGGCAAATGATTTTACACATAAAGCACAGATGTCTCTTGAAAAACAGAAAGTAAAGCAATTTTATGAAAATCTGGATAATGCTATTGCTGAGTTGAATTTATTTGGGGAAAATTCTTCAAAAATCCTAAAAATTGAAAATAAATTGCCATGGTTAATAAAAGTTAATTCACAAGATATTTCAATAACTGTGATTTCCGAAAAGTCTGAAACAGCAGGATTGACATCAGAGCTTTTTGGGCAAGTTATCTGCAAGGAATCAGAAATCCTTTGTGAAAAATGCTTTATTATCCTCAAAAAATCCAAAGGTTTTATTCAGTTAGAGTTCACTGATAAACAGTAACGGCTAACTTTGTTTTCATTTTTAAGCCAATTAACTCAGCACTTTCAGTTAATGTTCCGTCAGAATTTCCACAAAATTCGTTATTCAATAAAATTTCTGTGTTATTAACCTTTATTGCCCCACAATTTGCAGGAAATGCGAGTTCGAATTCTTCTGACATCTTTTCAATATTAAAAATTCCTTCCTTTAACCAGTATTTTAGCAGATCATGCTGCTTTTGTAGAATGTATAAGTCATCCAGTAGCTTTTTTGGCTTATCAAAATTCATGTCCAAAGCACTTATTATTAATATTAAAAATAAAATAGCTATTGTAGATTCCACCGTAAGTGTAAAACCAGATTTATTCACAAAAACCAACCTTTAGAATTGCAGGATTGTTATCAAAAATAATTATTCTCTCTGCCCATAATGAACTTGTTTTGCAATCTTTTACATCATTTAAAATAATTTTACTATTTTTGTCAAAACTTAACAAATCAATATCAAGAAATTTTTTTGCAGATGCATCAGCAAGAAACAATAGCTGTTGTTTTTCATCAAATTCCTTTAGCATTATTTTTTGCTTTTCAAGAATATTAAAAATTGCATTAACTGCAATGCTCAAAAATAGCATCATTAGCAAAAAAGCAGCCATTGAATCTATTGAGAAAAGCAATCCTTTTTCATCCATGGTTTCAACCTTTATTCATGTCAAATATTATTTTGCTGAAATTCTTCGCACCGCAATTTTCTTTAGAATTAATAATGCTTGTAGTGGAATATGCTGAATTTGCAATAGCTGAACAATAAGAATCCCTTGTTTTTTCAGAAAGCTTTAGAATTAAACCATCCTTTTCAAATCTTTGAAAATTAATTAATAATAACCCTATTATTCCGACAAAAATCAAAATAGAAATTAAGAATTCAAGGCTAATTTGCCCACGCATATTAATTCACCCAGATAGTGTAATCCGTTTTTATTTTAAAAAAAGCAGCCACATCATCAAAATTTATTTCACAGGAAGGTTCTAGATTTTTTAAAAGGCCGGCATGCATAGTTACTTCCACTAAAAAATCATAACCCTCGTTTAGATTTACTGAAATCAGGTCAGATATTTCTTTTTGGTTTATTTTTCTTTTCTCTTTTGCGGTTTTGTCATATATAAAGCAAGATATGTTATCCTTAGTATTGCTGATTTCATTAAAATAATACAAAAGATTTTCTGCTATCTGCATTTTTATTATAAAAGGGTCCTTATTCCCTAAAATAAGAGAATCTTTTACGGTTTCAATTATTATTTTTTCAACATTTATCTCTATTTCACTTCTTATAAAATCTGCTTTCTCTGCCTTTATTGTTTGGATTACCGCTTTTTGCAATAATGCTTCATTATTCAAAGATTGCTGAATTATTGAAAAATAAATTGTGCAAAATGCCAGCAATAAAGCTAAACTAAATATGCCTTTTTCATTCATAACCAACCCCTAGCAAATAAAATTCTGTGATGAATGAATTAAAAAAGTAGTGATAAACTTCTAAGTTGTTTTTTTGTTATATTGTGTTTAGATTATGAACAATATAATCAGTAAAACAAATGCAATTGTTGCGACAGTTCTATTATAGTAAGCTACAAGACCAAAAACAGCTGGTGCGAGTATCATAAATGGCGCTAAATTCGGAAATCTCAATATAGTTATTGCACCAAAAACAGCACCAATAGTAAATAAGAAGAATAAGAAAGCCATGAAAGTGCTTATTTTTTGCCCTATGTATTCATGTATTTTATTGAATAATTGATCTACAGTATTGCTGCTACTACCAGTACTTGCTGGAGTAGCTGGGGTTTCATGTTCTGTATGCGCATCTGCCATAATTCATTATTGTTGAAGAACTAATTTAAATGCATAGCTCCCTTCATTTCCAGAATAGTTAATAACTCAAAGGTAAGATTTCTTGAGATTTTATCCCTTCCCATTAATAATCTCTCAAAGATTAGGTCTTTTCTTGCCCTTAATTCAGCAATGTTCATATCAAGCAAATCAAACTTATTTGTTAACCTCATTAAACCACCAACTGAATAACTATTTTGCCCCTTTTAAACAAGAGGAGAGAGTAGATTTCCGCTGAACCAACCGCTTTTCTTTCTTTTTCTAAAAGAAAGAAAATCAGTTGCGCAAAAGAAAGAAAAAATATAGGTTGCTGAAAGAAAAGAGAAAGCTACTTTTACTATCTTATTTTTGGAAAACCGTATTTTGCCCCAATTTCATTCAATATCCTTTTCGCATCAGGATTACGCAAAACAACTCCCCCTAAATATGTTGCAGATATTCTCCAATTCTCTTCTGCATCTTCGCCCAAGCCGAAAGTATCTAAGTCCTGCACAAATACTTGCCTTCCTTGTCTTGTGGTTATTTCATTAAAAACATCTGCGCGAAATCCAATATCATCCCCTATGGGTCTAAGATATAGGCCGGCTTTTGCCAATTTTGCTGTTGCTTCAGCAGCTTGCATAAATACAAGACGCTCAGTTTCGTCCCTCAAATCAAGTCCGCTTATTAAATCACTAGTCCTTAGGAATTTAGTGTAATGCCCTGGTGCTGAAGGGTTACCTAAACTCTTAACAAAGGGCTCCATCACAATATATTTTTGCCCATTAGTTTCTAAGAATTCCATTTTAGGGTGCCTTGCGTCGCTTTTATCAAGCCTTCTGATGACTTCTTGTATGTGCTCACCAGAAAGCTTTTTTAGCTGTGCTTATCCTTCTTGCTGCAGGCATACAAAATAAATGCCTAAATACAAATTTATTCCTTTTCTTCCCTCAAAAAACCCTTAAATTACTTTTCTTTTATATTGCAAACTGCACCAAAAAGAAAAGAAAGGCCCAAGCAAGCTTAGCTTGAGATGGAAAAGAAAAACTGCCTGCCTAAATAAAATAGGCAGGAGTTGGTTTTTGGCATAGTAATGATTATATTAGTTTCAATCCTTTTCTTATCATGTCCAATATTTTTTCAACCAAGGGTTTTGAACATCAGATATTCAAGGATGAGCGATATTTGTATCCTGAATTCATACCAGAAAAACTCTCTTACAGGGATTCAGAATTAGATTCACTTGTTGGCATATTAAATCCAGTGCTTGCAAATAAAAAAGCATTAAATATTTTTATATATGGGCCGACAGGCAGTGGCAAGACAGTAACCGTCAAGTTCGTATTGAAGGAATTAGAAAGTTATTCAGACAGGGCAAAGAGCCTTTACCTGAATTGTTTTGAATTTAATACAAGGCATTCAATACTTTCGCAAATAGCTACTTTGTTGAGTGTTCCCCTGCCAAGAAGAGGAATTGCGACAGACGAGGTTTATTCTAGAATAATCCAGCAGATGAGAAGCATTGACTTTGTCCCAGTAATAATTCTTGATGAATTTGACCGTTTGATAGATGCGAATGAAGCATCCTCCTTACTTTATGATTTGTTGAGAGGAGAATATGGGATAAAATCATTCGTTCTTGTACTTATTTCCAATAAAAGAGAAATAATTACCAATTTGGATGCCCGCGTAAGAAGCTCATTCATGTATGAAGAGATAGAATTTCCAGCATACGAGCCACAGCAAATAAAACAACTTTTGAAGGAAAGAACTGAATATGCATTCCTTCCGAATGTGGTTGATGCTGACATTATTGATGTTACCTCGGGTTTTTCAGCAAAGAATAATGGCGATGTGAGGTTAGCAATAGAATCTCTTTTGAAAGCAGGCAGAAACGCAGAAAAGGAAAACGCAAAGAAAGTAAAATTAGAACATTTAAGAAAAGCAATTGATTCAATACAACAAAGATTGCCCTTAAAGAGAATCCCTTCTTTAGATGCAAATGAAAAAGCAATTTTAAAGATCTTAACTTCAAATGATGGCTTATATTCCGGAAAATTATTTGAAGCATATTCCAAATCAGTTAAAATACCCCTAACCCAAAGAAGTTTTAGGACAAAATTAAATGATTTGGAGAATAAAAATATGATAAATCTGACATTCAAAGAAGGGGGCATAAGGGGAAAAACCCAATTAGTTACGCTTAATATTCATAAAGAGGTAATTGAAAAAATCCTGAAGCAGAGCAAATAGTTACTTTTTGCACATAAAAAAGATTTTAAATAACAAAAACAATGGTCATATTATGAAGAGATTCATTGCAATTACTTTAATTTTTTTAACATTGCTTTTCTCAGGCTGCTTGCAGCAAAAGCCTGAAGACATAAAAGATCATTTAGTAATTAATCCCTTGTATGATGCATCCAAAGTACCAAGCACAATGCAGTATCTTTCAAAGGGAGAATCAGCGCAGGGAATGTTAAAGGTAAAAGCAACATATAACTCAGCATATCTGCTAAAAAGCTATTCCTATTTTGAACCAGATTCAAATGAAATTTATTTCTTTGAACCTAAGGAAGGCTATGTTTTCCTTGTGATAAATACAACTCTTGAAAATTTTAATGAAGAAACAGTAATGACAGGCGGGAATGATTTTAGTGTAGCGGATAAAGATGGATATAGGTTTTATCCAATAATTTTCTATGCTGAAAATCCAATGCCTTTGGTTGATGCTTTGGATTATTCCAAAAAGTTTAAGGGAGAAATGTTAATTGAATTGCCCGCATCTAAAATCAATATTATTTTGCAGTATCTTTTGGCGCCAAATTATGCCTGGCAGATAAATGCCAATTCCCTAACCTCGAAGTAGAATCTTTACAACCGCATTATTTTTCAATTCAGTTGTTTCTGATATCTTCTGTTTGCTTCTGCAGTCTATTGCTCCCAAATATTTCTCAATAAAATCAGTATGTATTTTTGCCGCCAATTCTTTTGGAGTTGAGCATTCCTTTATCAAAAATGCATCTGGTAAAACATGACCTTTGGCAGAAATCCATTTATTCTGATCCTGCACAGGGTAAACCACAATTAATTTCAATAATTCAAAAGCAGTTTTGTTTATTGCTTCCTGAACCCCGGTAGAACCGTACTGTTTCAATATGCTTTCTTTTATGAATTCCAGTGCTTTTTTTTGTTTCTCAGGCAGTTCTTTTTTAATTGCAAAATCATTACCTCCTGGAATATATTCTATAAGCCCTTCTTTTGCAGCTTTTCTTAATGCAAGTTCAGCTTCTGCTGAACATGCAACAAATATGTGTTCCGGGAATTGTTTTTTTAATCTTTCAAAATTTTCCCTTGAATCTGGCAAATCTATTTTATTGCAAGCAATTAACATTGGTTTGCTGAATTTTCTTATTTCTTCACAGAATTCCAAGAGCTGTTCTTCAGACCATTCTTCTAAAACATCATCAAAACCTAATTTCACTAAAACACCCTTTATGTGTTTTTCACTTATTCCCAATCCGGTTAATTGCATAGCTAATGCTTCTGATGCTTTTTTTTCAGCATCGGCTTTTCTCATAATTTTTATCCAATTATTTGTTAAAATTCCCTTTATCCAATAATCAATTTCTTTTTCCAAGAATAAAACATCTTCAGCAGGATCATGCCCTCCATTTATCGGATTTCCTTCAGCATCAGTTGTTCCGGAAATATCCAAAACATGGATTAATGCGTGTGCCTGCATCAAATCATTCAAGAATTGGTTTCCTAATCCCCTACCTTTCCATGCATCTTTTACCAAGCCTGCAACATCCAATAATTGAATAGGAATTAACCTTACCCTATTTATGCATTTGCTATTCTGTGGTTGGCATTCTTTTCCCAAATCAGGATGAACGCATTTGCTTGTTACATACCCTATACCTTGATTTGGTTTTATCGTCACAAAAGGCCTATTTCCTATTTCAACATCAATTAATGTTGAAGCTGAGAAAAACGTTGATTTTCCAGAATTAGGCTTTCCAACAATTCCTATTTGCATATGACTCACTTATCCTCAGTCAAGGCTTTTTTGATTTTTTGAATTCTTTTCAGTCTTGAGTTCTCAGATAGCCCTTGTAAACTATGTTCTTTTGCAATTTCATAAGGCCTTTTTCCTTCAGTTAATAATCTCCTAATTAGTGCATTTTGTGCATCTATTTGCTGTCTTGTAAATTGGCTTCTTACAGGATTTCTTTCAACAGAAATAACGCCCCTTTTTCTCATGTAAGATATTCTTGCGTCAATTTGACCTACATTTAAATCATGGCCTAATCGTTTTTTTACTTCATCAGCAATATCCGGAGATCTCCTTTTCTGCAGAGCCATCCTTTTTATTATTGCATTTTGTCTAGCGGTTTCATCACTGGTAAATCTACTGCTGCCAGTTGCAAACTTAGTCTTTTGTGAACCAAAAATAGTCCTTACCCTACTCTCACAATCACTAGGGTTCATTCGCGGAAGACTAGGGTCTATTTTTTGCATTGCTGCATTTACAATAGCTACAACATCAACAGGTCGTTTCTTTTTCCTGTGCTCTTTTTTTATCAATTCATTTTGCAGTCTTTCGATTCCAATATTCCATTTATGCCCTGAAATTATTCTCATATCCAACATGCTTTGCGGTAGTCTTTGCAAATCATGAACTATTGTTGCCGGACTTACTCCAAGAACTCTCTGCATTGCTTTGTTAGAAACTTTAGGATTAGCCCTTATCATATCAGTAATCCTTTGGACTCTGGCTAGTATTGCAGGATCATCTCTTACAGGCACAATCATATCTCTTTCCCGATATTTTCTTAATGCTTCTAAATCTGAAGCAAGTAACTCTCTTCTAGGTTCTCCGCCATAATGCAAGTCTAAAATTTCTTTAGGTGTTCTTCCTGCAGTTAATTCCCTATCAACTATAATTCTCCTTCTTATGGCTTCAGGATTTTTTGCTCCAAATGCCCTTGCCCTTTCTTCTGGTGGAATATGCAAGCCTCTTCTTTCCAAATCTGCCAATACCTTATTTGCAGCAGCAAAGGGTATTTGTGGATATTTTCTATGAATTCCAGCAGCAGTTACTGCCCCCTCTCTTTTTATCATTGCAGAAATAGTTCTTTCATATCCTCTTAATGTTGCAATTTCTCGTTGTCTTTTATTACCATATGATTGTTCCCAGGGCGAAGTACTCCTTTTTACCTTTCTTATTCCAGGTAATCTCTTTTTCGGCATACAATAATCCTCAACCAAAAACAATTTAACTGATTCTTTTTATGCTATTTATTATGTCTAGAGGAATGACCAGCAGAAAAAGGCCATGGCTTACTGGAATTACCGGTAAAAAAGCAAGAACACATAGTGGAAAATATGGTGATCGTAAGATAGTCCGCAGAAAGAGGTCTGATTTTGTAAATTGGGTTGCAAGGAAGATTATTTCAAGAATAAGGGGGGACAGATCAAAACCGTTATATAAAGAATTAATAGTTGCGAGTGCCGTGGCCCATGGCATAAATCCTGAAGTTTTGCTAAGAGAGATAGAAAGCAGAGGCTTTAAAATAATTCCAAGGCCAAAACAGACAAGACGGCAATCAAGTGAGGCAAAAAGGAAGTCAACAATAATTTAATCCTTTCCAACCATTTTTACCTTATGCTTTTTACTGAAAAATATGCCCTAAAAAAATGGGAAGATTTTGTTGGAAATCCTTCCGCACTTGAGCAGGTGCAAAAATGGGTTGGGGATTGGAATAATAAAAAACAGCAAAAACCATTATTTTTTTATGGCCGGTGCGGAACAGGAAAAACAGCATTAGCCATACTTATTGCTAAGATGGCAGGCTGGCAATTATTTGAATTGAATGCTTCTGATGTCAGGACAAAGGAAACAATCAATAAATTTGCTGGTTCAGCCTCAATGTCTTCAAGTTTCTTTGGAAAATTAAGATTAATCCTGCTTGATGAGGTTGATGGTATTTCAAGCAGGGATAGGGGAGGCGTAACTGCAATAATTGAGATATTAAAAAATTCCCGGAATCCAATTATTTTGACATCAAATGACCTTTATGCGCAGAATATTTCAAACATAAGGCTTTATTGTGAAAATATTCAATTCAAAAAAATAAATTATCTTTCAATTGAAAAAAAATTGAAGGCAATATGCCTAGCTGAAAATATCCCCTTTGAAGAAGAATCATTAAAGCAATTGGCGCAAGCAAGTGAAGGTGATTTAAGGGCTGCAATGCTCGATCTGCAAACACTTTCATTATTTGGAAGCATTACACAAAAAAATGTTTCAGAACTTTCCGAACGCTTGAAATTAGATGATGTTTTCAAAACACTAAATTCAATATTTAACTCAAAGGATTTGCCAGAAATAAAAAAAGTCATTAGCGAATCAAAAGAGGACAAAGAACTTTTATTAAATTGGATTTTTGAAAATATTCCAAGGGCATTAAAACCAAATGAAGCAGCTTTGGCTTTTGACCGTTTTTCAAAAGGGGACATCCTTGAAGGCCATATTTTGCATAGCCAATATTATGGGTTTAGGAGATATTCTGTTGATTTAATGTCAAGCGCTGCACTTGCAAAAGAAGAATCTAAACCAGCTTGGATTAATTACCAGTTCCCCTCATTTCTGAGGCAAATGAGTTCGAGCATTTCAAGCCGTTCTTTAAACAAAGCAATATGCAAAAAAATAGGCTTGAAGATTCATGCATCAATTAAATCAGTTCAGCAGAATGAGTTGCCAATCATAAAAGAACAGCTAAAGCATGAGCAAAGTGCAGCTAATGTCTGCTATTTATATAATCTTGATGAAAATGAAATTGCTTTTTTGCTTGAAACAAAACCAGATACTAAAAAAGTGCAGAATATTTTAGAACAATCGCAGAAACTTAAAGAAAAAAGCCTGAAAGAGCGATATGGCATGGCAAAAGGGCATTCTTCCCTTTATCCTTCAAAAGAAAAATCTGA